>DATAVV010000155.1:0-10342 GCA_036267555.1 Streptosporangiaceae bacterium | reverse complement strand
CCTGAAGGGGTGCCCGTCGCGTTCAGGCGTTTCGGCGGCGGAGGAGCCACGTGGCTGCGCCCAGGGTCGCCGCGGTGTAGGCGGCGAGGACGGCGAGGCCGGCCCAGGGACCGATCGGGAAGTAGCCGTTGGGTGGTGTGTAGGCGCTGGTTACCAGGTTGGAGCGGGGCAGGGTGGCCTGGATGGCGAACGCCGCGGTCGGGGTGAACCGCATCAGCCAGTTCCCGGATTGAGAGCCGAGAACGCCCGGCAGCACGAGGAGCGCGATGCCGGCGGCGACCGCCGGGGCGCTTGGCCGCAGCATCATGCCGAGTGCAACGGCCAGTGCCGCGGCGAGCCCCAGGAAGAGTCCGGTGCCGATGATGACCCGGGCCAGGTCAGCCCCGCTTTGCCGGAAGAGATAGCTCCCGTTGGCGGCCAGGACGTGGCGGGTGATCACTTCGGCGACCGCGGTTGCGATGGCTCCGGCGGCGAAGGCCAGCGATCCGGCGACGACGGCCTTGGCGGCCAGGACGCGGCCGCGGTGCGGGCTGGCGGCGAAGGTGGTGCGGATGAGCCCGCGGCGGTACTCGGAGGTGGCGAACAAGGTGGCGAGCACGATTAGGACGAGGAGCGCGACGATTGTCCCGTTGACGATGCTCGCGCCTGCCCACTGGGCGGAGATGACGTCCCCCACGAGCGGCGCGATGTCGCCTGACCCGCTGACGGTTAACGTGTCGGCGGATGCCTGTTTCCAGGTGGAAGCTGACGGCAGGTAGGGGTAGAAACCGGCGATCGTATCTCCGGCCCAGGAGCGGCGGGGAAGGTCACCTTGAGCAGAGACCTCGTCGAAGCTGGCGGTGGCGACGCTGGGGGTCCCAACACCGGCCCCGGCAGCGAAATACACCGGGGAGGCAACGAACAGCCCGATCTGGACCGTGCGGGGAAGGCCGGTCAGGCGGGCGGTACCGATCTCGGTCCAGTGGCCGCCGTCGGCGGAGTCATAGCCGGTGATGACGTCTCCGGCTCGGGTGAGCCGCAGGCACCGGGGGGAGGACGGCCCGCCGGCGCCGGCGAGTCCGGGGCTGTCGTGGGTGTAGTTGTACTGCATCTGGACACCATGGGAGCCGGTGACCATCACGGCTGCATAGGCGGTTCCCTGGTTCGTGTCCGGTTCGAGGATGATTCCCGCTTTGGCCCACGGTGCCAGCCCAGGGCGCAGTCGCGCGCCTAGCTGACCCTTTGAAGACGTTCCGGAGGCGTTGCCCGAGGTCGGCGAAGGCGAGGTGTGCGCTCCCGAAAGCGACATAACCCTGGCCGTGAGGGTGCCGTCGCCGGCGAGCGTCCGGTGCACGAACATGTAGGTGTCGGAGACGGCTTCACCGCCGGGGCCGACGGGTACGGCGGGGACAGGCGCGCGGCTTTCGAAGGCGCTGAGGAACGACAGCAGCACAAACACGATCGCGGCCGCGCAGAGCCCGATCACCCAGGCCCGGACCGTGCGGAACTTGGTGAACTCGGCCCGCAGCAGCCGGGCGAACCCGTCATGGCCCCATGCCGCTACGTGCCGGCCCTGGTCATCGCCACAATCGTGCATTCGAGTCCGGGCGTGATTCATGCGTCACGCACCCGGAGCAGCAGTCCGCCGAGCAGCAGTGCGCCGGCGGCCCAGGCGGCGAGCACGCCGAGTCCGGCCCAGGGGCTGATGGGCAGGGTATTCAGGCGGGTGGTGGCCTGGATGGCCAGCCCGGCCGTCATCGGTGCGATCTGCTCGAGGTGCCGCGATATGGTCGCGTTGCCGCTGAAGACGGCGATGATCGGGAGGACGTAGAGCAGCCCGAGGACGGCGCCGATGGCGGCGGCGGCTTCCCGCAGGGCGGTGGCGGCGCCGAGGCTGAGCAGGGCGATCAGCGCGAGGTATAGCACTGACCCGAACGCGGCGCGGAGCACCGGCCCGTCACCGGCGGAGATGGCGGGGTAGCCGTGGGACGGGCCGATGCCGTGGCCGGGCAGGATGAACCCCCCGGCCAGCAGCGAGGCGAAGGCGGCGATCGCCCCGGTGACCAGAACCAGGCCGGTGAGGACGGCTGCCTTGGCGGCCAGCACGGTGACTCGGCGGGGCATCGCGGTCAGGGTGACGCGGATCATGCCGGTGCCGTACTCGCCGCTGACGGCCAGCACGGCCAGGACCGCGACGACGGCCTGGCCGAGGTAGATCCCGGTCAGGCTGATCTTGGCCGGGTCGTCGGCGCAGCCCCCGGAGGGACACCGGACGGCCGCGGCCGTCGCAGCGCTGACGGCGACGGTCAGCGCGGCGGCGGCGAGCAGCAGCCAGAAGTTGCTCGCGAGAGTCCGCAGTTTCGTCCATTCGGCGTGCAGAGATTCCCTCACGCGTCCCTCCTGCGCAGGAGATAGGCGGCCAGGGCCAGGGCGAGTGCGGCCCAGGCGCAGCTCACCGCGAAGCCGGCCCAGGGCGCGAGCGGGAAGTAGCCGTTGGACGGCGTGTAGCTGGCCGCCACCTGGGGGTAGGCCGGGATGACCTGCCTGATGGCGAAGCCGGCGGCCGGGGTGACCCGTAGCACCCAGTCCGCGGCGCCTGCGGGCAGGACGGGGATGGCGGCGGTCAGCAGGTAGGGCAGGATGACCGCGGTGATGACAACGGTGACCGCCCCGGCGCCGTGCCGCAGGATGGCTCCCACGGCGAGGGCGAGGACGGCGAAGACGGCGACCAGCGCCGCGGTCCCGGCGATGGCCCGTACCTCGGTGAGCGCCGTCGCCGGGTAGACGGGGTTACCGCTGGCACGCAGCAGCGGGGTCCCGATCAAGACCGCGGCTGCCGTGCCGGCCAGGCCGGCGGCGAAGGTGACAGCACCGAGGACGATGGCCTTGGCGGCCAGGGTCCGGCCGCGGCGCGGGCTGGCGGCGAGCGTGGCGCGGATCAGGCCCCGCCGGTATTCGGCGGTCATGAACTGCGCGCCGACCACCAGCACCGCGATCAGCGCGAGGAACAGGCCCGCGAGCAGCACATCGATGGGCACGCCGTCGGTCACGTCTGGCGCTATGTCCCCGGAGCCGGTGACGGTGAAGGCGCCGCTGGCCTGGCGGTATCCGGCCTCATGCCCCGTTACGTACGGGGAGTCCGGGCCGCCGTTGACCCAGGTGCCGGTCCAGGAGCTGCCGGGCCAGCCGCCTCGCAGGCCGACGCGGTCGAAGGTGGCGGTGGTGTCGGTGGCGGCAGCGGTCCCGGATGCGCTGGTGACTTGCTGGCTGGTCCGCTGCAGGTATCCCGGGGAGGTGGCGAACAGGCCGGCCTGTACCGTCGGCGCCAGCCCCGGCAGGGTGACGGTGCCGATCTTGGTCCAGCTCGTGCCGTCCGCGGAGTCGTAGCCGGTGATGACGTCACCGGCGCGGGCCAGGCGCAGCCAGCGCGGCGACGCCGCGGACACCCGGCCCGCCAGGCCCGTGGTGTCGCCGGTGTAGTTCCACTGCATCCGGGTGCCGTGGCCGCCGGTAACCAGGACCGCCGCGTAGGCCGAGCCCTGGCCGGCGCCCGCGGTGATGATCAGCCCGGCCTTCGACCACGGCACTACCGCGGGCTTGGTGCTGACCGGCCGTCCCTGCAGGGTCTGGCTGCTTTCGGCCACCTCGGTCAGCGAGGTCACCCGCACCGTCATGGTGCCGTCGCCGGCCAGCGGGCGGTGCACGAAGTAGAAGGTGTCGGTCACCGACTCGCCGCCGGGACCGGTCGGGATGACATAACGACACGCCCGGCCGTTCGGGCCCGTGGTGCAGGGTGCCACCTGGCTGTGACTCCCTTGAAACAGGCCGAGCAGGACGGTCACCAGCACCGCGATTCCGGCGGCGATGACCCACCCGCGAACGGTCCTGAACTTGGTCCACTCGGCGTGCAGCAGGTGCGCGAAGCCGGCCCGGGCCGGCGGGACCGTCGGCCGGGAGGGCGTGATCGTGGTCATGACGCCGCCTGCCCGGCCAGCCCGGCCGGGCCCCCGGACTGGTACTCGACCGCGTCCTTGGTGAGCTCCATGTAGGCCTCCTCCAGCGTCGCCCGGTGGGCGGTCACCTCGGAGAACGGGACGGAGCTTTCCGACAGAAGCGCCACGACCCGTTCGGCAGGCAGGCCGGAGATCACGAGCACGTCCGGGCCGGTGACGGCCACGGTCGCCCCGGCGCGCGCCAGCACGGCCGCCGCCTGGGTGCCCGCGGCGGCCCGCAGCAGGACCCGGTCCCCGGACACCGACGCGAGCAGGTCCGCGACGCTGGTGTCGGCGATGACCTTGCCGCGGCCGACGATCACCACGTGGCCGGCTGTATCCTGCAGTTCGCTCATCAGGTGGCTGGACACCAGCACCGCCCGGCCCTCCGCGGCCAGCGAGGCCAGGAAGCCGCGCATCCACACGATGCCCTCGGGATCCATGCCGTTGAACGGCTCGTCGAACATCAGCACTGGCGGGTCACCGAGCAGCGCCGCGGCGATCCCCAGCCGCTGCCGCATGCCCAGCGAGTAGCCGCCCGCCTTCCGCCGCGCCGCGGTCTCCAGCCCGGCCAGCGCGATGACCTCATCCACGCGGCGGGCGCCCAGGCCCTGGGAGTGAGCCAGCCACAGCAGGTGGTTGCGGGCGGTCCGGCTCGGCTGCAGCGCCGCGGCGTCCAGCAGCGCCCCCACCTGGGTCAGCGGGTCCCGCAGGCTGACATAGGGCCGGCCGCCGATCAGCACGTGCCCCGCGTCGGGGGCGTCCAGGCCGAGGATCACCCGCATCGTGGTCGACTTCCCCGCCCCGTTCGGGCCGATGAAGCCGGTGATCTGACCGGGCGAGACGGCGAACGTCATCCCGTCCAGCGCCACCGTCGGTCCGAACCGCTTGCGCAGCCCGCTCACTTCGACAGTCGTGTCCCTCATGTGCTCTCCGTTCGTGGAAGTCCGGCCCGGTTGCCATGGCTGGCGGCATGCGGGCATGAGCCAGCCACTGCGGTCCGGCAGTCAGTCGGCCAGGAAGCCCGCGGCCATGGCCGCGGCAGGCAGAATCAGGCCAGCAGGTCTAAGCGGCAGCAGGCAGCCGGGCGGCTCTGATCCCCCGTGTGGCGCTGGTAGCGGCGGCAGCGATAGCGGCCAGGAACAGCAGCAGGTAGACCGCGAAAGGCCCGCTTTGCCGGTAGGGGGCAAGTCCCCACGTATGCAGGGCCACCGCGGCGACGATGCTGGCCGCACCGGCGAGGCCCATCGCCGCCACGGCGAGGCCAGCGGCCCGGGCAGCCAGAGTGACGCCCGGCCCGCCGGGACGCAGGCTCTGCAGCGCCAGGCCGGGACCGGCAGCGGCAAGCAGGCCGGCGGCGAATCCCAGCGCCATCAGCCACCAGGGACCGACGTTGTCGTTCGCCAGGTTGATGAACGACGTTGTCGTGCGCACAAAGGGCGGCTGGATGGGCACGAGGCCGGGCGAGCGGCCCAGGCTGAGGATCACGGAGGCCACGCCGAGGTAGACGACCGGCACCACGGCCGGTCCCAGCAGCCAGGCGATCTCACGCCGGCGGCGCTGGCGGCGGGCCCGGCGCAGCATCCGCAGCCACAGCGGCAGGCCGCCGGCGGCGACAGCGAGCAATGAGGCGCCAACGGCCGCGTCGAGCACCCAGTAAGACCACTGGATGACCAGATGCCGCGGCCCGGTGAGGTTGTGCAGCAGCCACGGCTGGGCCTGGGTGAATGAGGCGAACACTGCGGCCAGGCCGACCAGCACCGTCCACGTCACTGCGACCGTGGCCAGGCTGGCCCGCATCCGCGCGGGCGGGTCGTACAGGTGGCGGGGTGGCCAGATCCGCGCGAGCATCGCCTGCCATGCCAGGCTGGCGATCGTGCGCAGGTCGGCGCCGGAGTCCTCAATCAGCGCGCGGACCTCGTCCCCGTAGCGGGCCCGCCAGGCCGCCGGGTACAGGTGCAGGGACCCGCAGGCCACCGCCCCGGCCCACGACCCCCGTGGCCGCGGCATCGGCGTGGCGCTCATGCCCCGGCCCCGCCCAGTTGAGCCTGCAGCCGCGCGCACGCCACGCCGGCCACCTGCTGCATCCGCTGGGACTGCTCGGCCAGCGCCTGGGCCCCCGCCCCGGTGATCCGGTAGGGCCGGCGCCGGTCCTCCGATTCCAGCGGCTCGATCAGCCCGCGAGACTCAAGCCTGGAGATCACCGCGTACAGAGTGCCGGCGGACAGCCGCACCCCCATGGTCTGCGCCACGTCCTGGGTGATGGCATAGCCATGCTTCGGCCCGCCGGCCAGGCTGGCCAGCACCAGCAACGGCGGATCCGCCCAGCGATCCAGTCTGTCCGTCACAACACCCTCCAGCGGCCGAGTTGCCTTGTGCGGGATCACGCTATACCGTGCCCCGCTATATCGCAAGCCGCTATACCGTTCCACAAGGCCGCCGGGCCCGGGGAGAGCAGGTCGTGGCCCTACGCCGTGAGCAGCGCCTGTTCCTCTTCGGGGGTGAAACCGCGCGTCAGCGGCGGCATGCCCCGCTGACGATCCCAGGCCAGAACGTCGGCCGCCGTTACCTCCAGCGCAGTCGCGGGCATGCCTGCGGCCCTGGCCCGTGCCGGGCTGCGCTGCTGTGACGGCCAGTTCGCTTTCACCAGCGGGAACGGCTGCGACGCCCGGTCGAGGGGTACCTGGACGATCTGAACCTGGGTTCCCGCCACCCGCGCGCAGGTCTCGATGAGACCGGCCAGTGTGACCGGCTCGGCCGGGCCGACCGCGTGGAACGCCCCCGGGCGATCGTCAGCGAGCAGCCGCACAACCAGGCGTGCCAGGTCACGCGAGTCGATGATCTGGACCGGCTGCGCCGGGTCGGCGGGCACCGCCACTGGTCCGCCGCGGGCGGCACGGCGCACCCAGTACGTGAGCCCGTCCTGCCAGTCATGCGGCCCGGCGACCTTCCCTGGCCGCACGATTGTCGCCCGCGAGCCGTAGCGCGCCACCACATCGTCCTCGCATGCGACCTTCAGCGGGCCGTAGGTGCGGTCGTCGAGTTCCTCGGTGTCCCGCACCGGCCGACGGCGAGGAGCATCCTCGGTCGAGCCCGGCTCCAGCGCTTCGTGCTCGTACACCGCGTGGCTGGAGATGAACAGGTACCGCGCGGCCCGATCGCCAAGAGCGTCCATCGCCTGCTGGACGTGACGGGGAACATAGCCGCTGACATCCACGACCGCATCCCACCGGCCATCACCAAGCGCTCCGTAGTCGCCTGTGTCCCTTTCACCGACGAGCCGGGCAACCTCGGGGAACAGGTCGGCGCCCGTCTTGCCGCGGCCGAACAAGGTCACTTCGGCTCCGGTGCGCAGGGCGTCCTCCACGATGGCACGGCCCACGAATGACGTGCCGCCGAGAACAAGGATCCGCATGATCTGCGAGCCTACCGAGTGGCCATGACGACCCCGGTGCCACGGGTCCCGGTACCCCGGTGCCACGGGGCCGCCGGGCAGTCTGGTACAACCCGAACCGGTTCATCGTCGTCCTGGAATTGCAAGTGACGGGATGAGCGGGCCGTGCCAACAGCGTTAGCTCCACGTAACACGGCAATCACCGACCGACTACTAGGCCCGGCCGGGGCGGCGGGCATGCGGAGAGGCAGGCCGTTGCGCATTTCGCCATCGCGGCTCAGGATCGCGGGCGCGATCCTGGTCGTGGCCCTGGTGATCGCGCTCACCTCGAGCGCGGCCACCGGGAGCTTCCCGCTCTGGCTGCGCCACGCCGTGCCCGCCCCGGCGGCGGCGCCGTCGACCGCGAACTCGTCCTCGCCCCGGCCGTCCGGCCACCGGACGAGCGACACGCTGCCCCCGCTCTCGCCGGCGCAACTGGCCGGCCAGCGGGTGATCTACAGCTACGGCGGCCTCAAGCCGCCCAGCTCGCTGCTCCAGCTCATCAGGCACGGTGAGGCCGCAGGCGTGATCTTCTTCAGCCAGAACGTCTCAAGCTCGGCGCAGTTGGCCAAGGTCATCGTGGAGCTGGACCAGGCGAGCGACAGCCCGCAGAACCCGGTGCACGAGCCGCTGCTGCTGATGACCGACCAGGAGGGCGGGGAAATCCGCCGCGTACCCGGCCCGCCGCTGCTGTCGGAGCAGCAGATCGGCGACTCCGCGGACCCGCCGGCCCAGGCGGCGAACGCGGGCACGACCGCGGCGAGCAACCTGCGCGGCATGGGCTTGACCGTCAACCTGGCGCCGGTGATCGACGTGTACCGTCAGCCGGACGACTTCGACGAGCAGTTCGGCCGGTCCTACAGCACGAACCCGTCCGTGGTCGCCCGGCTCGGCGCCGACTTCATCACCGCCCAGCAGCGCGCCGGGGTCGCGGCCACGGCCAAGCACTTCCCCGGCCTGGGCACGGCCGCCCGGCAGCAGGACACCGACGAGCAGCCCGTCACCCTGAACGTGCCGCTCGCCACGATCAGGAACACCGACGAGCTGCCCTACTACGACGCGATCGCGGCCGGGGTCAAGCTGGTCATGGTGTCGTGGGCGGTGTACCCGGCCCTCGACCCGCACCGGCCCGCGGGACTGTCATCCACGATCGTCGGCGGCGAACTGCGCCAGCGGCTCCGGTTCGGGGGAGTAACGATCACCGACGCGCTCGAGGCCGGAGCGCTGCGGCCGTACGGGCCGGTCAGCAACCGGGCGCTGCTGGCGGCCGAGGCCGGCATGGACCTCCTGCTGGCCTCCCAGCGCAACGTGCACGAGGGCGAGCAGGCCGCCGCCGGCCTGGAGGCCGGCTACCACGACGGCGCGCTGGGCAAGCCCGCGTACACGGCCGCGCTGCAGCGCGTGCTGGCCCTGCGAGCCAGCCTGGCGGCCGGCTGAGCGTCAGGACGCCTCGGCCTCGCCGCGCCGCCCGTGCAGGTAAAAGAACGCGAACACGCCCGCGGCCAGCACCAGGATGGCCGACAGCAGCAGCGCCGCGTGCAGCCCGGAGTAGAACGCGTCGTACGCGGCGTGAATCACCTTCTGCACGAGCGAGCCCTGGCCCGCGGCCTGCGCTCCGCCCGCGCCCTTGGCGTTGCCGCTGGACGGGACGCCGCCGGTCTCGATCGCGTTGATCACGATCGACTGGAAGCTGTCCGGAATGCCCAGGTGCTTCAGGCTGCCGACCAGGCTCGACCGCAACTGGGAGTTCACCAGCGCGCCCAGCACCGCCGCGCCCATCACGGCGCCGATCTCGCGGCTGGTGTTCGCGGCCGAGGCCGCCATGCCCGAGCGCTCCGGGGGCACCGCGGACAGCGCCGAGGAGGTGACGGGCACGACCGTCGCGCCGATTCCGATGCCGGTCAGGGCCAGAGCCAGGGCGAGCGGGGCGTAGCCCGGGTTCGGGCTGAGCACCAGGGTGGTCAGCAGCAGGCCGACACCGAACAGCAGACAGCCCAGGGAGATCGACAATCGCGGCCCGGCCGCGCTGGTCCAGCGCCCGGCCAGCAGCGCCGACGCGATCATCAGCACGGTCATCGGCAGGAAGACGAGGGCGATCTGGTAGCCGCTCTTGCCGACGACCTCTTCCAGGTACAGGGCGGTGAAGAAGAACACCGCGAACGTCGCGAAGTACGCGCAGAACGCGACCACGTTGGCGGTCAGGAACCGCGGGACGCGCAGGTACTTGAGGTCGAGCAGCGGATGGGCAGCCCGTTTTTCCCACCAGAAGAACCCGGCGCCCATGACCACGGCCACGCACAGCAGCAGCACCACGTGCGGGGAGCCGTAGCCGGAGGACTCGGCGTCGATCACGGCGTAGATCAGCGAGCTCAGCGCGGCCGCGCCAAAGATGAACCCGGGGATGTCGACCCGGTGCGCGTCCGGATCGGCATTCTCCGGCAGCACGATCATCGCGGCGATCAGCGCGGCCAGGCCGAAGATTACGTTGAACCAGAAGATCCCGCGCCAGGCGTCGGGGTTGGGCAGGGGCGCGATCCCCTTGGCCGCGGCCGGCGGGGCCCCGCCGATCGAGGTCCAGACGCCCATGATCGCGCCGCCGATCACCGGGCCGAGGGCGAGGCCCAGCCCGGTCACGGCGGCCCACACGCCCAGGGCCCAGTTGCGGGTCCGCTCCTCGGGGTACAGGTGGCGCAGCATCGACAGGGTGCCGGGCTCGCTGGCCGCGGCGCCGATCCCCATCACGGCCCGCCCGGCGATCAGCAGCGCGATGTTCGTGGCCAGCGCCGACATGACCGATCCCGCGCAGAAGATCCCGGCGCCGATCAGCATGACCCGCTTGCGGCCGAACTCGTCGGACACCTGGCCGAACGCCAGCATCAGGCTGGCGAACGTGAGCGCGTACGCGCTGATCACCCACTGCAGGTCCGAGACGTTGGCC
>DATAVV010000154.1:0-16924 GCA_036267555.1 Streptosporangiaceae bacterium | reverse complement strand
CCGCGTCCCTGATCGAGTCGATGACCGTGGACTTCGACCCCGACGAGTATCACGACGGCTACCGCGAGGCGCTCCAGGAACTCGTCAACGCCAAGGTCGAGGGGCGCGAGGTGATCCAGCCCGAGGGCGAGGGGGGCGGCGGCGCCGAGCCCACGAGCCTGGCCGATGCCCTCAAGGCCAGCCTGGCCGCGGCCCAGGGGCCCCGCCAGGCCGCCGGGGAGGTCACGGCGGAGGCCAAGGCCCCGCGCCGGGCCATCGGCGGCACGAAGGCCCGCTCGGGGCGCTCCAGCGCGGCCAAGGACGACGAGGGCGCCGAGGATACCGGGAGCGGCAAGAGCACCAGGTCCCGCTCGAGGAGGCCGGCCGCCAAGGACGGCGAAGCCAAGGACGGCGGGACGAAGACCGGCACCTCGAAGCCGGCCGCGTCCAAGGGAACTCGCCGCCGGGCGAGCTGACCGGGTTCGCCGCACAGGCATTAGCCGCATCTGCGGGTATTGTGTTCGTTCATGACCGATCCGATCGCCCCCTGGCCAGGGGAGTTGGTGTCGGTCGGCCTAGGCGCCCGCGCCACCGAGATCTTCGTGCGCACGGCCCCGGCGGCCGAGGGCGCCGAGCCCGCGCTGTTCGTGCACGGACTCGGCGGGTCGTCGACCAACTGGACCGACCTGATGGACCTGCTGCGCAAGCCCGCGCCCGGCGACCCGGGCGATCCCGGGCTGGCCTGCGAGGCCCTGGACCTGCCCGGCTTCGGGTTCTCGCCGGTGCCGGCCAGCGGCGACTACTCCATCGGCGCCATGGCCGCCGTGGTGTGCGACCTGGTCGAGAAGCGCGGGAACTGGCCGGTGCACCTGGCCGGGAACTCGCTGGGCGGCGCGGTCTGCGTCCGCGCGGCCGCGCGGCGGCCGGACCTGGTCCGCACGCTCACGCTGATCTCCCCGGCCCTGCCCGACCTGCGGCCGCGCGTCCTGCCCTCCCGGCTGACCCTGCTGTGCGTGCCCGGGCTCGGCCCCTGGCTGCTGGGCCGGGTGGCCCGGCTGCCCGCCGAGGGCCGGGCGTCGGTCGCGATCAGGGACGTCTACGCCGACCCGGGCCTGGCTCACCCCATGCGCGTCGCCGAGGAGGTCGCGGAACTCATCCGCCGCGACGAACTGGGCTACGCCGGCGAGGCGCTGCTGGCCGCCGCCCGCGGCCTGGTCGGCGAGTACGTGCGCCGTGGCCCGCGCTCGCTGTGGCGCGACGCGGCCCGGGTGACCGCCCCGACCCTGGTCATCCACGGCAGCCACGACCGGCTGGTCCGGCCGGCCATGGGCGCGTTCGCGGCCCGTGCGTTCCGCGGCGGCCGGGTGGTGGTGCTGTCCCGTACCGGGCACGTGGCGATGATGGAGCGGCCCGGCCTGGTCGCGAACGAGATGCGGACGATGCTGGCCGCCTCCCGGCACGCGATGGCCACGTGAGGGCCGGGTGACCCGCTGACCACGCCAGAGGTGCTGATCACCGCGCCGCGGGTGGTCACGGCCGATGCCGGGGGGCAGATCTTCGAGCCCGGCTACGTGGTCACGGCCGGCCCGCGGGTGACCGCCGTCGCGCCCGGCCCGCCGCCGCGGGCCGCCGATGTCGCGCTGGCCACCGGCATGCTGCTGCCAGGGCTGGTGGATCTCCAGGTCAACGGCTACTACGGCGAGGAGTTCCAGACCGCGGACGCCGACGGCTGGGCCAAGGTCGTGACCAGCCTGCCGCAGACCGGCACGACCGCCCTGGTGCCGACGTTCATCACCGCGCCGCTCGGCGTGCTCGGCGACGCACTGCGCCGTGCAGCCGCGTTGATCCCGGACTTGCCGGTTGGGGCGCGGGTGCTCGGCGTGCACGTCGAGGGCCCGTTCATCTCGCCGGCCCGCAAGGGCGCGCACAACGAGGCCTGGATTACCGACCCGGCTCCCGCGGCCGTGGACGGCCTGCTGGAGGCCGGCCGCGGCGCGCTGCGGCTGGTCACGCTGGCGCCCGAACGCGAAGGGGCAATGGCCGCCATCACCCGGCTGACCGAGGCCGGGGTCCTGGTCAGCGTCGGCCACACCGACGCGACCGCGCGGCAGGTGACCGAGGCGGCCGATCACGGCGCGCGGATGGTCACCCACCTGTTCAACGCGCAGCGCCCGCTGCGCCACCGCGAACCCGGCGTGATCGGCCAGGCCCTGACCGATCCCCGGCTCACCAGCGGCCTGATCGCGGATCTGCGCCATGTCGCGCCCGAGATAATCGTCATGGCCTTTAACGCGGCTCCGGGGCGGGTCTTCGTCGTCACGGACGCGGCCGCCTGCGCGGGCATGCCCGCGGGCGGTTACCTGCTCGGCGGCGAGCCGATCGAGATGCCGCCCGGCGACGGGGAGCCGCCGGTGCGCGCGGACGGGACGCTGGCCGGGTCGGCGCTGCGGATGGACGCCGCCGTGGCGAACCTGGTGTCGGCCGGGGTCGGGCTGGCCACCGCCGTCGCCGCGGCCACCCGGATCCCCGCGGACCTGATCGGCCGGCCCGACCTGGGCCGGATCGAGGCCGGCGCCGCCGCGGACCTGGCGTGGCTGGACGACGATCTGCGCACCCTGGCCACCTGGATCGGCGGCGAACTGGCGTACTGTCGCGCTGGAGAGGACGGAGGACTGCGGTGACCACGCACATGCGGGCCGAGATCGCCGAGCAGCCGGCGGCGCTGCGGGCCACGATCGACGCGCTGCTGCCTCGTGTCGGCGACGTCGCGGCGCTCGCGCGCGACACCCGCCAGGTGCTCCTGATCGCGCGGGGGACCTCGGACAACGCCGCGGTCTACGGCAGTTACCTGATCCAGGCGCGGGCCGGCCGGCTGGCCACGCTGGCCTCGCCGTCGATCGCCACCGCCTACCGGAGCCGGGTCGACCTGTCCGGGGTGCTCGCGGTCGCGCTGTCCCAGTCGGGCCAGACCGAGGAGATCGTGGCCACGCTGGCCTGGGCTCGCGACGGCGGCGCCCGGACGCTGGCCATCACCAACGGGGCCGGGTCGCCGCTCGCGGAGGCCGCCGATGTCGCGCTCGTCACCCGGGCCGGGGTGGAACGCGCCGTTCCGGCCACCAAGACGTTCACCACGCAGCTAGCCGCGCTGGCCGTGCTGGCCATCGGGCTCGGCGCCGACGTGGATCCGGCCGAGTTGCGCCAGGTCCCGGACGAGGTCGAGGCCCTGCTGGCCCGGCCGATGGACACCGGCCCGATCGTCGACGAACTCGCCGGGGATCGCGGGGTGGTCGTGTCCGGCCGCGGGCTGGCCTACGCGCCCGCGCTCGAACTCGCGCTCAAGCTCAAGGAGGCGTGCTACCTGCACGCGATGGGCCTGTCCTACGCGGACCTGCTGCACGGCCCGATCGCGGTGGTCGACGCGCAGACCCCGGCCATCCTCATGGCCGCCGACTCGGGCCCGACCCTGGACGGCACCGTCGACCTGGCGCGGCGCGTGACAGGGGCCGGGGCGCGCGCCTACGGGATCGGCGGCGGCGAGCGCCTGGCCGACGCGTGCACCCGCGCGCTGCCGGGCCCGCGGCTGCCGGAATGGCTGGCCCCGATGGGCCTGATCGTGCCCGGTCAGCTCCTGACCGAGGCGCTGTCGCGCCGGCTCGGGCTCGACCCGGACCATCCCCGCGGCCTGAGCAAGATCACTCAGACCGCGTAAGCGGTGACTCAGGCGGCAGCCACTCAGACGGCGTGAGCCGGCCGGGCCGCCGGGCGGCGGCCGCCGGCGCCGAGCGCGCCGGCCACGCGCTGGGCCCAGGGGTTCAGCACCTCGTCCAGCCGGTCCAGATCGGACTCCAGCACCGCAAGGCCGGGCACGGGCACGTCCGCCCCTAGCTCGATCAGCAGCGGCTTCAGGTAGGCGTCGACCGCGGGCGCGTGCTGCGGCACGCCCATCATCATCAGCGGCAGGCCCACGGCCTGGCTGAGCGCCTGGTGCGGCAGCCGGTCGAGGAACACCTTGAGCAGGCCGGTGTACGTGCCCTTGTAGGTGGGGCTGGCCACGAGCAGCAGGTCCGCCTCTTTCACCTGGTCGAGCGCCTCCTCCACGGCGGGCGAGGGCTCGGGCAGCAGCAGGTGCCGGGCGAGCACGACCAGGTCGATCGTCCGGGGCTCGCCGTCCAGCGCGGCGGCGCGGGTGACCGCGGCGGCCGCGGCCTGCGCCACGTTCAGCGTGCGCGACGCCGGCTTGGGGTTCCCGACGACGACGACAAAGCTCATGACACCCTCCCGATGCGGGGGTCAGGCACCCGCGGGCACGCGGGCGCGGTTCGCGGACGCGGTCAGCGCGCCGCGCCTGCGCAGTTCGGGCAGCACACCCTCGCCGAACCAGTAGGCCTCTTCCAGGTGCGGGTAGCCGGACAGGATGAACTCGTCGATGCCGAGCGCCGCGTACTCCTCGATCAGGTCCGCGACCTGTTCGTGGCTGCCGACGAGCGCGGTGCCCGCGCCGCCGCGTACCAGCCCGACCCCGGCCCACAGGTGCGGGTAGACCTCGAGTTCCCTGGCCGACCCGCCGGCCTGGTAGCCCGCGTGCAGGGCCAGCATCCGCTCCTGCCCGACCGATTCGCTCTTGGCCAGGGTACGCCGCGCGAAGTCGATCTCTTGCGGATCCAGGTAGCTCAGCAGCCGGCCGGCCTCGGCCCAGGCCTCGGCCTCCGTGTCCCGGGTGATCACGTGCAGCCGGATCCCGAACCGCATGTCCCGGCCCTCGGCCTCGGCCAGGCCGCGGATCCAGGCGATCTTCTCCGCCACCTGGGCCGGCGGCTCGCCCCAGGTCAGGTAGACGTCGACGTGGCGGGCGGCCACGGGCCCGGCCGCGGCCGACGAGCCGCCGAAGTAGACGCCGGGCGGCGGGTCCGGCGGGCGCATCACGGTCGCGGCCTTGACCTGGTAGTGCTCGCCGGCGAAGTCGAACGGCGTGCCGCTCCACGCGCCGCGCACGATGGCCAGGAACTCATCCGTGCGGGCGTAGCGCTGGTCGTGGGACAGGTAGTCGCCGAACCGGGCCTGTTCGTCGGCCTGACCGCCGGTGACCACGTTGAGCAGCAGCCGGCCACCGGAGATCCGCTGGTAGGTGGCGGCCATCTGCGCCGCCAGCGTGGGCGAGACCAGGCCGGGCCGGAACGCGACCAGGAACTTCAGCCGCTGCGTCTGGCTGATCAGCGCCGCGGTCACCAGCCACGCGTCCTCGCACCAGGTGCCGGTCGGGGTGAGCACCGCCTCGAAGCCGAGCTGCTCGGCGGACCGGGCGATCTGGCCGAGATAGGCCAGGTCCGGTGGCCGGTCCGCCGCGGCCGCGCCGGTCACCCGCGACCCGTTTGTCGCGGCCTGCGTGGCGAGCGAGTTGCCCGAACTGCCCAGCGGCAGGCTGTGCCCCCGCCCCATGATCGCCCGGCCGTCGCCCGACGTGGGCAGGAACCAGTGGAACCTCAGGCTCACGACGATCCTCCGACGAGGCTGTTGTACTGCGAGGTGGAGAAGTTGGCGAAGTCAACCTGGCCCGGGATCAGGCCGGCCGACGAGAACGCGTCGGCGATGTTCTGCTCGGACTTGACCACGGTCGCGTCGATCGGCACCGCGCTGGAGGTGTCGTCGGCGGCGGCCTTGGTCATGATGGCGTCCGACAGCCCGGTGGCCTTGGCCCAGACCGTGGCCCAGGCCGGCTGGTGGGAGTTGGACCAGGCGTGGGCCTGGTTGACCAGCTTGATGTAGTCGCGGATCGCCGCCGCCTTGGCCGGGTCGGCCAGAGCCGCGCGTGAGGCCACCTCGAACGAGTAGGTGTTGCCGATGGATGTGCCGTTGACCAGGATCCGGGCCCCGTCCTGCGCGGTGACCTGCTCGATGTAGGGCGACCAGATGTCCCACGCGTCGACGTGGCCGGAGGAGAACGCGGCCAGCGCCTGCGCGGGCTGCAGGTACTGCAGGGTCACGTCCTTGGGCGTCAGCCCGGCCTTCTTGAGCACGGCCAGCAGGTGGTAGTCGGCCGAGCTGCCCTCGGCCACGGCGATCTTCTTGCCGCGCAACTGGGCGACCGACTTTATCGGGGATCCCTTGGGCACGACCACCGCCGCGCCCAGCGGGTTGGCCTGCAGGGCGCCGACGACCGCGATCTTCTCGCCGGCCGCGGCGGCGAAGACCGGCGGCGCGTCGCCCACCCCGCCGATGTCGATCGCTCCCGAGCCCATGGCCTGCAGCATCGGCGGGCCGGACGTGAAGTCGGACCAGGCCACCTTGAACGGCAGCTTGCTGATCAGGCCCGCGGCGGTGAGCAGGGCCTCCGCGCCCGTTCCCGCCTGGTCACCCACGTGCAGCGTCACCTTGGCCACGTCGGCCGCGCTGACCGTCTTGCTGCCCGCCGACGTGCCGCCGCTGTCGGACGCCGAGGAGGCGCACGCGGCGGCGAGGACCCCCGCCGCGAGCAGGCAGGCGGCCATCCGGGCTGTGCCTCTGGAGATCATTTAGTTCCTTCCGGGGTCACCCCGAGCTCGCTGAGCAGCCGGGTTCGCAGGTTCGTCAGGTCAG
Organism: Streptosporangiaceae bacterium; assembly: GCA_036267555.1. Taxonomy (GTDB): domain Bacteria; phylum Actinomycetota; class Actinomycetes; order Streptosporangiales; family Streptosporangiaceae; genus JASHPR01. The sequence continues at coordinate 10,372 of DATAVV010000154.1, read as the reverse complement.
GGTGGTCGCGGTCGCGGGGCCGGGGCAGCGTCACGCGGCCGCTGTAGGTAATCCGCCCGCCGGCCAGCACGAGCACCCGGTCGGCCAGGGCGAGCGCCTCGTCCACGTCGTGGGTGACCAGCAGCACCGCTGGCTCGTGATGCGCCCACAGCCGCAGGACCAGCCGGTGCATCGCGATCCTGGTCAGCGCGTCCAGCGCGCCGAACGGCTCGTCGAGCAGCAGCAGCCGCGGCTGCCGGATCAGGGCCCGGGCCAGCGACGCCCGCTGGGCCTCGCCGCCGGACAGGGTGAGCGGCCAGGCGTCAGCGCGCTCGGCCAGGCCGACCTCGGCCAGCGCATCCTGGGCGGCCTGCCGCTGGTCGGGCACCCGCAGCCCCAGGCTCACGTTGGCCCAGACCCGCCTCCACGGCACCAGGCGCGGCTCCTGGAACGCCACGGCCACCGGGCCGTCCACGGCTAGCTCGCCGGTCAGGTCCTGATCCAGCCCGGCCAGCGCGCGCAGCAGGGTGGACTTGCCCGAGCCACTGCGCCCGATCAGGGCCACGAACTCGCCGGCCGCGATGTCCAGGTCGAGGCCGGCGAGGATGCGCCGGTCGCCGAACGAGCGGGACAGCCCGGCGACGCGGGCCGCCGGGCCGGTCGCGTTGGTGACCCCCGTGGTGACCCCGTTGGTGACCCCGTTGGTGACCCCGTTGGTGGCCCCCGTGGTGGCTCCGTGCGGGGTCACTGCTCCAGGAAGCCGCGTCGCCACGCCAGCGCCCTCCTCTCCAGCAACCGGACCAGGGCGTCGGTCAGCAGCCCGAGCACGCAGTAGACGAGCAGGCAGACGAAGATCACGTCGTTCCGGTCGAACTGCTCGGCCTGGTTGATCATGTAGCCGAGCCCGGCGCTGGCGTTGATCTGCTCGGCGACGACCAGGGCCAGCCAGGCGGCGCCCAGGCTCAGCCGCAGCCCGACGAACATCTGCGGCAGCGCGCCGGGCAGCACGACGTGCCGGATCAGCTCGCCCCGGCGCAGGTGCAGGACGCGTCCCACCTCGGCCAGTTTTCCGTCGACGCTGCGGATGCCCGCGAACGTGTTGAGGTACAGCGGGATCGTGGCCGCGATCGTGATCAGCAGGATCTTGGGCAGTTCCCCGATCCCGAACCACACGATGAACACCGGGATCAGCCCGAACAGCGGCAGCGTGCGCAGCATCTGCATGTGCGGGTCCACGGCGTTCTCGCCGACCCGGCTCAGCCCGGTCACGAGGGCCAGCAGGATCCCGGCCGTCGCGCCCAGGGCGAAGCCGATCGCCACCCGCTCCAGCGACACGGCCATGGCACCTTGCAGCGTGCCGTAGGCGGGCGAGTCGGTGGTGACGAGGCTGACCGCGGTCGACCAGATCTCGGTCGGCGGCGGCAGCTTCTGGGTGGAGACCAGCCCGATGGCGCTTTCGCCCTGCCAGAGCAGCAGCACCACGAGCGGGCTGATCAGCCGCAGCAGGCCCCGCCGGCGCCGTGGCCCGCGGGCCGCGCCCGCGGCCGTAGCGGGCGGCGGGGCGCCGCTGGTGCTGGCAGCGGGGGAGTCGTGTGTCTCTCGAATCAGGGTGGATGTGGACCCGGAGCCCGGCAATCCGGGCATAGGGGTACCTCCGCGGCTCATGCCGCTATCGTGCCGAGTGAATCCCTATAAAGTCAACTGGAAAAGTGAGGATTGATCGCGCCGCAACACGGCGGTAACGGTGGTCAGGATTCCTGACTGTGGGCACAAACCGCTGTGCCCACAGCGGTTTGTGCCCACGGTCTGCTTGGTCAAGATCGCGGCGGCGTCCGGTGCGGTCAGGGTTCGCGGTAGACCTTGTGCTGGGCGGCCTGGGCGCGCGGGCGCATGACCATGAGGTCGATGTTCACGTGCGAGGGGCGGGTCACGGTCCAGGTGATCGCGTCCGCCACGTCGTCGTCGGTGAGCGGTTCGGCGACGCCCGCGTAGACGGCCGCGGCCTTCTCGGCGTCGCCGTGGAAGCGGTTGAGCGCGAACTCGCCGGTCTTCACCATGCCCGGCGCGATCTCGATGACCCGGACCGGCTGGCCGGACAGTTCGAGGCGCAGCGTGGCGGCGATCGCGTGCTCGCCGTGCTTGGCCGCCACGTACCCGCCGCCGCCCTCGTACGCGACGAAGCCGGCCGTGGAGGAGAGCACCACGATCGTGCCGTCCCCGCTCGCCACGAGCTTGGGCAGCAGCGCCTGCGTCATGTGCAGTGTGCCGAGGACGTTGACCTCGTACATGGTCAGCCAGTCCGCCGGGTCCGAGCCCTCGACCGTGTCCGCGCCGATGGCGCCGCCGGCGTTGCTGACGAACACGTCGCAGCGGTCCAGGGACTGCGCCAGCGCGTCCACGGCCGGCCGGTCGGTGACGTCGATGGTGTGCGCCTGCGCCTGGCCGCCGTCCTGCCTGATCTGCTCCGCCACGGCTTCGACGCGGTCGGTGCGGCGCGCGGCCAGCACCACGCGATATCCGGCCCGCGCCAGCTTCACGGCGGTGGCCGCTCCGATCCCGCTGCTTGCTCCGGTAACCACGGCTGTTCGCTGCATGCCAGAGATTGTGCCAGCCGCGCGCCGGGCTACGGGACGCCCCCGGGCGGAGCGGCGCGGGTGCGCAGCAGGGTCTTGCCGACGGTGGCGCGGGCGGCGATGGCGGCGTGGGCGTCGCCGGCCCGCTCCAGCGGGAAGGTCTGGCCGATGACGGGGTGCAGCCGGCCCGCGGTGGCCTCCGCGAGCGCCGCCAGGGTCAGGTCGCGCTGCTGCTCCGCGCCCAGCGGCCCGCCCCGGACCACCGTGATGCCGCGGCGGGCCGTCTCGCCGGCGTCGATCGCGGCGAACGACCCGCTGGCCATCCCGAACCCGCAGAACCGGCCGCCCTCGCGTACCAGCCCGAGCGCGGCGGCGCCGGTCTCGCCGCCGACCCCGTCGAACACCACGTCAACCGGGCCCGCCGCCGCTATCTCGCCCGCCCAGCCGGGGGCGGAGTAGTCCACCGCCACGTCGGCGCCGAGGTCGCGGGCCACGGCGGTCTTACGCTGCCCGCCCGCGGCGGCCAGCACGCGGGCGCCGGCGCCCCGGGCCAGTTGCACCAGCAGGCCGCCGACGCCGCCCGCCGCGGCCTCGACCAGCACGGTCTGGCCCGGCCGCAGGTCCGCGGCGCGCACCAGCGCGACCGCGGTGCGCCCGTCGGCCAGCAGCGCGACCGCGTCGGCCAGGGCCAGCCCGGCCGGGATCTCGATCAGCCCCGCGGCGTCGACCGCGACCCGTTCCGCGTAACCGCCCGACCCGCCGGTCGTGGTGATCACCTGGCGGCCGGCCAGCGCCGGATCGGCCTGCGCGCCCGCGGACGCCACCACGCCGCCCACCCCGTTGCCGAGCACCGCGGGCAGGGACGGCAGCATGGCCGGGTTCGGGGCGCGGCCCGCACGCACCTGGGTCTCCACGAACGTGATGCTCGCGAAGTGGACGTCGACCAGCGCCTGCCCGGGCCCCGGCACCGGGTCCGGCACCTCGGCCACGGCCAGGTTCTGCGGCGGACCGAACTCGGAGAGCACAACGGCGCGCACGAATCTCACCACCTGCCTGCGGCCGGCCCAGCGCGCGGCCGGCCCGCCTTCTGCCCGCGATCGAAACAACCATTTCGAGAGCGCTGCCGCGGTCGAAACGATTGTTTCCGGAACGAAACGCTCCGCTACCGGACCAGCTTACCGGAACGAAATGCTCCGATAGACCGTATACTGCTGGGCATGGCCTACCCGGCGCAGCGCTCCGGCCGGGGACGGCAGGCCGAGGCCGCGCGTAACGACCGGCGCGTGCTCGACGCGGCCCGCGAGGTGTTCTCCGCCCAGGGCGCCAGCGCCACGGTCTCCGCGATCGCCGGCCGCGCCGGGGTGGGCGTGGGCAGCCTCTACCGCCGCTACGGCAGCAAGGCCGACCTGCTGCGCCATCTGTGCACCCAGGCCATGGAGCAGTCGATCGAGGCCGCCGAGGCCGCGCTCGCCGCCCCCGATCCCTGGGCGGGCCTGGCCGGCTTCGTGCGCACCTGCGTCGCGCAGGGCACGGGCGCGCTGGCCCCGCTGGCCGGGTCGATCGAGACCACGCCGGAAATGTGGGAGATCAGCAGGCGCGGCCGCGCGCTGGCCGACCGGCTGGTCACCCGGGCCCAGCGCGACGGCGCGCTGCGGCCCGACGTCACGGCCCTGGACATCGCCTGGCTGATCGAGACCTTCGGGCGGCAGGGCCCGGCCGCGCCCGGCACGCCGCAGCACGCGGTGCGGCAGCGGCTGCTGGCCATCACCCTGGACGGCCTGCGCCGCTCCGGGCCCGATCCGCTACCCGGCACCCCGCCCAGCGCGCGCCTTTACGAGGAGCGCTGGGCCCGTCCGGCGCCCCCGGCCCGGTCGTCGTGACCGGGCGCCCGGATCACGGCCCGGTGATCGGGTCTGGGTAGCCGGCACGACCGCGGCGGCGCCGCCGTCGAATGGCGCAACCATGATCAGGGTTGATGGCTCGCAACATATGCGGGCGATTCGCCCCTGATTATGGAATCTGGCGGGTTAGGGCGCGGATGAGGCCGGTTACTTCGTCGGGCGGGGCTTGGGGAGAGTTCCAGTAGCGGATCTCGGCGTAGCCGTCCTCGTCGATGATGACCTTGATGTCCCGGCCGCCGTGGCGGGGATAGACCCCGGTGATGTCCAGCACGCCCTTGGTGTTGTGCAGGTGCACGGTGAACCCCGCGGCGGTCAGGCCAGCGGCCATGGCCCGCATCCGCTCGGCGATGGCGGGGTCGTTGACCGGTGGTCCGGGCGGCAGGCTGGCCGTCACGTGGCCGACCCTAAGGGCGCGGCGGGCGGGTGGCGCGCAGGGACGTGAAGGTAAAGGACCGGGACGTCGCTGCGGGCGCCCGACCCGCACGAAGGTGCGGGTCAGATCACCCCGACGCGGTGCGCCAGGGGCCGCAGTTGCGGCGTGGAGGGGCGGTGCTCGCGCCGCAGCAGTTCGGTGAGCACCTCTCTGGGGCGCTCGCCGTACCGGACGAGCTGGCGACTCAGGTGCTCGGCGGCGAGCAGGACGTTCACCGCCGCGGCGTCCTGCCGCCGCAGGGCGTAGGCGCAGGCCAGGTCGATGTGGACCTGCGTGCGCCGGCCGACCAGGCCCGCGGGGATCGCGGAGGTGTCGAGGGACTCCCCGATGTCGACCGCGGTCCGCGCGTCACCGGCCCGCAGGGAGGTCGAGATCGTGTGGATCGCGACGTTGACCGGGCCGAACGCGGTTCCCATCAGGTTCGTGTCCGCGCCCAGGCGCTCCGCGACCGCGCCGGCCTTGGCGATGAGAGCCGCCACCGTGGGCCGGTCGTAGTCGGCCGCCGCGGCGGTCGCGCCGGCCAGGTGCAGCCCGCCGTAGACGCTGAGCTGGTCCGGCGACGGGGACCGCATGATCCGTTCCAGCGCGTGCGCCGCCGTCATCGCCAGTTCGAGGGCTTCACGCGGGCGCCGCCGGGCCGTGAACACGTAGGACAGCCGGTAGGCGCCCACGGCGGCGACCAGCGGCTGGCCCGAGCACTCGGCCGCCGCCATGGCGCGGTCGGCGGCGGTCCACGCCAGCGCGGGCTCGCCGATGCGCCGCAGCAGCGCGGCGGCGGTGTCGTAGGCCAAGGCGCGGGTCTCGCAGACGGCCGGCTCGGCTAAGCCGAGTACGCGGCTGGCCGTCTCGACGCCGCGGATGAGCCGGGGCAGGATGCGCCCGGTCGCCTCGTAGCGGGTGGCCTGGTAGTCCCGGTAGGCCGAGCGGGCCATCTCGCGCAGGTGGGCCACGCTCGGCCCGGGCCCGATGTCCTGCTGGCCGATCGAGGCGGCTATGCCCGGATAGCCCATCATGGCCTGCTCGATCGCGGCCGCGTAAGGGAACGGCGCCGGGGCGCGGGACGGGCTGTCGGTGGCGCTGATCTCGGCGACGTCGACCCGCAGGACCGCGGCCAGGCGGGTCAGGACGGCATGGCTGTCGACACCGCGCCGGCCGCGTTCGACCTGCGACAGCCACGACTCGGACCGGCCGACTAAACCGGCGAGCGCGGCTTGCGACAAGCCACGCCGTCTTCGCGCTCGGGCTAACCGCCGTCCGGTCGATTCCATGACATTACTCTCGCACGGCGCAGACCGGGAGTGAGGCCAGAACATCGCCCCAAAGGGGAAGTCTGCTGTCGTAAGGGGCGTTCGGGTCGAACAGCACCCGCACTCCCATGTCCCGCAGGGTCAGCAGGCTCGCCGCGAAGGCCGGATGGCTGGCCAGTTGCGGTTTGCAGTGCGGGACGACGACCACGGGGACGCCGTAGCCGACCATCTCGCACAGCAGCCCGACCGCGAAATTGTCCGCGTGCCCGTGCGCGAACTTGTTCACGCTGTTGAACGTCAGCGGGCAGGCGAGCACGGCGCCGGCAGGCGGCACGCTCTTGCCGGTCCCCGGCATCCGGTACTCGGCACGGACGGGTTCGCCGGTCAGCCGCTCCAGTTCGGCGGCATCAACGAACCGCAGGCCGCCCGGCGTGGAGAAGACAAGGACCCGCCAGCCTGCGGCCTGGCAGCGCCGGATCAGAGCGGGAAGGCCCTCGGGCGCGGGGGCGCCGCTCACGATCAGGTACAGCATGCCCGGCTGGCTCACGCTACTCGTCACGCACCGCCGCGCCTTTCCTGGTGTCTGCGCATCTACAGGATAAGCACGGATGCCACTTTTCCCCCGTATGTGACGCATGTTGCGCAATCTGCCTGCTGTGGCCGGGTACCGGCCGAGGTCAGGCAGTGGATACGTACATGCCGGGGTGCATGTACATGCCGGGGTGCATGTACATGTTGGCGTGCATGGACACTAGGGCTGGGCTGATCAGGGGGGAGGGCTGCCGGTCACCTGGCGGTTGGCCAGGCTCACGTTCGCGGTCTTCTGGATCAGCGTGCTGATGAACGTCTCGAGTTCGGTCCGCTGCCCGGCGCCCTTGGGCGCCTTCAGGTTCGTGAACTCGGCCCAGACCAGGACCAGATAGTGGCCCTTGACCTCGGCCGCCTCGAAGCCGGTGCCCTTGGTCAGGTTCTTGGTCGGCTTGGTGGGGCCCGGTAGCTGGGTGATGAACTCGGACGGGCCCGCCGCCTTGCCGGCCTTCTCGGCCGCCGCCACGGTGACTAGGTTCAGCACGCCGATCGTGCCCATCAGCTTGGGTTTGGCCGACAGGTAACTGGCCCGCATCACCTGGGTGCAGCCGGCCTTGTTGACCGCCGCGACCAGCGAGGTGCCGACGAGTTCGGCGGTGCAGCGCGCCTTCCCCTTGGCCGCGGTCCTGGTGTAGGTGTCGGTCCCGTCGGCGAACTGGCCCGGGAACAGCTCGGCCAGGCTGAGCGGGGTCGGGTCCAGGGCCCGTGACTCGATGTGCCCCCACGGGCCCAGCGACGGCGTCGGACTGGCCGACGGATCCGGCGACGGGCGCGGCGAGGCGTCCGAGGCGGCGGACGAGGACGGCTGCTTGTGGCCGCCGGTGAACAGCAGGTAAGCCGCGCCGGCGACGAGGACGACCAGTGCCGCCGCGCTGGCGATCAGGATCCGGCTGCGGCCCGCTCTCTTGGACCGCGCCTTGCCGCGGGAACCGCGGCCGCGGCTGCCCGTCCCGCGCGGCGGCACCTGGCCGGGCCGGGTGCCCGGGCCCGACGCGGAGCGATCGCGGCCCGGGCCGGGGCGCTGGCCGGGGTCGCGGCCGGGTGGCGGACCGAGGTCGTCGTCGACCCGGCCGAGTGGCCCGGTGCTGAAGGGCTGGTCGGGCCCGTCGCGGAAGGGCTGATGCGGGCCCGTGGTGACGCGCTGGTCGGGCCCCGCGCCGAAGGACTCCATCTGGCCGGTGCCGAACTGCTGGGGGCCGGTACCGGCGCGGCCGACCGGGCCGTCCGCCCCGTACGGAGCCTCCGGGCCGGGCCCGGCCCGGTCAGGCCAGGCGCTGGCCGGCTCGTTGTCCACGGCCTGCCAGCCCTGCGTGGACGTCATGTCGGCGGCCGGGTCGCTGACGGCCAGGGCCGAGTACCCGGCTGGCGGGTATCCAGGTTCGGCGTAACCGGGGTCGGCGTATCCGGGCTGACCGAAGCCGCTGTCTGGTCCGTCCGGTCCGTCTGGTCCGTCTGGCCCGGGCGGCGGCGGGTAACCGGGGTCGGCGTAGCCCGCGTCGGTGTAGCCGCGGTCGGAGTAACCCACTTCATACCCGGCCTCGGCGCTGCCGGGCCCCGGCACCGGGTAGCCGGCCGTCGCCTGGTAACCCCAGGCGCCAGCGTCCTCGTATCCGTTGTCAGCCGCGCCGGACGTCCGGTTCCATGCCTCGAACGGGCCGGGGGGATACATCGGCGTGGGCTGGTCGGGCGCGGGCGGGAAGCCCCGCACCGGGCCCTTGCCCGCGGCACCGCCGGCCGGACCGTGCCAGCCCTGGCTGGCCGTGACGGCTTCGCGGCCGGCCGCGGGCCGCCGGGCAGAATAGCCGGGTTTGAAGATCGACGCGTCGCCGACAGTCTTTCCGCCCGCCCCGGGCCGCCCGGCGCCCGCCCCGCCTGCCCCGGACCTGGCCGTCGCGGGCCCGCCCGTCGCGGATCTCTCATCGGACGGGCTGGTCCGACCGGACGCGCCCTGCCGTCGGCCCGGCGCCCGTCCGCCGGCGTTCTCACCCGGGTTACGCATGCGGCGAGCGTATCGCTCTGGCACATGAGTTAGCCCCGTCATGCATTTTGTCCCCGGCCATTTATGCGCGGGGCTGTTCGCCCGGCGAGACCGGGCTGCGTGCTCAGGCACCCTTTGCGGCGTTACTTTGACCGCGATCGGTCGCGGCCGGTATCCTGCACAGGCGTCCATGTGCACAGACATGCCCGCACGCCCGCCTCCCGGCCGGCGAGCGGCGGCCGGTGCCAACGGATTCCCCCGCCGGGAGGGCTTACCCTGGGCGGGGTCCAAGTTTCAGTACTCACACGAAGGCCTACTCCCGTGCGCACCTTCAGCCCGAAAGCCGGCGACATACAGCGGCAGTGGCATGTCATCGATGCTTCCGACGTCATACTCGGCCGCCTGGCCAGCCAGGCAGCGGTCCTGCTGCGCGGCAAGCACAAGCCCATCTTCGCCCCGCACGTGGATACCGGCGACTTCGTCATCGTCGTCAACGCGGACAAGGTGGCGCTGAGCGGCAACAAGCTGGAAGACAAGCGAGCGTACCGGCACTCGGGCTACCCGGGCGGGCTGCGGTCGGTCGCCTACGGCGATTTGATGGCCAAGCACCCGGAGAAGGCCATCGAGAAGGCCGTCCGGGGCATGCTGCCGAAGAACACGCTGGGCCGGCAGATGCTGCGCAAGCTCAAGGTGTACGCGGGTCCTGACCACCCGCACCAGGCACAGCAGCCGGTCGCGTTCGAGATCAAGCAGGTCGCCCAGGCCAAGTAGCCGAGGGCCTCCAGTAACCCAAGACAAGGAAGTACGAGGAAGACATCGTGGCTGAGCCCACTGACGTGCAGGAAGCCGCTGCGGGAGCGGACGCCGGGCAGGGCGCCGAAGAGCACCTGTCGGAGTACACCACCGAGTCCAGCGAGGCGGCGGCGGCGGCCCCGGGGCGGACCCCGGCCCGCAAGCCGGTCGTCACCGGCTCCGCGCTGGGCACGGGCCGCCGCAAGGAGGCGATCGCCCGGGTCCGCATCGTGCCCGGGACCGGGAAGTGGGTGATCAACGACCGGTCGCTGGACGAGTACTTCCCGAACAAGGTGCACCAGCAGTTGATCAGCGAGCCGTTCGTCACGCTGGGCGCCGACGACGCGTTCGACGTCGTGGCCCGGATCACCGGCGGCGGCGTCACCGGGCAGGCCGGAGCGCTGCGCCTCGGCATCGCCCGGGCGCTGCAGATCGTGGATCCGGAGAACCGTCCCAGCCTAAAGCGGGCCGGCTTCCTCACCAGGGACGCTAGGGTCAAGGAACGCAAGAAGGCCGGACTGAAGAAGGCCCGGAAAGCGCCGCAGTACTCCAAGCGCTGACTGGTATTCGCGGAGCTTGCTCCGCGGCGGGGGGTTGAAGGGGGGCCGCTCCCCTGGGGCAACAACCGCCCAGCGCTGTCCCAGCAGAAAGCCAGGAGCGGGGTTCCCATGGGTCGTCTGTTCGGCACCGACGGTGTGCGAGGCGTTGCAGGTCGTGATCTGACGGCGCGGCTGGCGATGGATCTTGCCATCGCCGGCGCCGGGGTCCTCTCCGGTGCAGGCGCGGTCGCCGGCCTGGCCAGCTCCGGGGTGGACGTGCTCCGCCTCGGCGTGCTGCCCACACCAGGAGTGGCCTATCTGGTCAAGGCCCTGGACGCCGAC
>DATAVV010000153.1:0-2361 GCA_036267555.1 Streptosporangiaceae bacterium | reverse complement strand
GGCCAGTATCCGGTCCGGGGTGCCGGCGAGGGGCTCCAGCCCGATGAGCCCGGGCATCTGGCCGCCGGGCACGTCGCCGTGGGCGGCGGCCACCAGCAGGCGTTCGACGGCCAGCAGCACCGACTCCAGTTCGGCCCGCGGTACCAGGCCGGCGTCGCCGCTCCACACGTCCAGCCGCAGGCAGCCGTCGACCTGTTTGAGGCTGAACTGAATCGGATATCCGTTGACCGGCGCCGGGCGCCACCGCAGTTCGGTCCGGGTGAGCGCGAGGTCGATCTCCTCGGGCTGGAGCCCGACGCCCGCGGTGAGCCCGGACCACGACTCAGGGACGAGGCTGTTGAACATCGGGTGGTAGATCAAGCGCAGGCCCCGCTCGTGCTCGATCAGCTCGGCCATGGCGTCCCGCTTGACCGCGTCGTACCTGCCGTGCCGGCTCGCCTCCATCACACTCATCCAGGTGTGGCCGGCCAGCTCGTCGAAGCTTCTTTCGCCGATCTCGACCGTAGCGAGGGGGACCTGGGCCAGGGCGCCGACGTAGTTCGCCAGGTGGCGCTCGAAGCGGTTGCTGGAAATCAGCGGGAACACCAGCTCCCGGTAGCCGGCGCGGCGGGCGATCACGGCGCAGATGGCCGCGAGCACGACACTGGACCGGCTGGTCCGGGTGCGCGCCGCCACCCGCCGCACGGCCATCGCGGCGGCCACCGACGACAGCTCCACCAGCAGCGACTCGCCGCTGGCACGGGCGCCCGGCAGAGCGTACAGGCAGCGGGGGAACCGCCACGACTGCTCTCGCAGAGAGTCCAGTGCCGCGTCGCCCCTGCGCCGCTCGGCCGGCGTCGCCTCCAGTCCGGCCTGGTCCAGCGGCTGCTGGCCGGGCCGGCCGGCGGGCCGAAGCGGCAGATCGCCGAGCAGGCCGGCGAAGTCGCGCTTGAGGATCTCGATCGCGTCGTGGTCCGCGGCCAGGTGCGAGAACGCGGCGGCGCACGCGATGACCTGATCGCCCGTGCCGGGCGCGATGGCCACCGCCACGCGCACCGGGCGCCGTCCCGGGTCGGGTGACTCGCGCAGCCACTGGGTGAGTGCCTCGCCTACCGCGGGGCGGTCCTGCGGTCCCCACTGTCCCTCGCCGAGCGAGCAGACCTCCAGCGGCTGGACGCCGGACGCCGCGACCCGCTGGCGCGGCTGCTCGCCGGGCTGCTCGCCGGGCACGTAGGTGGTGCGCAGGCTCTCGTGCCGCGCGATCAGCGCCGCGGCCGCCCCGGCCACGTCGTCGACGGACACCATCGCCGGCACCGGGAGCTCGGCGCACAGGATCGCGTAGACGTGGTCGGTCTGGCTCAGCCAATGGTAGATGTTGAGCTGGCCTAGGGTGAGCGGTCCCTCGCCGGCCCGCTCCCCGGTGAACTCGACCGGGACCGATCGCACCGGGGTCAGCTGCACGCGGCGCCGACGGCGCTGACCGGTTTCGGTGCCGGTGCTCATCGCTGGCCGGCCAGCAGCTCGCGCGGCGCGCCGGCCGGGTGCCCGTCCGCGCCGCTCTCGTGTGCCCGCTGGGCGGCGGCCGCCGGCAGGGCCATGGCCGTCGGCGGGCCGAAGGCGTCGATCGGCCCGGCGTACGGTGACGGCCGCCAGTCCCGCACGGCGCCCCGGCAGGCCCGCCACACGCGAAGCGACCGCGCGGCGAACTCCGGTGCCGCGTCCTGCGGCACCAGGCCGCGGTCCTGCCAGCCCGCCAGGATCCCCGGCGGCCACGAGCGGCACGTCCTCGAGGTCGCCAGCGCCATAGACACCATGTCGTTCTCACCCAGCTCTCGCTGATCCTGCTGCCGAAGACAAAACATATGCAGACGGCCGCGGGCAGTCCTCTCCGAGATTGCCGATCGTCGTGGTCGCCATCGCAATGAACCTGGCCACCGGCCTGACCCGCCGTACCAGGTGGTGCTCCCGCCGTGCCTAACGTCATGGAAGAGAGCCCGAGCGCCGCCCGGCCCAAGGCCCCCCGGCGTGACCTGCGGCCTGCTGGTGCCGGCAATGCCGTTACAGCTGCTGACCGGGTGCCTTGTGCTGCACGACGGGTGACCGGGTCAGGAAGCCAGCTGCGCCAGCCGTGCATGCTCAGGCACCGTCAAGGCTCGTGCCGCTACGCCTTGGGTCTCCGGCCTCACGTGACTGGACGGGGCTTCGGCGTCCGCGAGCCCGGCGCCGCTTAGCGGGTTCAGGCGCGGCCGGTGCCGGCGGCCAGGGGTGCGGGCCAGGCGGTGGGGTCGGCCGGGTCGGGCGGTGCGGTGCGGCAGATGACGTAATAGCGCGGGGTGATGGCCGTGGGGTGGCGGGCGAGGGCGGTCATGCAGCGGGCGTGCG
>DATAVV010000152.1:0-23800 GCA_036267555.1 Streptosporangiaceae bacterium | reverse complement strand
GAGCTTGACCTGCGAGACGACGGGATCCTGCTGGATCAGGTCGAAGAACGCGGACAGCCGGTCGACCTCGTGGAACTGGCGGGCCAGGCTCGCGGCCAGGTCGAAGCGGAACCCGTCCACGTGCATCTCGGTCACCCAGTACCGCAGCGAGTCCATGATGAGCTGGAGCGTGTGCGGGTGACGGACGTTCAGGCTGTTCCCAGTGCCGGTGGTGTCGTAGTAGAACCGCGGGTCATCCGGCACGAGCCGGTAGTAGGCGGCGTTGTCGATGCCCTTCATCGACAGCACGGGCCCGAGGTGGTTGCCCTCGGCGGTGTGGTTGTAGACGACATCGAGTATGACCTCGATGCCGGCCTCGTGCAGCGCGCGGACCATCGCCTTGAACTCCGCGACCTGCTCGCCGCGCTGCCCGGCGGCGGCGTAGTCGTTGTGCGGGGCCAGGAAGCCGATCGAGTTGTAGCCCCAGTAGTTCCGCAGTCCCCGCTCGACCAGGTGAGCGTCGTGGATGAACTGGTGCACGGGCAGCAGTTCCACCGCGGTCACGCCGAGATTGACCAGGTAGTCGACCGCGGCCGGATGAGCCATCCCGGAGTACGTGCCGCGCTGGGCCTCCGGGACGTCCGGGTGGCGGGCGGTGAAGCCCTTGACGTGGACCTCGTAGATGACCGACTCGTTGAGCTCGATGTCAGGCGGCCGGTCGTTGCCCCAGTCGAAGTACGGGTTGTGCACGACCGACCGGGGCACGAACGGGGCGCTGTCGTCGTCGTTACGCGAGTTCTCGTCGCCGATCGTGTAGGGAAAGCAGGCCGGGTTCCAGTTGACCTCTCCCTCGATGGCCTTGGCGTAGGGGTCGATGAGCAGCTTGGCCGGGTTGCAGCGCTGGCCGTGCTCGGGCGCCCACGGCCCGTGGACCCGGTAGCCGTAACGCTGCCCGGGCGCGACCGTCGGCAGGTAGGCGTGCCAGCAGAACGCGTCCACCTCTTCGAGGCGGAACCGTTCCTCGCCGCCCTCGTCGTCGAACAGGCACAGGTCGATGGCCTCGGCCAGCTCGGAGAACAGCGAGAAGTTGGTCCCGCCGCCGTCGTAGGTGGCTCCGAGTGGATACGGGCGCCCCGGCCAGTTTTCGATGGCCTCACTCATCTGAGGGCTGGATCCTTTCGTCGACCGCGCGGGAAAGTGCGCGGGCCACGCTACCTGTCGCTCACGGCGTGGTGGTCCTATTCAGGATTGCGACGGTGTCCGGCGGCAGGACCAGGCCCTTATCCGTCAGTTCGACTCGAGGATCGGAGGCGGCGAGCAGGTCCGCCGGCGGCTCTGCCGGGCAGGTCCAGGTGCCGGTACCCAGATTAGTCGCTACCGTGACCGAACCGCGCCGGACGGCCAGCCAGCCCGCTGCCTCGTCGCACTCGGTGGCCACCCGGCCCGGCCGCGGGTCGGTCAGCGCCGGCGTGTTCCGCCGCAGCGCGATCAGCGCGCGGTACCAGGCCAGCAAGCCGGCCTGGGGTTCCCGGGACAGCTCGTCCCAGTCGAGTTTCGAGCGCCGGAACGTGGCCGGGTCCTGCGGATCGGGCACCTGCTCCGGATCCCAGCCGAACGCGGAGAACTCGCCGCGCCGCCCCTCGCTCACGGCCGCGCCCAGGCCGGCGTCGGTGTGCCCGGTGAAGTACTGGAACGGGGTGGTGGCGCCCCACTCCTCGCCCTGGAACAGCATCGGCACGAACGGCGAGGTCAGCAGCAGAGCCGCCGCGATCCGCAGCCGGCCCTCGCTCATCAGAGCCGTGGCCCGCTCGCCCGCGGCGCGGTTGCCGACCTGGTCGTGGTTCTGGGTGGCGACCACGAACTGGTGGCCGGACAGCCCGGTGGGCGGCCGGCCGTGCACCCGGCGGCGGTGCGGCGAGTAGGTGCCGTCGTATACCCACGCCTGGCGCAGCGCCTTGGCCAGCAGCGGCAGCGGCCCGAAGTCCTCGTAGTACCCGTCGCGGTCGCCGGTGAGCGTGGCGTGCAGGGCATGGTGCCACTCGTCGGCCCAGGCGGCGGCCAGGCCGTAGCCGCCCGCGTCCCGGCCGCGGACGAACTTGGGGTCGTTGAGGTCGCTCTCGGCGACCAGGAACAGCGGCCGGCCCAGGTGAGTGGCCAGCGCGTCCACCTCGACGGCCAGCGACTCGAGGATGTTCGTGGCGGAACTGTCCGCGATCGCGTGCACCGCGTCCAGGCGCAGCCCGTCGCAGCGGTAGTCGCGCAGCCACATCAGCGCGTTGTCGATCACGAAGCGGCGCACCTCGTCGCTGCCCGGCCCGTCGAAGTTGACGGCGTCGCCCCAGTTGGTGCGGTGCCGCGTTGAAAAATAGGGTCCGAACTCGGGCAGGTAGTTCCCGGCCGGCCCGAGGTGGTTGTAGACGACGTCCATCACCACGCCGAGGCCGCGGGCGTGGGCGGCGTCGACGAGCCGCTTGAGCCCGTCGGGGCCGCCGTAGGCGTGGTGCGGGGCGAACAGGTCCACGCCGTCGTAACCCCAGCCCCGGTCGCCGGAGAACTCGGCCACCGGCATCAGTTCGATGGCGTCCGCGCCGAGCCCGGCCACGTGGTCCAGGCGGGCGATCGCCCCGTCGAAGGTCCCTTCGGGGGAGAACGTGCCGACGTGGCATTCGTAGAGGACCGCGCCGGCCAGCGGGACCCCGCGCCAGCCCGCGTCGGTCCAGGCGAACGCCGCGTGGTCGACCACGCGGGACGGGCCGTGGATGCCCCCGGGCTGGAAGGCTGACCGCGGGTCCGGCCGCGGCGGCCCGCCGTCCAGGCTGAACGCGTAGTCGGTGCCCGGCCCCGCGTCCGGCACCCGGCACGTCCACCAGCCGCCCCCGGCCTCGGTCATCGGCGTGCGCCGTTCCGGCCTCGGGGGGCCGCCGGTGACGACGTCGGCCCGCTCCCGCTCCGGCGCCCAGACCGTGAAGTCGTGCATCAGCCGTCCCGGCCCAGTACGGCCACGGGGAACCGGCGCAGCAGCGTGGCCACCGGAGCGGGGCCGCCGGGGACCGGGTCGCCGGTGAGGATGTCGCGCCAGTCGCCGTCCGGGAGGTCGACCACGGTGCCGGGCCAGCCGGTGTCGAGGCGGGCGACCAGACGGGGCACGACCACGGCCAGGCCGCCGCTGCGCGCGAACGCCACCACGTGCCGGGCCAGGTGCCCGTGGGCGTGCAGGGGCTCGTACCCGGAGCCCGGGCGGTAAGCGCCGGGGTGGCGCCGCCGGTGGCCGAGCACGCGGTGGATGAGCCACTGCTTCGGGCCGCCCTCGTCGGCGCGGGCCAGCGCCTCTTCCGGCCCGGCCCCGGCCAGGTGCTCCAGCAGCTCCCGGCGCCGCTCGTAGTCCACGGGCCTGCGGTTGTCCGGGTCGACCAGGGACAGGTCCCACAGTTCCGTGCCCTGGTACAGGTCGGGGATCCCCGGGCAGGTCAGCAGCAACGCCGTCTGGGCCAGGGAGGTGACCCGGCCAAGCTCGACGAGCCGGCGGGTGGCCAGGAATTCCTCCAGGCCGGCGACGAAGCCGCGATCGGCCAGGACCGCGGTGACGAACGCGGACAGGGCGTCGTCGTAGCGGGCGTTCGGGTCGGTCCAGGAGGTGTGGACCTTGGCTTCCTTGGCCGCCTTCAGCATGAACGCGCTGGCCCGCCCCACGTCGATCGGCCACGCGCCGACCAGCGTCTGGTACAGCAGGTACTCGGCGTTGCGGTCGGGCCAGCCGTCCCGCTTGTGGCGCTCGTTGCCGTCCGCCCATCCGGCCACCGCGCGCTCCCACTCCCCTGGCAGTTCCGACAGCAGGCTGAGACGGGCCCGGACGTCGCCGCTGCGCTTGGTGTCATGGGTCGACAGCGTCAGCATCGCCTCCGGCCAGTGCCGCGCCGCGCTGGCCATCGCGTGGTGGAAGTCGGCCACCGGGCGGCCGAAGCGGCCCGGGTCCCCGCCGACCTCGTTGAGGCTGACCAGGGGCAGGTAGCGGTAGAACGCGGTGTCTTCCACGCCCTTGGCCATGACCGGCGCGCTGACCTGGGCGAAGCGCACCGCGAAGCTGGCCTCCTCGGCCCCGGGGTAGGCACCGGTGAGCAGATCGCCGATGAAGCTGATCAGCTCGATGTCGAGGTCGGGCCGGCGCTGCCGGGCGGTGACCACGGCCGCGGCCACATGCGCCCGGTCCGCGGCGGTGGCCGGGTGCCCGGCCCGGAAATAGGTGCGGTACACGCCGAAGGCCGCGAGCAGTTCGCGCAGGGCTTCACGCAACTCGCGGCGGGTGTGGTCGCGCTGCCGCCGGTGCTGCTCGCAGACGTCGGCCAGCAGGCCGGCCAGCCGTTCCATCTCCGCGCCGAGTTCGTCGCGCATGATCTGCAGCTTGGCCGCGTACACCACGTCGGCGTAGTCCTGCTCCTCGCCGGTGAACGCGGCGTAGCAGGCCCGCATCGCGGCCTCGTGGCGCGAGTCGGTGAATAGCTGGTTGACGTGGTTGAGGAACTCGTACCCCGATGTGCCCGCCACCGGCCACGACTGGGGCAGTTCCTCGCTGGCCTCGAGGATCTTCTCCACCACCACGTACACGCCGCCGGTGGCGTCGCGCAGCCGGACCAGGTACCCCTCGGGGTCGGCGAGGCCGTCGACGTGGTCGACCCGCAGGCCGTCCAGCGTGCCGTCCGCGACCAGCGCGAGGATCAGGCGGTGGGTGTCGGCGAACACGGCCGGATCCTCCACCCGCAGCCCGGCGAGCGTCTCGATGTCGAAGAACCGCCGGTAGGAAAGCTCCTCGGCGCCGGTGCGCCAGTAGGCGAGCCGGTAGTTCTGCTGGCTCAGCAGGTCGTCGAGCGCGTCGGGGTCGCGATTCAGCGCCTCGACCTCGGCGTCGATCGCCGCCGCGACCGCGGGCCGGGCCGCGGTCAGGTCGGCGAGCCTGGCCCGCAGCACCTCCTTGTCGCGGTGCCGTTCGGTCACGGCGGCCCGGTCGGTGCGGCGGGCGTGCGGCAGGCGGCTGAAGGCCAGCGCCAGGCTGGCCAGTTCCTCGGAGCCGGACCGGGCCGCGGCCGAGGCCAGCAGGTCGCCCAGGGTACGGGGCGAGATCGGCGCCTCGTGGTCGTGGTAGCGGACGGTGAACGACCCGCCCTGCCGCCGGACGACCAGTTCCCCGGCCTCCAGGACCCGGCCGTACTGGTCGCCGAGGACCGGCATCAGCACGGTGGCGGCCAGCTTGCGCTGCGGCGGGTCCCAGTCGATGTCGAAGTAGCTGGCGTAGACGCTCGAAGGCCCGTTCTCCAGGACGTCCCACCACCAGGCGTTGTTCCGGCCGTCCAGCGCCATGTGGTTGGGCACGATGTCGAGCACCTGGCCCAGGCCGGCCCGGTCTAGCTGCTCGCGCAGCTCACGGTGGCCGGCCTCACCCCCGAGTTCCGCGTTCAGGTGGCCGGGGTCGACCACGTCGTAGCCGTGCGTGCTGCCCTTGGCCGCCTGGAGGTACGGCGAGCAGTACAGGTGGCTGACGCCGAGCGCGGCCAGGTAGCCGGCGATGCGGGCCGCGTCGTCGAAGGTGAAGCCGGCGTGCAACTGGACCCGGTAGGTCGCGGCCCGCGGGCGTGGGTGCAGCGCAGGCGAGGTCGTGGCCATGGGTGCGGGCTCCAGGATTGAGGAGGGCCGGGGGCGGCGGCGGCGCTGCCGCCCCCGGGACAGGGCGGGCGCCAGGTGGTCCTTATGTTGTAGTTACCGCAGCGGGACGGCGCCCACACTCATTCCCGCGGCCCGGCGCGCTCCTCGCCGCGCTCCTCGCCGCGTTCCGAGACCTGGCCGGGGTCCTCGTGATGGCTCGCGCGCACCGGTTCTTCCTGCACCTGGTTAACGTTGGCCTCATGGCCCCCCTGCTCGGCCTCGGTGTTCGCATCGTTCGCGTCGCGGGCCTCGCGGTCCGGTTCGGCGTCGTCGTCCCCCGAGTCCCGCTTGACCTGCCGGTCCTGCGCCATTTGCTGATGTTCCTTTCCGTCGCGGGCAGCCGTCGCCCTGTGGCTGGCGCTACCCGCTTCCCGGGTGTTATCACCTGGTCAGGCGAAACTTCGCAACCGCGGGCCCGCATATCAGGTCTTAGGGGTACGGAGCAAATAACTGCCGGCCGACCGGCTACAAGACGAGGGGGCCCGGTGACACCGCCCGTCCACTCCATCCGCCTGCTCGTGAGCGCTGCCGCGCTGCTGTCCGCCGCCGTCCTGGTCACGGCGTGCGGTTCGGCCGCCTCCCCGTCGTCCGCCGGGGGGGCTACCTCGCCGGCGCAATCCGCCTCGCCGCCGGCCGCCACCACCGCGCCGCCGGCCACGACACCCTCATCCGCGGCGTCGGCCGCGGCCACCGGTGGCGCACCGGCGGCCTGCGCCACCTCCGCGCTCAAGGTCACCGTGCTGACCGTGCCCGGCTCGGGCACGGCCGGGACCGAGCACTTCCCGATCGACTTCACCAACGTCTCCCGGGAAAGCTGCAACCTGTTCGGCTATCCGGGGGTGTCGTTCGTGACCGGCCCGGGCGGCAGCCAGATCGGCGCGGCCGCGGCCCGGCAGCCGGTCAACCCGCCGGCCGAGGTCGTCCTGGCCCCGGGGGCCACCGCGTACGCGACGCTGTCGATCGAGGACCCGGGGGTCTACAGCCCGTCGGCGTGCCACCAGGTCACCGCGCACTGGCTGCGGGTCTACCCGCCGAACCAGACCGCGTCGGTCACGGTCGGCTTCAGCACCGCGGTCTGCCAGTCGCTGCCGGCCGGCCTCGGCAAGCAACTGGCCGTCGCGGTTGTCCAGCCGGGCAACGGCAAATCCCACCCAGAGCCTTAACGCGGCGCGGCGGCCGGTCGCCGCTCGCCGCCGCGGACGTCACGCCGGGCGGCGGCCACGGTCGTTGCTCGCCGCGTTAAGGCTGTCACTTCTCCGGCGCGTCGGTGTCGTCGTCGTCTCGCTCGCGGCGGCGCGCGATCGGGAACGCGAACCACAGGCCGCCGAACATGATCACGACGAAGGCAGTGATGAGCGCGGCGGGCAGGCCGGTGGCGACGTAGCTGGTCACCAGCAGGACGGCGGACGAGACGGCCAGGCCGACGACGCCCAGGCCGAGGATCGCCATCGTGCTCGCCGCCCGCACCAGGCGCTCCTTCTGGCGGCGGCGGAACACCAGGCGGTGGTAGGCGACCGGGCCCAGCAGCAGCGCCGTGGCCGTGGCCGACAGCACCAGGCTGGCCAGGTAGAGGTCGCGCTGGCCCGGGCTGAGCCGGGCGAACCTGGACGTGAACGGCAGCGAGAGCAGAAAGCCGAACAGGACCTGCACGCCCAGCCCGGCCACCCGAAGTTCCTGGAGCAGTTCGGCCAGGTTGCGGTCGTCGCGCTGGGCCCGCGTCTCGTCCCGGGCATCGGGCTGTTCCTGATCTCCCCCGCCGTCCCGCGGCTCCGCACGCGGATCCCGGACTGGCTCAGGGCCCATGGCCGTCACCTCCGCGTTATCCCCTGAACCCGCAGCTACCCGGCCTGCAGGTGCAAAAACGGCTCTTGTTTGAGATCGTCGGGGCCAGGTAGAAGAAGGCGGCGAGAGAAAGGCCTTGCCATGCCGCATCCCCGCCCCCGGCAACCCGCGAGTCACGCTTACGTTTACCGGGGCCGGGACTGAGGAACAAGCCGGACCAGGACCCCCCACCCAGAGGAACCCAGATGAGAACCGCTAGCGGCCTGACCTTACTGGCTATCGGGGCGATATTCACGTTCGCCATAACCGCCCATCCCAGCTTCCTGAACCTGCAGGTCGTCGGCGTGGTCCTGATGGCGACGGGCGTCGCGGGGCTGTTCTTGCCCAAGCCCAGGCCGGGCTGGCTGCGGCGGCGCACGGTGCTGCGCGACCCGGAGAGCGGCACGGTCGAAGGCACTGTGGACGAGCGGCGGTACCCGCCGTACGTCATGCTCAACCCCGGCGCCGAGCCGGGCGAAGAGCACCACGGCCACCAGCCCGGAGACCTGACGGCGGCCGAGGCGACCGAGCCCCACTCGGAGACCGCGCCGCTGCGGGACATGCCGGTGGACGACCTGATCGAGGAGCACGAGACGCGGCGGCACGAGCCCGCGCCCGCCGAGGTCGTAGAGGAATACGTCGAGGAGTAGCGCGTCGGGCCGGGCCCGGTTCGCGCGGAAGGTGTTCCGCACGCGAGCCTGGCCCGGCCGGCCGCGACAGCCCTGGCCCGATCCGCCCCCGGCAAGGACGGAGATAGCACGTGCGCCCGCAGGCAGACCCCGTTGCTGGCCCCCCTTCTGACCCCCCTTCTGACCCGCCGCGAGAACCCGTGACCGACCCCGGCCGCGAGGCCCGGTTCGCGGAGGCACTCGGCTACATGCGCCATCTCCAGGCGATGGCGACGCGGATGACCCGCAACCACGCCGACGCCGAAGACCTGGTGCAGGAGACCTACACCCGGGCCTACGCCTCGTTCCACCAGTTCAAAGAGGGCACCAATCTCAAGGCGTGGCTGAACCGCATCCTGACCAACACGTTCATCAGCGGCTACCGGCGCAGGCAGCGGGAGCCGGTGGTGCCGACCGCCGGGCTCGACGACTGGCAACTGGCCCGGGTCCAGTCCCACACCGCCGGTGGCATGCGGTCCGCCGAGGAACTCGCCCTGGACCACCTGACGGACGCCAGGGTGACCAGCGCACTGCGCGCGCTGCCCGCCGACTTCGCCGCGGCCGTGTACCTGGCCGACGTGGCGGGCTACGGCTACCGGGAAATCGCCGGGATCATGCGCTGCCCGATCGGCACCGTGATGTCCCGGCTGCACCGCGGCCGGAACAAGCTGCGGGAACTGCTCGGGGACGGCGCGCGCGAACTCGTCCCGACCCGGGCCTAGCACTCCGGTGCCCTTAGTTACCGACGACGAGCGTGTAGTTACTGATGAAGAACGTGTTTAGCGATCGTTTTCCACGGTAGTAAGTGCGACGCACGATACCCGAGAAACCGCGGTATTTCCGCCGAGTAGGTGACTAGCATGAGAATCGGATCTGTCATACTCGTTATCTGGCTGATTATCGGCGCCATTGCCGGAGGCCAGCGCAACTATTACAGCAGCGGTTCCGCCAACTGCGCAAAGGCCGGCACGATAGCCGTGACCATCCTCGCCGGCCCGCTCAACTACTTCGGCGTCAACCCGAAGGTCAAGTGCCAGCTGCCGCAGCCAAGCAAGTGACATCGGGCGGCGTGCGCAAGGCCGGATCTTGTACACCTAGCCGGAGGAACCATAAATGCTTGCCATACTTGCTGTAATCATTTTCGCTATCGCATTCATAATCCGTGTGACCGGCACCGCGACCGACGCGGTATTCGCCCCCGACAGCCTGCTCCTACTGGGCCTGATCTGCCTCGCTTTGCACCTGGCCGGCCTCGGGAGCGGCTGGAAGTGGCGCCGTTAAGCCGGGCCGCTGAGCAGATAGCGAGGGAGCGCGCCACCGTCATCGCGGTGGCGCGCTTCTGTCACCCTTGAGGGCATGACCTGGCGCACCTGCCCCGAACGCGGCCAGACAGATGAGAGGTTCCGGCGACATGCCCGATGACGTAATCGACCTGGCCGACCGACTCTGGCGCGGCGAGGTCACGATCGCCGACTACCACCCCGTTGGCCACCTCGGCGGGCTGGCCGAGATATGCGACTCGGTCGCGTTCGTGCCGTCCTTCGCCAACGTGTCCGCGGTCGCGACGCAGGACGGCCTGGTGCTCGTGGACACCGGCAGCAGTTTCCTGGCCGGGGCCGTCCACGAGGAGTTGCGGCGGTGGAGCGGCCAGCGGCTGAACACCGCCGTGTACTCGCACGGGCACATCGACCACGTCTTCGGGATGCCCGCCTGGGAAGCGGAGTCGGCCAGCCGCGGCTGGCCCGCCCCGGTGGTGGTCGCGCACGAGGCCCTGCCGCGGCGGTTCGACCGGTACCTGCTCACCACCGGCTACAACGAGGTGATCAACCAGCGGCAGTTCAGCGCGCCGAACCTGCGCTGGCCGACCGCCTACCGGTATCCGGACCTGACCTACCGCCAGGAACTGGCGCTGGACATCGGCGGCCGCCGGTTCCAGCTCCGGCACGAGAAGGGCGAGACCGACGACCACACGGTCACCTGGCTGGCCGACCAGAAGGTGCTGTGCTGCGGTGACCTGTTCATCTGGGCGTCCCCGAACGCGGGCAACCCGCAGAAGGTGCAGCGCTATCCGACGGAGTGGGCGGCCGCGCTGCGCCGGATGATCGAGCTAAGGCCCGAGTACCTGCTGCCCGGACACGGCGTGCCCGTCATCGGCGCCGACCGGGTCGAGCAGGCCCTGGCCGACACGGCCGGGCTGCTGGAGTCGCTTGTCGACCAGACCCTGGAGGTCATGAACGCCGGGGGTCGCCTCGACGAGGCCATCCACTCCGTGCGGCCGCCCGCGGGCCTGGCCTTCCGGCCGTACCTGCGGCCGGTCTACGACGAGCCCGAGTTCATCGTCCGCAACGTGTGGCGGCTCTACGGTGGCTGGTGGGACGGCAACCCGGCCACGCTCAAGCCTGCGCCCGAACGCGCGCTCGCGGCCGAACTGGCCGCGCTGGCCGGAGGGCCCGCGGCGCTGGCCGACCGGGCGCTGGCCCTGGCCGAGCAAGCGCTGGCCGAGCCGGTACCCGCCGCCGAGCAGGCGGACAGCAACCGGGAGGACGACGAAGCCGAGACGGCACTGCGGCTCGCGGGCCACCTGGCCGAACTGGCCTGGCTCGCCGCCCCCGGAGACAGCGCCATCGCCCGGGCCCGGCAGCGGGTGCTCTCGGTCCGGGCGGACGCCGCTACCTCGACGATGACCCGGGGCATCTTCCGCTGGGCCGCCGCTGACAGCTCAGCGGACGACGGGTCATCGGACGACGGCTCAGTAGCCCGGGCGGGTGCCTGACGGGCCACTGCTGCGCCGGACGGTCGTCGTGTACTCGTCACGGCGCACGGCGGTGCGCCGGAGCGACCGGGCGGCCACGCCGGTGATCAGCGAGCCGATCGCCAGCCCGATCACCAGGTCGACGGCGGCCGTGGCCACCTTCTCCGACAATGGCGCGCTGGTGCTGAACGGGAAAAGGACCACCACGACCGTGACCAGCCCGACGATCCAGTGGAAGAACGTCAGCGGCCGCGGCGTGCTCAGCAGGAGCAGGTGCGCGATCGCGGTCGCGATGATCGCGGCCACCGCCGCCGCGATAACGAATGCCGTCGTGTGCACACTGCCGTAGGCCCCGTCCTGTTTCGGGGAAAGGATCGGGACGCCGAACAGCCAGCGGCATACCAGGATCCCGACCAGGGCCACCAGCGCGGCCACGATCGCGGTGGCTATCCCGCCCGGCCACAACTGGCCAGCGTCAACCCTGGGCCGGACCCGGTTATCCGCATCCCGGGGCGGCGGAACCGGGTCCTGAGGCGTCATTGGCACCGTCACGTCGTGCTCACCTGCCTGTTTTGGCTTGCCTAGTCCGCCAGGGACCTGGCGGTTTCAAAACCATTCACCTCACCCGCGCGGGCGGGTCCAAACATGACCCTGGGGGCAGAAGGCCGTAACGCCGGCCGCATAGACGGCAGGCGCCGGGGTAGCGGCGCTGCCATGCCACTGTTTCACCCGCACGTGCTGCGCGACTACGCCCTGATCGCCGACGGGGAGCGCGGCGCCATAGTCAGCCCGCGCGGCGACATCGTGTGGATGTGCGCCCCGCGGTGGCACTCGGACGCGGTCTTCTCCTCCCTGGTCGGCGGCGAGGGTGTCTACGCCGTCACCCCGGCCCGCACGTTCGTCTGGGGCGGTTACTACGAGGAAGGCACCCTGATCTGGCGCAGCCGCTGGATCACCGCGCACGGCGTCACCGAGTGCCGCGAGGCCCTCGCGTTTCCCGGCGAGCCCGGTCGCGTGATCGTGCTGCGCCAGATCGTCGCGCGCGACTGTCCCGCGGAAGTCGAGATCACGCTGGACCTGCGGCCCGGTTTCGGCCGCCGCGGCCTGCGGTCGGTCTCCCGCGACGACGACGGCGTATGGACCGGCCGCGCGGGTGACCTGCACGTGCGCTGGTCCGGTGCGGTAGGCCAGGCCAAGGCGCACCGCGCCGGGCGGGCGTCCGTGCTGACGCTGAACCTCACCGTGCCCGCGGGCCAGACCCGGGACCTGGTCCTGGAGTTGTCCGCCGGCCGGCTGCCGGACGAACCCGCCGATCCGGCCGCGCTCTGGAGGGCCACCAGCGAGCGGTGGGCGCAGGCCGTGCCGCTGCTGGACGAGGTGGTCGCCACGCGCGACGCCCGGCAGGCCGCGGTGGTGCTGCGCGGGCTGACCAGTGCCGGCGGCGGGATGGTCGCGGCGGCCACCACCAGCCTGCCGGAGCGGGCCGAGGAAGGACGCAACTACGACTATCGCTACGCCTGGATCCGGGACCAGGTCTACGCCGGCCGGGCCGCGGCCGCTGCGGGCAGCTATCCCCTGCTCGACGACGCGACCGCGTTCATCTCCGCCCGGCTGCACGACGACGGGCCCAAGCTGGTGCCGGCCTATACCGTCGACGGCGGCCCCGTGGCCGACCAGCGCCAGCTGGACCTGCCTGGCTATCCCGGCGGATACGACCTGGTGGGGAACTGGGTGAACCGCCAGTTCCAGCTCGACGCGCTCGGCGAGTCGCTGCTGCTGCTCGCCGCGGCCGGAGAACACGACCGGCTGGATTCCGCCGCCGGCCGGGCCGCCGAGATCGCCGCGGACGCGATCGCCGAGCGCTGGCGCGAAGACGACGCCGGGATCTGGGAGATCGACAACCAGGCCTGGACGCATTCCCGGCTGATCTGCGTGGCCGGGCTGCGGGCCGCGGCCCGGCACTGCACCACCGAGCCGCGGTCCTCGCGGTGGTCCGGGCTCGCGGACATCATCCTGGCGGACACCAGCCAGCACGCGGTGCACCCGTCCGGGCGCTGGCAGCGCTCGGCCACCGACCCCGGCCTGGACGCCGCGCTGCTGATGCCGCCGATCCGCGGGGCCGTGCCGGCCGACGACCCGCGCACGCTGCAGACCCTGCACGCCTACCGGGCCGAGCTGACGCAGGACGGTTACGCCTACCGGTTCCGCCACGACGAGCGGCCGCTGGGCGAGTCCGAGGGCGCGTTCCTGCTGTGCGGCTTCGTCATGGCCCTGGCCGAGCACCAGCAGGGAGACGAACTCGAGGCCGCGCGCTGGTTCGAGCGCAACCGGTCCGCGTGCGGCTCGCCTGGCCTTTACGCCGAGGAGTACGACGTCACCGAGCGCCAGTTGCGCGGGAACCTGCCGCAGGCGTTCGTGCACGCGATGCTCCTCGAATGCGCGGCCCGACTGGCGTCTCCCTGGCGTGACACCTGACGCCAGGCCCCCAGAAGGGACGCCAGGCCCCCAGAAGGAAGGAAGAACAGTCCCATGACGCAGACAGTGGTTATCACCGGGGCCAGCGCGGGCATCGGCCGCGCGACGGCCGAGCTTTACGGCGAGCGCGGCGCCAACGTCGCGCTGATCGCCCGCGGCCAGGCCGGCCTGGAGGGCGCCGCCCGCAGCGTTGAGGACGCGGGCGGGAAGGCGCTCGCGATCCCGGCCGACGTCGCGGACTACGCACAGGTAAACGACGCCGCCCGGCAGGCCGAGGACCACTTCGGGCCCATCGACGTCTGGATCAACGTGGCGTTCACCTCGGTGTTCGCCCCGTTCGCCGAGATCACGGCCGAGGAGTTCCGCCGGGTCACCGAGGTCAGCTACCTCGGGTTCGTGCACGGGACGATGGCCGCGCTAAGTCGGATGCGGCCGCGCGGATATGGCACGATCGTGCAGGTGGGATCCGCGCTGGGGTCCCGGAGCATCCCGCTGCAGTCGGCGTACTGCGGGGCCAAGCACGCCATCAACGGGTTCACCTCGTCGCTGCGCTGCGAACTGCTGCACGAGGGCTCGGGCGTGAACATCACGGTCGCCCAGATGCCCGCCGTCAACACCCCGCAGTTCTCCTGGGTGCGCTCCCGGCTGCCCCGGCACCCGCAGCCCGTGCCCCCGATCTACCAGCCGGAGGTGGCCGCCCGCGGCGTGCTGTTCGCCGCCGGCCACCCGCGCCGCCGGCAGTACTGGATCGGGGCCAGCACGGTGGCCACGATCACGGCCAACAAGGTGGTCCCGGCGCTCCTGGACCGGTACCTGGCCCGCACGGGTTACGACTCGCAGCAGACCGGCGAGGCCGTGGACCACCCGCGGCCGGACAACCTCTTCCAGGCCATCGACGGCCCGGACGGCCACGATCACGGCGCTCACGGGGTGTTCGACGCCCGGTCGCACGCCCGCAGCGCGCAGCAGTGGCTGGCCCAGCGGCCGCGCGCGCTGGCCGGCCTGGCCGCGGGCGCGGCGGTGGTCACCGGGCTCGTGGCGACGCGGCCGGCGGGTCGGCAGTGCTGGCCTCGGGGGGCGACCCGCCCAGACCTCCCCGGGAAACGCCGGTGAAGGCCGCCGTGGCCGTCCGCGACCTGCTCCAGCCGGTCCGCGCCTGCTACGGCGCCGCGCTGCTCATCGCGCCCGCCCGGGTGATCACGGCCGCGACCGGGCGCCCGGCCAGCCGCCGGGCCTGCGGCGTGGCCCGGGTGCTCGGCGCCCGGCACCTGACCCAGGCCGTCGTGACCATGGCCGCCTCCTCGAGCGCCGAGTCGGTGGGCCTCGGCGCCCTGGTCGACCTCGCGCACGCCGCGTCCATGGCCGGGCTCGCGGTGGCCGACCGCCGTGTGAGACGCCTCACACTGCCGGACGCGCTGATCGCGACCACGTTCGCAACCGCCGGGTTGTCGCAGGTCACACGGCCGCCGGTCGGGAACTCTCGATAACGCGGCTACCGCGCCGGACGCTTCGCCCCTGA
Source organism: Streptosporangiaceae bacterium (assembly GCA_036267555.1). Classification (GTDB taxonomy): domain Bacteria; phylum Actinomycetota; class Actinomycetes; order Streptosporangiales; family Streptosporangiaceae; genus JASHPR01. Next base: position 8,892 of record DATAVV010000152.1, on the reverse strand, counting down.
CCGAAGCGTTGGCGGAAAAGACTAAAACCATGCAGACGATCGAGAACCAACGGGCCGGCGGGGGGGTCTTGGGAGGCCGCCCCCCCGAGGCCAACACCGGAACACCGCGGGCAGCGGCGTCGAACCTGGCCCTCGTGGTCATCTGCCTCGGTTACTTCATGGTCATCGTGGACACGACCGTGGTGAACGTCGCCCTGCCCGCGATCGGGCGGGACACCCACGGGGGCGTGGCCGGGCTGCAGTGGGTGGTCGACGCGTACACGCTGGCCTTCGCCGGGCTGCTGCTGACCGGCGGGGCGCTGGCCGAGCGGCTCGGCGGCCGGCGGGTGTTCACGGCGGGGCTTGTGATATTCGGCCTGGCCTCGGCGGCCTGCGGGCTCGCGCCCAGCCTGGCCCTGCTGATCGCGGCCCGCGTCGCGGCGGGCGTGGGCGCCGCGCTGCTGGTGCCCTCGTCGCTGGTGCTGTTGCAGGCCGCCTACCCGACCCGCGCCGGGCGGGCCCGGGCGTTCGGGGCGTGGGGCGCGATCGCGGGCATCGGCGCGGCCAGCGGTCCCATCGTCGGCGGCCTGCTGGTCACCGGGTGGAGCTGGCGCGGCGTGTTCTTCCTGAACCTGCCGTTCGCCGTGGCGGCGCTGGCCCTCGCGGGCCGCGCGGTGCCGGCGACCGGCCCGCGGCCGCGCGCCGTGGACCTGCCGGGCCAGGTGCTGGGCGTCGCCGCGCTGGGCCTGCTCACCTGGGCCCTGGTCGAGGCGGGCCAGGCCGGCTGGGCCTCGCCGCTGGTGCTGGGCGGCTTCGGCCTCTCCGCGACGGCGTGGGCCGCCTTCGCCTGGGCCGAGCACCGGGCCGCGGACCCGATGCTGCCGCTGCGGCTGTTCACCCGGCCAGCCTTCCGGGCCGGAAGCGCGGTCGGCCTGCTGATCAACCTCGGCTTCTACGGTCAGCTGTTCCTGATGAGCCTGTACTTCCAGGACGTGCGCGGCTACTCCGCGCTGGCCACCGGGCTGGCCCTGCTGCCCGAGGCCGCGCTGCTGATCGTGGCCTCAGCGGCCTCGGGCCGGATCATGGCCAGGACCGGGCCGCGCACGCCGATGCTGGCCGGCCTGCTGCTCGGCGGCGCCGGGCTCGTCAGCCTGGTCGTGGCCGGGTCGCACAGCGCCTACCCGTGGCTGATCCTGCCCATGGCCGCGGCGGGCTTCGGCATGGCCCTGACCATGCCGGCCGCGACCGCCTCGGTCATCGAGGCCGCGCCCGCGAACCGGGGCGGGATCGCGTCCGGCGTCGTCAACGCGGCCCGGCAGTCGGGCGGCGTGCTGGGCGTCGCGCTGCTCGGCGCCCTGGTCCAGGCACGCTCGGCGTTCATCCCCGGCCTGCACATCGGGGTGATCATCGCGGGCGGCGCGTTCCTGCTCGCGGCGGCCATCACGTTCTGCGGCGTGCCGCGGGCGCCCCTGACGACGGACTGACGGGCCGTATCAGGCGCGCGCGCCGGGCGCCAGCCGGCACGTGGCGCGCACGGCCCGCGCCCACCCGCCCGAACCCGCCGCGCCCGCCCGACCGAACCCGCCGCGCCCGCCCGACCGAACCCGCCGCGCCCGCCCGCCCGCGCCCGCCCGGCCGCACCGAAAAGGAGCAGCATCTCGGCGCCCTTAACTTAACCAAAATAGGGTTTTGGCTAATCTCACCGGAGACCGTGGGCAGAAACCGCTGGTATAACGACGGTTTCTGCCCACGGCCCCCTTTCCGCAATCCCGTTTCGCGTCGTCGATCCGGCCGCAACCCGCCGAAGATGACACCGGGCGTGCGACGCTGCAAGTGGCCAGGGGCCGCCCCGTCCTCGTCAGGTGCGCGCAGGGTCGGCCCACGCGGCCACGAGCCGGTCCAGAACTGGCGCGAGGCTGCGCAGCTCATCGAGGTGAGCCGGGGCCAGCGCGGCCAGGCGGGCCTCGCCGTCGGGCGTGAGCCTGACGCGGATCACGCGGCCGTCGGCCTCGTCGCCCCACCGCTCCACCAGCCCGGCCGCGGCGGCGCGGTCGACCAGTTCGACGGCGCTGTGATGCCGGAGCATCAGGTAGTCGGCCAGGTCGCCGACGGTCGGGCCGTGTTCCCCGCGGTGCCCCCTGACGGCCAGCAGCAACTGGTGCTGGGCCGGGGTCAGGCCCGCGGCCCGGGCCTGGCTCTCGCTCCAGTGCAGGAAGCGGCGCAGGCCGGCCCGGAACGTCAGCAGGTTCTCGTAGTCCTCGTCGGTCAGCTGACCCACACCCTCATCGGTCGCGGCGACGGCCGCGCGGCGGCCCGGCGCTCCGGCCGCGGCGGCCGTGGCCTCGGCGGGTCCCCGGCTCGTAATATCGTAAGGCGACGTGTCGTCGGGCCAGGGCGAGGTGCGGCGCACGGTGGCGGGAGTGGCACAAGATATCGTCCTGCGCACCCGTCCCGGGGCCTTCTCCGTGGTGATGGCGACCGGCATCGTGTCGGTGGCGCTGCGCCTGGCTGATCTGCCGCGCATCTCGGCCGTGCTGCTGGCGATCGCGGCGGCCGCCTTCACCGTCCTGGCCGCCGCAGCGGCGTTGCGGGCCGCGGCCTCGCCCGCCGGGCTGCGCGCCCCGTACTGGGTCGCCATGGGCGCGGCCTCGATCACGGTCCTGGCCGCGGCCCAGATCCTGCGCCTCGCGGGCTCGGCCACCGCGGCCGCCGCGCGCCCGGCGCTCACCGCCCTGGCGATCGGGTTCTGGGCCCTGGCCACCAGCCTGATCCTGCCCCTGATCGCCCGCGGCACCTGGCGCCACCTGGCCCGCCGCCGCCCTCTGGGCCCTCACGCTGATCTCCATGCTCGCCACCCTGCCCAAACACCCCCAGTCCCACCGGACCCCACGGGGGCCCGGCCCGGCCGCCCTGCCCGACGGCCAGATGCAGCGCGGGGTGGTCTGGGGGCAGCATCACGAGACTCACGACCGCAGGTTCTTCAGCGCCCGGCCTCCGACTAGCCCCGCTCCCCACCCAAGCGGAGTCGGCGTACCCGTACGGCAGGCGTAAGCGTTGCCCACCCCGTCCCGTGGCCAACGCGCCTTGGGCCAACGCAAGGCAAGCCGGTGATCAACCCCGGCCAAGCCGGGGGTACGGGTATGCCGACGGAGCGCCCGTATGATGCTCGGGACCGGGGAGGCGGCATGGCGCAGAGTCCTGATGTGCGGGTGCGGCGGATTTACGAGCACCCGGCGCCGGACGACGGCCGGCGGCTGCTGGTCGACCGGCTCTGGCCGCGGGGGCTGTCCAAGGACGCCGCCCACGTCGACGAGTGGGCCAAGGACGTGGCACCGTCCGACGAACTGCGGCGCTGGTACGGCCACGAGCCTGAGCGCTTCGAGGAGTTCCGGCGCCGTTACGCCGACGAACTGCGCGAGCCCGCGCGGGCGCAGGCTCTGGCCCGCATCGAGGAGGCGGCCCAGCAGGGCACCGTGACCCTGCTCACCGCGACCAAGGACGCCGGGCGCAGCCAGGCCGCCGTGCTCGCCGAGCGCCTGCGGGGCCAGGCCGCCGAGCGGTAGCAGCCAGCGAATCCCGGGCCGGCTGGGCGCTGCCCGGGGCGGCGCCCCGGGCATGTGTGAGTTGCCCGGAGCGGGGCAGCGGATGGGCACTTGCTCCTCGTCACGATCCGTGACCAGGACTCCTAGCACCGCCGGGAGCAGCCCGTGTCCGCGACCATCCGCACCACCCCCACCGTCACCGTCCGTCGCCGGCTCGCGAGGGCCGTCTGATGCCGGTCGACCCGGGCCAGCCGCGCGCCGCCCTCACCTCGCTCTCGGACGCCGTCGAGGAACAGTCCGACGAAGCCAGGGAGGGGTCTGACGCCTCCGCCGAGAAGACCGGCGAGACCCCGGCCGGCCGCGGCGGGCCGGCCCAGCCGGCCGACAGCGATGAGGAGTCCGGTGACCGGTTGGAGGAGGCGGTCGCCGAGGCCGCCGAGATCGCCGAGGAAACCGGCGGCCTAGGTGAACTGGGCCGTCCGGTCAACCGGCGTTCGCCGTTCTTCATCGGCATGGCCGCGGCCGCCGGGGTCGCGGTCACCTACGGGCTGGTCGAACTCACGATCCGGGCCCGGTCGGTGCTGATCCTGGTCGGGCTGGCGCTGTTCATCGCGGCCGGCCTGGACCCGGCGGTGACCTGGCTGGAGCGGCACCGCTTTCCGCGCGGTGCCGCGGTCCTGACGATCCTGCTGGCCGCGGTCGCGCTGGTGGGCGGCTTCGTGGCCGCCGCGATCCCGCCGCTGGTCGCTCAGGCCACCGCGCTGGCTGACCACCTGCCCCAGTACGCGCACTCGCTGCAGGACCACAACTCCGAACTGGGCAAGCTCAACGCGCAGTACCACATCCAGAAGCGGCTCTCCAGCCTGCTGTCCAGCAAGGGCAGCGCGCTGATCGGCGGCGTGCTCGGCGCGGGGGAACTGGTCATCGGCACGGCCGCCGCTATGCTAACTATCGGAGTAATGGTCATTTATTTCCTGTTTGGCATGCCGCGGATCAGGCTGTTCGCCTACCGGCTGGCGCCGCACTCCCGGCGGACCCGCGTCATACTGATCGGAGATGAGATCTTCACCAAGGTGGGCGGCTATGTGCTGGGGAACTTCCTGACTTCCGCCATCGCCGGAGTCGGCACGTACATCTGGTTGCTCATCTTTGGTGTGCCTTACCCCATTCTGCTCGCGCTGCTGGTCGCGCTGCTCGACCTGATCCCGGTCATCGGCTCCACCATCGGCGGGGCGATCGTCTCCCTGGTCGCGCTGACCGTTTCGCTGCCGGTCGCGATCGCCACCCTTGGCTTCTATATCGGCTACCGGCTGGCCGAGGACTACCTGATCGTGCCGAGGATCATGGGCCGGACGGTGCAGGTACCCGCCGTGGTATCACTGGTCTCGGTGCTGATCGGCGGGGCGCTGATGGGCATCGTCGGGGCCCTGGTGGCCATTCCGGCCGCGGCCGCGATCCGCCTCTTCCTGCAAGAGGTGGTCTTCCGCCGCCTGGATACCAGTTGAGGCGACGGGACGTGCCAGCAGACCAGGACGCGAGACCGTCGGCGATGGGCTGGCGGACCTGGCTGCGGTTCGCCCGGCGCCCGCTGCGCCGCCTGGCGATCATCTTCATCCTGCTGCTGATCATCGAGTACCTGGTCATCCCCGAACTAGTCGGGGCGAGCAAGGACCTGTACCTGCTCGGCCGGCTGAACGTGGGCTGGATGGCCGCGGGCATCATCCTCGAGGGTCTCTCGCTGTTCTGCTACGCGCTGCTGAACCGGGTGCTGCTGCCGGCCGAGGGGCGGCCCGGCCTGTCCCGGCTGTTCCGCATCGACCTCACCGCCGCGGCGGTGGCGCACGTCATCCCGGCCGGGACTGTGGGCAGCGCGGGCATCGGGTATCAGTTGTTCACCGCCGAGGGGATCGCGGGCACCGACGTCGGCGTGATGATGGCGACCAAGGGCATCGGCTCCACGATCGTGCTGAACGTCCTGCTCTGGCTCGCGCTGGTCATCTCGATCCCGCTGTCCGGCTTCCGCCCGGTCTACGCCACGGTCGCGATCGTCGGGGCGGTGATCCTGGGCCTGGTGGCGGTGCTGGCCCTCGGCCTCACCCGCGGGGCCAAGCGGGCGGGGCGCATCGTCCACGCCATCGGGGATCGGATCCCCGGCGTCGGCGGTGACCGCGTGGAACAGATCGTGCTCCAGGCCGCGGCGTCCGTCCGCCATCTGGCCACCGACCGGGACGTGCTCATCTGGTCCCTGACCTGGGCCGCGCTGAACTGGCTGCTGGACGCGGCGTCGCTGTGGTGCTTCATCGCCGCGTTCGGCGGCTACCCCAACCCGGTCGGGCTGTTCGCCGCCTACGGGATCGCGAACGTGATCGGGGCCATCCCGGTGACACCGGGCGGTCTCGGGATCATCGACACCGTGACACCGGTTCTGCTCATCAGTTTCGGCCTCACCAGGAGCGTCGCGACACTGGGCGTGCTCGGCTGGCGGCTGGTGAACTTCTGGCTGCCCATACCGGCCGGAGCCATCGCGTACGTGACGCTCAAGGTGCCGCGCGGCGGCGGCCTGCACGCCATGCGCCAGGCCCTGTCCGACCTGACCTCCCGGGGCCAGCGCGGCGGCCAGCCTGGCGGCGAATCCCCGCAGGACGACGGGGAACGACCGCAAGACGACGGGAAACGCTTGCAGGACGGCGAGGAACGACCGCAAGACGACGGGGAACGGCCGCAGGACAACGGGGAAGGCCCGCAAGCCGACGACCAGCACGCCGCGGAGACACCGTCGGACGACAGCCGCGACATGCGGCGCTGAGCGATCCGGCCTGGTTTAGCCCGTTCGCTATCCGGTAGTGAGAGGGCGGCCGTTTACCGGCCGCAATAAGCCCGACATAGCCATGTCGGCCGTAGGAAGCCGTAGGAAAAGAGGGAACATGGCTGACGACGCTGAGGCTCAGGAGATCCACGCGACGATTACCAGCGTTGGGACCCGCGAAGAGCCCGTGGATGACGACCAGATGGAACCGTCCGACGTCGTCGGCGAGCCCGAAGACGAAGACGAAGACGAAGACGAAGGCGAAGATCACCTCACCGGCGATGACGTCACCGACTCCGACGCGGTGATCGTGGATGACGTGACCCCGGTGCGGGCGGGCGACGTTTCCGGCCAGGACGAAGACGAGGACGAGGACGAGGACGCAGACGGCGACGAGGACGACGAGCCCGACGAGGTGTCGGCATACGGGCACCCCGCGGATGATGATGCCGACGACGCCAACCCGGAAACCGTGCCCGCGGAGGCCATCCTGGCTGACCCCGCTCCCTCTGAGACGACAGTCCCCGATCCCGTAACCTCGGACCCCGTGACCCCGGACCCCGTTGCCGCGGACGACGCAGCCGCGGACGACGCAGCCGCGGACGAGGCGCTCGACGTCGACCGGGAACCGGCTGCGGCCTACGCGATGCCCGCGGCGCCCGCGGATCCGGCGTCGGCCGAGGCCCTTCCGAAGCACGCGCGGCCCGCGGCCGTCGTGCCCGAGGCGGCCCGGCCCGGCGTGCCCTCCGACGTCAGCGAGCCGGCCGACGGTGACCTGTTCGGCGACCCGGACCAGTGGCACGAGCGGTGGGCCGCCATCCAGTCCACGTTCGTCGACGATCCCCGCGGATCGGTCGAGGCCGCGGCCGACCTGGTGGGCGAGACGATCAACGCGCTGGTGACCGCGGCCAAGGAGCGCGAGACCGGGCTGCGCGGCGAGTGGGACCACGAGGGCGTTGACACCGAGGACCTGCGTAACACGCTGCGCAACTACCGTGGACTCCTCGACCGGCTGATCGCCGTCTAGCCCGCCAGGACCCGCTCTGGCGGGCCCAGGCGGATACGAGCGAGCCGGGCATCACGGTTAGGGACCAACCGTGATGCCCGGCTTACCAGCTCCTGCTGGCCGCCCAGCCGGGCCGCCGGGGGTAGCCTGCGCATCGCTGCCGAGCATCGGGGCCGGGTCCTCCAGCGGGCGCGCAGCAGCGGCGAGGGGCAGCCGCTGGAGATCCAGATGCTGGAATTCCCCTCCGCGCAGGCCCTCGATGACTTCATGACCGACGACCGTCGCCAGGCGCTCGCCGGCGAACGGGACCGGGTCATCTCCCGGACCGAGATCATCGAGGTCCGGCTGGTCCCGTCCGGGTGACCGCCGACAGCGCGACCGCCGGCAGCGGGAACCTTGCCGGGAACTTCCGGGCGGTAGATCATTGAGCCTGGTGCCCGGCGGCCGTTATGGCTGCTGGCGCGGTGGGCGGGGAGGGGTGGCGGTCCGCGCCTAGTCGAACAGAGAAGAAGCTATGGGGCGCCTTCCGCGCCGGACAGCAGATCGACTTGCGTCCGAACGGGAACGCCAGCGGGGGAAGTCGCCGCGACGTGCGCGCAGCGGTGGTGCGGGCGGAGGCGATCGCGCAGATCCTGCACGCCGAGCCGGGCCAGCGGCGCAACGCGCGCCTCACCCTGCGCGGGGCGCGCATCACCGGTCTGCTCGACCTCAGCTACGCGCGGATCGAGCACCCCATCACGCTGCGGGACTGCGTCTTTGACCAGCCTCTCCTGCTCGCCGAGGCCCGGCTCGGCGCGCTGACGCTCGACGGCTCGAGCTTCCCCGGCATCGACGCGACGAACCTGGAGGTCGACGGCGACCTCGGGCTCAGCCACGTCTCGTCGTCCCGGGCCGTGCACCTGACCGGCGCTCACTTTCATCGCGATGTCCGGCTGCGCGGCGCGCGCCTTCGCCGCGGCGACGACGAGGACGCCGCGCTGGCCGCCGATCACATCGTGGTCGACGGCAGCGTGGCCTGCGACGGCGGCTTCATGGCCGCGGGCACGGTCACGATGGCCGGCGCCCGGATCAGCGGATCCGTCCGGCTGGACGGGGCCGAGATCACAGCCGGCCACGGGCAGAAGGTGGCGCTGCACGGCGATGGCATGGCGGTCGGTCACGACTTCAACGCCCAGAAGCTCACGGCCCGAGGCGAGGTGCGGCTGGTCGACGTCAGCGTGGCCAGCACCCTGGAGCTGCGGGGAGCCAAGCTGGCCAACCCGGGCGGGGTGGCGCTGCGGCTGGACCGCGCCGAGATCTCCAGCAGTCTGTACTGCGACAACGGCTTCAACGCGGTCGGGGAGATCAGCGCGATCGGCACCCACGTGAAGGGCAGCGTCTACTTCAACCACGCCGAGATCGGCGTGCCGGGGCCGACATCCGGCGACGGCACGCCCGCGGCCACCGGCGTCGCGCTGTGCCTGGTGCGCATGCGGATCGACGGCGATCTCGGCTGCTGGGCGGGCTTCGTCGCGCACGGCACCATCGGCCTGAGCCGGATCTCCGTGGCCGGCGAGTTC
>DATAVV010000151.1:0-15730 GCA_036267555.1 Streptosporangiaceae bacterium | reverse complement strand
CGCCGCGCTGGCCCCCACCGCCACCGCCTCATGCCCCGCCGCCAGGTGCGTCGTGCCCTTCACCAGCCCGGCCAGGAACAAATCATGCGCCGCCTGCTCCGTCCGCCGGATCACCGCCATCTGCTCGTACAGCCCGAGCAGTTCGTCGGCGCCGACCGCGCGGGCACCGCCGCTGGCGGCCACGGCGGTCACCGGGCCCCGTCCCCGGCCGGCCGGGCCGTTTCGCCGGCCATGGTCCCGTCACTCCCGGCCGCTTCTCCCGCGGTGCCCGGGACCGTCTCGCCGCGGCCGGCCGCGGTGTTCAGGGGCGACTGGCTCTCCCTGAGCGTGTCGAGCGCTCCGCCCGCGGTCCAGTACTTGGGCCCGGCGACCAGCAGTTCCTCGGCCGGGAACTTCGTGATGACCTCGCAGCCGGTGGCCGTGACCACGACCTCTTCCTCGATCCGGGCCGCGGACCAGCCGTCCGAGGCGGGCCAGTAGGTCTCCAGCGCGAACACCATGCCCTCTTGCAGCGTCTCCGGGTGATCCAGCGAGACCAGCCGGCTGAAGATCGGCTTCTCCCAGATCGACAGGCCCACGCCGTGTCCGTACTGCAGCGCGAACGCCGCGGTCTCGTCCGGGAACCCGAACTCTTCCGCGCGCGGCCACAGCGAGACGACGTCGGCCGTGGTCGTGCCCGGCTTCACCAGCGCGATCGCGGAGTCCATGTACTCGCGGCAGCGCACGTAGGCGTCCCGCTGCGCCCGCGACGCGCTGCCCACCGCGAACGTGCGGTAGTAGCAGGTCCGGTAGCCCAGGTGGCTGTGCAGGATGTCGAAGAAGGCCGGGTCGCCGGGCCGGATCAGCCGATCGGAGTAGACGTGCGGGTGCGGCGAGCAGCGCTCGCCGGATATCGCGTTGACCCCCTCCACGTACTCGCTGCCCAGGTCGTAGAGGACCTTGCTGACCAGGCCCACGCACTCGTTCTCGCGCACCCCGGGCCGCAGGAACTCGTACAGCTCGGTGTAGGCCGCGTCGACCATCGCGCACGCCTGCGCCAGCAGGCTGATCTCGTCGGCGGTCTTGATCCGGCGGGCCTCCAGGAACACCTGCTGCCCGTCCACGGTCTCGATGCCCTCGGCCCGCAGTGCCGCCAGCACCGGCATCTCGACCACGTCGATGCCGACCGGCGCGTCCGCCACCTCGTGCTCCCGCAGCACGGCGGCCACCTTCGCGGCCACGTCAGCGGCGATGCCCGCTTCGGGGTGGAAGGCCCCGCGCAGCGTGGAGATGCCCGCCCGGGCCCCGGTCTGCCGCGCCCCCTCCGCGGTCGCCGGGCCCGGGGTGTGGTCCAGCCAGGGGTTGTAGATCTGGTGGTGGCGGGCGGCCGACCCGAAGTCCCAGACCACGGGCTCGCCTCCCCGGGGCAGCAGCGCGAACCTGATCAGCTTGTCCACGGCCCAGGTCCCGATGTGGGTCGAGGTCATGTAACGGATGTTCGCGAAGTCAAAGCTCAGCAGGGCGCCCAGCTCGGAGGCTTCCAGGTGGGCCCGGAGCCGGGCCAGGCGCTCGCCGCGCAGCCGGGCCAGGTCGACCCGCTCTTCCCAGTCGACCGCGTTGGGTCCGAACGTATGAATCGCCATGTCCCGGCCACCTCACTATCGGTTCGGCCTTAGTTAAGGGCGGCGAGCGATGGGCGTCAACGGGCCGCCCGTTTAAGCAACCTTGGTTGACTGTTCCGCATTAGTCAACTATGGTTGCTTACATGCCTGGTGTAGAGGTGCCCGTCTCGCCGGATCCCGCTGACGCGCTCGCGTCGGTGGTGGCACTGCGGCGACTGGCGGACCGGATCGAGGACGCCGCCGTCGAGCAGGCCATGCGGGCAGGCTGGAACTGGCCGCAGGTGGCCGAGGCGCTCGGGGTGACCCGCCAGGCGGTCCATAAGAAACACGCCAAGCGGCTGATCGCCGCGGGCGTGGCGTTGCGGAGGCGGTAACGATGAGCGCATTCGGCAGCTACCTGCGGACGGTCATGGACCTGGGCCGTGACGAGGCCCGCCAGGACGGATCGGACACGGTCGAGGCGCAGCATCTGCTGCTGGCCATCACGGCCGGCCCGGACGAGGTCCCCCGCCAGGTCCTGGCCGCGGCCGGGCTCGACCACCAGACGGTCATGGACGCGCTGGACCGGGAGTTCGAGCACAGCCTGGCCGCGGCGGGGGCGTCCGCGGCCGCCTTTAACCTGCCCCGGGCCAGCACCTCCCTGAAGCGGCCGCACCTGGGTGCCTCGGCCAAGCTCGCGGTGGAGCGCGGCTTCACCGGCCAGAAGGATCCGCAGCCGGCCGACCTGCTGCTGGGCATCCTGCGGGCGCAGGCCGGCCCGGTGCCGCGGGCGCTGGACCTGGCCGGTGTCGACCAGGATGACCTGGCCCAGCGCACCCTGCTGGCCCGGGCCAGCCAGGACCGGTAACCGCCGCCAGGCCGCGACCGTCACACCGCGGCGGGCGGCCCGGTGCCGGGCCCGGCTTCGATCACGGCGCCGGCCACGGCCGGCCGCCGGGGGCGCTAACGTGACGCCGTCGCCCGGCCCCGGCTCGTGCGGTGGCTCGTAGCAGACGTACTCACATCCGGGCGCCCGGCAGGCGATGGTCCGGTGGCCGCTGCCGCGGGCCAGCGCCGCGCGAGCAGGCCCGCACTGGCACGGCAGCCAGGAGACGATCACCTTGCCGGGCCCCCAGGGGTGCCCGGCCCCGCAGCGGGTCGGGTAGGTCCACCACCGCGGCACCGACGCCTCGCTCACCCGTATACTAGAACACGAATTCGATATATTCGCTAGTCCCGGCACGCTGTTCGCCCGGCACCTCACGGCGCGGGGTTAGCGATATCGCCGGAGCGGGCCGGCGCGTTAGGGTGCGATGGTGGATCGGGACCAGCGGCGGCAGTTCGTTCGTGATCACCGGGCCTGCGTGTTCGGCTACGCCCGCCGGGAGCACGGCCCGGCCATGACGATCGTCTACTACGTGATGGACGGTGACGAACTGCTGATCTCCACCATGGCCGAGCGGGGCAAGACCAAGGCGGTCACCCGCAACGCCAAGGTCAGCCTGTGCATCCTGGACGAGAAGTGGCCGCCCACCTACATTCAGGTCTACGGCGACGCCGTGGTGTCTCACGACCGTGACCTGGCCGTGGACGTCCTCACCCGGGTCGTCGGCCTGATGGCGGGCCAGGAGGTACCGCCGGAGCGACGCCCGCAGATCGAGCAGATGGCCGACGATGAGCAGCGGGTGGTGATCAGGGTCACGCCGTATGCGACGTTCGAGACCCCGCCGCGCCACGTCTGGCAGATGAGTGACCTGGACGGGCTCGCCCATCACACCAGCACGTCCATGCCCTGGTAGACAGGAAAACGCTATGACCGTTGCGGAACTGCTGGCCGACGCGTTCGGCCGTATCCATCACACCGTGCACGAGGCGGTCGACGGGCTCACGCCCGGCCAACTGGCCTTCCGGCCCGACAACGGCGCCAACTCGATCGCGTGGCTGGTGTGGCACCTGACCCGGATCCAGGATGATCACGTGGCCGACGTGGCGGGAACCGGCCAGGTCTGGGTGTCGACCCGCTCCGGAACGAGCTGGGCCGACCGGTTCGGGCTGCCGTTCGCGGCCACGGCCACCGGGTACGGGCACGGCGCCGAGGCGGTCGCCGCGGTCCAGGTCGGATCCGGTGAGCTGCTGACCGGCTACTTCGACGAGGTGTACCAGGAGACCCTCGCTTACGTCGCCGGGCTGACCGACGCCGATCTCGACCGCGTCGTGGACAAGGCGTGGGACCCGCCGGTCACCCTCGGTGTGCGCCTGCTCAGCGTGATCTCCGACGACCTGCAGCACGCCGGGCAGGCCATGTACCTGCGCGGCATCATCGAGCGCAACTGAGCACCGCCGCTACCTGGCTCCCCACAGCGACTCGAGCGCGGCGTCCACCGTCACCGCGAGCTTGGTCATGCGCGGGATCACCGGCTCGCGCGCCGGCGCGCTCACGACCTCGCACCTGGCCTGGGCCCGGTCGTCCAGGAACCGGCTGAGCTGCGCGTAGCCGTGCCGGTCGTCCCGGCCAGTCCGGTGGTAGTGCAGGCGCAGCGGCGCGTACAGGTACAGCTCGTCGCGGGCCCTGGTCACCGCCACGTAGAACAGCCTCTGCTCCTCGGCCAGGCCCTCGGGGCTGGTCAGCGCCATGTCACTGGGCACGGCGCCGTCGGCCAGGTGGGGCAGGTGCACCACCGGCCACTCCAGGCCCTTGGCCGAGTGGACGGTCGAGATGATCAGGAAATCCTCGTCCAGCCGGGGCCGCCCGGCCAGGTCGGACGCGGACGCGGGCGGGTCGAGTGCCAGCTCGACCAGGGCCTCGTGCAGCGAGGGCCTGGTCGCCGCCGCGTCGGCCAGCCGTTCCAGGTCGGCCAGGCGGACCCCGGCGTCGGGGTAGCGGGCGCGCAGCGGGCCGGCCAGCGCGGCCAGGATCGCCCCGGCCCGGTCGGCCACGCTCTCCAGGGCCGCGGCCGCGGCCAGAGCCGACAGCGTCGCCGCTACCCCGGCACGCGACCGGGCCGGGACGACGTCGGCTGCCCCGGTGACGCGTTCAAAAACAAATGGCTGATCCGGGCGCAGAACCTCGATCATCCTCCGGGCGTGAGCCGGACCGATCCCCTCGTGCAGCCGCAGCACGCGGAACCAGCCGATGTCGTCCGCGGGGTTGGCCACCACCCGCGCGGCGGCCAGGAAGTCCTTGACGTGGGCGGCCTCGGTGAACCGCAGCCCGCCGTACTTCACGAACGGGATGCCGCGGGCGGACAGTTCGACCTCGAGCATGTCGCTGTGGTGCGAGGCCCGGACCAGGACGGCCTGCTCCTGCAGCCGCCGCCCGGCCTCGTGCGCGTCCAGGATCCGCGCGGTGATCTCGCGGGCCTGCGTGGCCTCGTCGTGGCAGCGCACGAGTTGCGGGGCGGGCCCGGCGCCGCGCACGCCGGCCAGCTCGAGCTCGAGACCCTCGGACTGCGGGCGCACCACGTTGGCCAGCGCCAGCACCGGATCCTTGGACCGGTAGTTGCGGACCAGGCGGACCACGGTCAGGTCCGGGTACGCGCCGGCCAGCGCCCGCAGGTGCTCGGGGTCGGCGCCGCGGAACCCGTACACGGCCTGGGCGTCGTCACCGACGCAGGTCAGCCCGGACCCGTCCGGGCGCAGCAGCCGCACGATGCCGGCCTGAACCGCGTTGACGTCCTGGTACTCGTCCACGAGCACGGCGTCGAACAGGCCGCGCAGCGCCGGGCCCGCCGCCGGGTCGGCCAGCGCCGCCTGCCACAGCAGCAGCAGATCGTCGAAGTCGACCAGGCCGTGCGCGCGCTTGTGGGCCACGTAGCCCCGGAACAGGCCCGCGAGCTGCTCGGTGAAGTCGGTGCACCACGGGTAGCCGACCGCCACCACGTTCGCGATCGTGGTCTGGGTGTTCACGCAGCGGGTGTAGATGTCGGCGCACACCGCGGCCCGCGGCGCCCGCCGCCGGGTGCCGACCAGGCCGTGTTCCTCGCGCAGCGAGTCGAGCACGTCGCTCATGTCGGCCGGGTCGATGACGCTGAACGCGGGCGGCAGCGAGAACGACTCCGCGTGCTCCCGGATGATCCGGTGCGCGATCGCGTGGAAGGTGCCCCCGCAGATCCGTTCCTCGGCGCTGCCGGTGCTGGACGCGACCCGGGCCAGCATGTCGTCGGCGGCTCTGCGGGTAAACGTCAGCAGCAGGATCCGGCTGGCCTGTGTGCCCTGCTGACGCAGCCAGGCCGCGCGGGCGACCAGCGTCCCGGTCTTGCCACTGCCCGCGCCGGCCAGCACCAGTAGCGGGCCGCCCGTGTGCGTGGCGGCCCGGCGCTGTTCGTCGTTCAGTTCGTCAAGCACACGAGCCGCTTCGAACATGCACACGAATGTAGCCAGGTCGGTTCCCCCGGGCCACTGTCCGCGCCGACCTGCGTCATTTCGAAGCGGTTAGGTTAATGGGTCCCTCTCGTCCTTTCCGGTTAGGCATGGCAGGGGCTCGGGCTGGTTATGCTGCGTTTGTGGCGTCGATCGATCCGCAGGCCTTTGCCCGTGACCGCCGAACCGGCCATACGCCGGTCGGGTTCATCATCGGCGTCGCCGCCTGCAGCCTGGCCGCGCTCGCCGCGCTCGTCGTCATCGCCGAGGCCGGGGCGCTTTCCGCCGGCATCGGGTTAACCCTGGCCCTGCTCCCCATCCCGGCCCTGATCTCCGGGGTGCTGTACCTGGACCGGCTGGAGCCCGAGCCACCCGGCCTCCTGGTGCTGGTGTTCCTGTGGGGCGCGGCCATGGCCGGCCTCATCGTGCTGGTCAGCACCGCCACCGGCCACGAGCTCATCACGACGCCGGCGCTGCGGGCCGACGGCTTCCACCACGCGTCGGCCCTGGCCGTCATCGGCATCGCGGTGCTCGAGGAGACGCTCAAGGGCGCGGCCCTGGTCGGGCTGCTGCTGCTGCGCCCGCAGGAGGTCGACGGCACCAGCGACGGGCTCGTGTACGGGAGCATGGTCGGCCTGGGCTTCGCGCTGATCGAGAACATCGCCTACTACACCCAGGCCGACCACTACGGGATCTTCAACGGCGTGGCCACCACGTTCCTGCTGCGCGGGCTGCCGGGCCCGGTGTGCCAGGCCCTGTTCAGCTCGCTGATCGGCGCGGGCATGGCGTACGCGGTCACCACCACCCGGAGCCGGGGCTGGTGGGCCGTGGGTGCCGGCTGGGTCGCCGCGGTCGCGCTGCACGCGCTGTGGAACGACGCGCTGGCCGTGAGCCTGCTGCGGACCGTGCTGGCCTACGTGATCCTGGCCGTGGTGCTCGGGTTGATGCTGGTCGCGGTGTACCTGGACCGGCGGCACATGGCCACGCTGATCGTCCGCTACCTGCCGCAGTACGAGCCGTCCGGCTTCGTCCGCGCGGCCGACATCTCGATGCTGAGCAGCCTGCCCGACCGGCGCCAGGCCCGGCAGTGGGCTCGGCTGCACGGCGGGCTCGGCGGCCGGCGCGACATGGCCGAGTTCCAGCTCGCGGCGACCGAACTAGGCCTGCTGCACCGCCGGTCCGACCGCCGGCTCGTCGACGACCAGGCCTTCGCCGACCGGCGAACCGAGTTGCTGTCCGGGATGCAGTCGGTGACGCTGATGTTCCTCAGCCGGCTCAGCGATCCGCCCCGGCCGCCATGGGCCGCCCACGGCCCGTCCTGTTTCCGGCCCGGCCCGCGCCGCGGCACGCCTCCCGCGCCCGCACCCGCGCAGCCGACCGCGCAGCCGGGCACGCTCGATCCGCCTCCCCTGCCGCGCGCCAGCGGGGCCGGCCCGCCGGGATCCGCCTCGCCGGACACCCCGGCCCCCTCGCCCGACCAGCCGTCGGCCACGCCCGAGCCCTGAGCCCGCAAAGGGTGATCATGGGTATGAATGTGAGTTTTAGGTACATATAACAACCCTGGACTCACATTCATCCGGCCTGTGGGGTCACCAGCCGAGTTCGGTGAGGCGCTCGTCGCTGATGCCGAAGTGGTGCGCGACCTCGTGGATCACGGTGCGGCGGACCTGATCGACCACCTCGTCCTCGGTGCGGCAGATCGCGCAGATGGCCCGGCGGTAGATCGTGATCCGGTCCGGCAGCACGCCCGCGTACCCGGTGGTGCGGCTGGTGAGCGGGACCCCTTCGTAGAGTCCGAGCAGGCCGGGCGGCCCGCCGTACGGCTCGACCGTGACCGCCACGTTGCGCATCAGGCGGCCAAGCTCCTCGGGCAGCGCATCGAGCGCGGTGGCGACCATCTCCTCGAACCGCTCGGGCGCGACGCTGATCACTGTTCTATTGTGCGCGGGCCGAGCCCGGCACCGGTTGCTCCATTGTCGCCGCTGAGCCCGGCACCGGTTTTCGGGAGCCTTAACGCGGCTGCCGTCCGCCCTGGCCGCGACGGCCGCAGGACCCGGCGCCGCAAGTACCGGTCAAGCTGATCGCAGCTCAGCCGCCGCTCAGCCGGATAAGCCGCGAGCGTGGTCTTGGTCGCCCGCGCAAACGTCCGCTCCTGCACCCCCGCCAGAGACTCGGTCATGGGTCAGTTCTACCGGCCGCGTCTAGGGTTAGGCGGGTGACGGACACGGCGCCCCCCTCCCCCCGGCCCACGCACCCAAGGCCGACGGCGGCCGATCTGGAGCGCGCCAGGGACCTGACCATTCCGGATGTGATCGGGCCGGGGCTGCGGGTGCTGTTCTCGGGGATCAACCCGGGGCTGTACTCGGCGGCGACCGGGCACCATTTCGCCCGGCCGGGAAACCGGTTCTGGCCGGCGTTGTACCGGTCGGGGTTCACGCCGCGCTTGTTTCGGCCCGAGGAGCAGGAAGAACTGCTGGAACTCGGGCTCGGCATCACCAACGTGGCCCCCAGGGCAACCGCCCGCGCCGACGAACTCAGCGCGCGGGAGTTGCGCGACGGCGGGCAGGAACTGCTGGCCAAGGCGGTGCGGACGCGGCCCGCGTGGCTGGCGGTCGTCGGGGTCACGGCCTACCGGACCGCGTTCGGCCAGCCCCGGGCGGCCGTGGGACCGCAAGACCTCACCGCCGGCCGGACCCGGCTGTGGGTGCTGCCCAACCCGAGCGGGCTCAACGCGCACTGGACCGCGCAGACGCTGGCCGAGGAATTCGCCCGCCTGCGCGAGGCGGCCGGCTGAAACGGCGGTTACCCGGGCTGGTCGCAGAGGGTCAGGAGCTTGGTGACCGTGGCCCAGTTGCGGGCGGTGCCGGACACGGTGTCGGCCTTCTTCTGGCCGAGCTTGACCAGCGCCGCGGCCAGGTCGCTGCGCCCGTAGCCGTCCGGGGTGTGCAGGAAGATCGTGCGCCCGACGACCTGGGCCGTGTCGCGGCTGCGCCCCGCGACCGCCTCCAGGGCGGCCGCGACCCGCTCGGCCACCTCGGGCCCGGGTTCGCCGGACAGGAAGACGGCATGCACGCACTTCGGGTTCGGCTCGTCGGGGTAGGGGTTGTCGCGCGCCACCTGGCTCAGTTCCTCGCGCGACAGCACCACGACCCGGATCTTGAGGCCGAACCGGGCGGCGATGGCCTCCTCCAGGGCCGCGGCCAGCTTGGCCGTGTCGGCCTGGCCGCTGCTGAACACCACGTTGCCGCTCTGGATGTAGGTGGCCACGTCGTTGTGACCGAGCGTGGTCACGACCTCGCGGAGGTCGGCCATGGGGACCTTGTTGTGGCCGGCCAGGTTGATGCCGCGCAGCAGGGCAACGTGGGTGGGCATGGCAGCATCCTGCCCCACCAGGCACGAACCGGCGAGCCGGGGCCCGCCCGGGCCGGGTTAGACCGCCTCGATGGCCAGGACGATCGCGGTCAGCGGCCGCTGCGGCGGCACGCCGAGGCCGGTCCCGGCCAGGGTCGCGCCGGTCAGGGTGACGGGGTCCAACCGGGTCCGGCCGGGCGTGACATCACTGACCCGGTAGCCGCGTTCGGGCTCAAGGCCGGGGACCGTCAGCGCCACCGGGCGGGCGTGCCGGCGCACGTCCCGCTGCACGTAGCACATGAGCGCGGCCCGGCGGTCGGCGGCGACGACCCTGTGGATCCACGCCGAGTCGTCGGGCGCGTCGACCCGGGTGACCCGGCCGGAGTGGATCAGCCCGCGGTGCCGCTTGTACAGCCCTATCCAGTCGCCGAGTTCGGCCAGCGACGCTTCGTCGGCGGCGGTGAGGTCCCACTCGATGCCGAAGTGGCCGAACAGGGCCGTGGCGCCGCGCAGGGCCAGCGGCATGAACCGCCCGGTCTGGTGCGAGAACGGGGCGGAAACGTGCGCGCCGAGGTATTCGGGCGCGACGAGCTGGGCCGTCCAGCGCTGGATCGACTGCCGGGCCAGCGCATCGGTCATGTCCGAGGTCCAGACGCGCTGGGCCCGCTCCAGCACCCCGAGGTCGATCCGGCCGCCGCCGGCCGCGCAGGATTCCCACTCCACGCCGGGGTGCCGCCGCCGCAACTCGTCGAGCAGCGCGTAGAAGGCCAGGGTCTGCCCGTGTACGGCCGGGGCGCCGGCCCGGGTGCCGGACCCGGCGTCGACCAGGTTCCGGTTGTGATCCCATTTGACGTAGGAGATCTCGTACTCGGAAAGGATCGCGCTCAGCCGGTCCAGCAGGTAAGCGCGGACCTCGGGGCGGGTCAGGTCGAGCACAAGCTGGCCGCGCTGCAGCGGCGGGATCCGCTGGCCGGTGGCCAGGATCCAGTCCGGGTGGGCCCGGTACAGGTCGGAGTCGGGATTGACCATTTCCGGCTCGAACCACAGGCCGAACTGCAGGCCGCGGCCGCGCACGTGGTCGACGAGCCGGTGCAGGCCGCCGGGCCAGACCGACTCGTCCACCCACCAGTCGCCGAGCCCGGCGCGGTCGTCGCGGCGGCCGGCGAACCACCCGTCGTCCAGCACGAACCGCTCCACGCCCAGCCGTGCCGCCAGGTCGGCCAGGGTCATGAGCCGGGCCAGGTCGTGGTCGAAGTACACCGCCTCCCAGACGTTCAGGTTGACCGGCCGGGGCGAGGCCGGGTGGGCGGGCAGCGACCGCAGGTACCCGTGGAACTGGGCGGCCAGGCCGTCAAGCCCGTCGTCGGCGGCGGTCAGGTAGATCCACGGCGTGGCGTACGACTCGCCCCGGGCCAGCACTATCTCGCCCGGCAGCAGCAGTTCGCCGCCGCCGAGCGTGACCGGCCCGGATGCGTCTCGCTCGAGGAAGTAAATGGTGTTGCCGCTCCAGGCGACGTGCAGGCCCCACACCCGCCCCGCGGCGAAGGAGAAATCCGGCGGGCCGGCGGCCAGCACCGTGGGCGAGTCGTGGCCGGTGCGGCCGCGGCGGCCGGCGCGCAGCCACAGGCCGTCGGTGACCGGGCGGCGCTGCGGCTGGCGCTCGCCGGTTTCGCGGCCGGTGAAATCCAGCGTCTCGGTGACCGTGGCGGGCAGCGGGAACACGACCTCGAGCGAGTCCACGACGTAGGGCGCGCCGCCGGTGTTGGTGAGCGTGTGGCGGCCGCGGATCGCGCCGCCGGGCACGGCCTCGAACTCGGTGGCCAGGGCCAGGCCCGCGACCTCGTCGGCCGCCTCGATCAGGACGCGCGCCGACTCGCGGGTCACCCGCACCGGGCGGAACCACGGCGACCAGTCGCGCCCGGCCGCCGGGATCGTCCCGCCCGCTTCGCCGCCGGTCGCTTCGTCGCCGGCCGCGTGCAGCCGGTGGCCGGCCAGGCCGGGGCGGCCGAACCAGCCACAGGCGTGTTCGGGCAGCACGGGACAGCGCCACGCGGCGGGCACGGCCGCGGCCACGTCGCCGGGGCTGACACCGGCCGCGGGGCCGGCGTAGGCGATCTCGGGGAGCGCGTCGTCGCGCGCGGCCACGACCAGGCCGGTCCCGTGCTCGTCCGGCCGGGCGAGCAGGAACGGCTGACCGGGCCCGGGATCTGGCATGCTGCCTGGCGAGTGAGGACTTGTTGTAATAGAACGTGATCGTATCGGAGCTCGACACGGCGCCCCCGCGGAGCAGCCCATGAGGTTCGTGTTCAGCCCGCCCGCTGACGAGGCGGCGGGGCTGCTCAGCCTGCCCTGGAGTGAACCGCTCGAGAGCTGGCACGACGAGCGGCTGGTCGAGGTCCGGATGCGCGGCCTGTCCCGCCACGTGGTCCGGTTCGTCACCGACGGCGGCGAGCTGTACGCGCTGAAATCCATCCACGAGAACCTGGCCCGGCGCGAGTACCGGCTGCTGCGCCACCTGGCCGAGGCCGGGGTGCCCGCGGTCAGCGTGGTCGGGTTCGTGATCGACCGCGGCCGGGACGCCGACGCGATCCTGGTTACCCGGTTCCTCGACTACTCCACCACCTACCGGGCCCTGTTCTCCAACCCGCGGGGCGGCCAGCCGACCGACCGGCTGCTCGACGCCATGGTGGAACTGCTGGTCCGGCTGCATTTGACCGGGTTCTTCTGGGGCGACTGCTCGCTGTCCAACACGCTGTTCCGGCTCGATGCCGGGACGCTCGAGGCCTACCTGGTCGACGCCGAGACCAGCGAGCAGCACCCGACGCTGACCAAGGGCCAGCGTGAGTGGGACCTCGAGCTCGCCTGGGAACGCGTCGGCGGGGAACTGGCCGACCTGCAGGCGGGCGAACTGCTGCCGCCCGAGGTCGACCCGTTCGAGGTGGCCGACGACCTGCGCCTGCGGTACGAGCGGCTCTGGGACGAGCTGACCCGCGAGGAGATCCTGCGGCCCGACGAGCAGCGTTACCGCATCGCGCAGCGGCTGCGCCGGCTGAACGAGCTGGGTTTCGACGCCGACGAGGTCGAGCTGATCAGCACCGGCGAGGGGAACCGGCTGCGGGTGCGGACCCGCGTCGCCGAGTCCGGGCACCACCGGCGCCAGCTTTTCCTGCGCACCGGGATCGACGCCGAGGAGAACCAGGCCAGGCGGCTCCTTAACGACATCGCCAGCTTCCGCGGCTACCTGGAACAGAAGGAAGGCCACCCGGTCTCCGAGACCGTCGCGGCCAACCGCTGGCTCGAAGAGGTGTACGACGCGGTGCAGGCCGCGATCCCCGACGACCTGCGCGACCGGCTCGCGCCCGCGGAGATCTTCCACGAGATCCTCGAGCACCGCTGGTACCTGTCCGAGCGCAGCGGCCGCGACGTCGGCACCACGGCCGCGGCCCGCTCGTACTTCGAGACCGTGCTGCCGAAGGTGCCCGCGCCGCTCAGCGGCGTCGCCGACCCGGATGCCGACGCCCGGCTGTGACCGCCACCGTCGCGCCCGAGATCGGTGCGCTCGCGTTCGATGGCACGTGGCGGCGCTACCAGGCCCTGGCCCTGGACGCGTTCGAGGACGACCGGCGCCACCGGCGGCGGCGCACCCACATCGTCGCGCCGCCCGGTTCGGGAAAGACCCTGCTCGGCATGGAGATCGTCCGGCGGCTCGGGACCCGCGCCCTGGTCCTGGTCCCGAACACCGCGGTCCAGGAGCAGTGGGTACGGGCCGCGGGCCGGTTCGGCGCCGCGCCCGGGCTGGCCGCCGCCGACCCGTCGGCGCCGGTCGCCTGCCTGACCTATCAGGCGCTGTGCCAGCTCGATGACCCGGCCGCGGCCCTGGGGAACCTGGCCGAGCAGCGCTGGGCGGCCGAGCGCGCCCGGGCCACGGGCACCACCGCGCAGGAGGCGGAGCAGGCCGCGCTGACCTGGACCGGGGCGGCCGCGGCCCGGCGCAAGCGCGAACTGGCGCGCATCACCGCGTCGCTCAAACGGGAGATCGCCCGCGCCGACCACGGAAACGTGCACCTGCGCCAGCTTCTGTCCGCGGGCGCGCGCCAGCGCATCCAGGCGCTGCGCGACGGCGCGGTGCGCACGGTCGTGCTCGACGAGTGCCACCATCTCGCGTCGCTGTGGGGCTACATCGTCCGGGAGGCCATCGCGGAACTGGGCGACGTGCACCTGGTCGCGCTGACCGCCACCCCGCCGGACGCGCTGACCGAGCAGGCGGCCGAACTGTACGGCTCGCTGCTCGGCCCGGTCGACTACACCGTGCCCACCCCCGCGCTGGTGCGCGAGCGCGCCCTGGCGCCCTACCAGGAACTGGCCTGGCTGACCCGGCCGCTGGACGCCGAGGCGGGCTGGCTGACCGAGCATGACCTGCGGTTCACCGAGCTCATCACCACGTTGCACGACGATCCGGGCGACGGCGTCGTGAGCATGCCAGCCTGGGTGGTCAGCCGGATGCGAGACCGGTCCCGCGGCGCCGGCGAGGAGGCCGCGGTGTCCTGGACCAGGTTCCAGCGCCGCCACCCGGCCCTGGCCCGGGCGGGCGCGCGGTTCCTCGCGTCGGGCGGGCTGGAGCTGCCACCCGGGGTGCCGCGCGGGGAGGGCTACCGCGAGCCGCCCGACCTCGACGACTGGCTGGTGCTGCTGGAGGATTACGCGCTGCACTGCCTCGCCGCCGATCCGTTCGAGTTGGCCAGCGGCCGTTACGCGGCGATCGGGGCCGGCCTGCGAGCCCTAGGGTTCTCGCTGACCCGGCAGGGCATCCGCCGCGGCGCGTCCGACGTGGACCGGTTGCTGATGAACTCCGGGGCCAAATCCGCGGCCCTGGTCGACGTGGTCGGCTGCGAGTTCGACGCGCGGGGTGACCGGCTGCGGGCGCTGGTGCTCGCCGACGCGGAACTGGCCAGCGTCCCGGCCCCGTCGCTGGCGGGCGTGTTGCGCCCGGAGGCCGGATCGGCGCCGGAGGCCGTCCGGGCCCTGGCCGCCGACGCCCGGACCGCGCCGCTGCGCCCGCTGCTGGTCTCCGGGCGCGGCCTGCGCTGCGCCGAGCACGACGCCGACGCCCTGCTCGCCGCGCTGACCGACGCGGCCCGGGGACGGGCGGGCGAATTGCGGGCCCAGCCGGCGGGCGGCGGTCTGGTGCGCCTGGCCGCGGCCGGGGCGGGCTGGCAGCCGCGGCTGTGGGTCGAACTGGCCACCCGCGTGTTCACCGCCGGGGCGACCCGGCTGCTGGTCGGCACCCGGGCGCTGCTCGGCGAGGGCTGGGACGCGCCGTGCGTGAACTGCCTGGTCGACCTCAGCTCGGCCGCCACCGCGATGTCGGTCGTGCAGAGCCGCGGCCGCGCCCTGCGCCTGGACCCCGACGACCCGGACAAGATCGCCTCCAACTGGGACATCGTGTGCGTCGCGCCGGAACTCGCCCGCGGCACCGCCGACTACGAGCGGTTCGTCCGCAAGCACCTGCACCTGTTCGCCCCGTCCGAAGACGGCGCGATCGAGGCCGGGCCGTCGCACGTGCATCCCGCGCTCGGCCCGTTCGCGCCCCCGCCGGCCGGCACGTTCGACGAGATCAACCGGGAGATGACCCGCCGGGCCGCCGGCCACGAGCAGGCCCGCGAACGGTGGGGCATCGGCCAGCCCTACGCCGGGGCCGAGCAGGAGACCCTGGTCGTCCTGCCGCGCCGGCCCGCCCGCGCGGACCGGTCGCCGCGGCCGGCCGAGCAGCCGCCGCGGTACCGGATCCCGCGCAAGGCCCCGGTGGGCGCGGCCGCCGCGGTGACCGTCGTAACGCTGGCGGCCGCCGCGGTCACCCGGGACGCGGCGGTGCTGACCGGCCTGGCCCTCCCGCCCGCGGCGTTCGGCTGGACCGACCTGCGGCTGACCCGCGCCCAGCGCGGGCTCGACGACGCCCTCCCGCTCGACCTGGTCGCGCACGCGATCTGCGACGCCTACCGCGCCCTGGGCGAACTCGGCGACCAGGCCGCCGGGTCGCTGGCCATCGAGCCGCGCGCCTCCGGCTACCTGCGCTGCTACCTGCCCAAGGCCACTGGCCAGGAGAGCGAGCGTTTCACCCGGGCCCTGGACGGGGCGCTGGCGCCGGCCGCGTTCCCGCGCTACCTGATCTCGCGCCTGGTCCCGGAACCGGACCGCGGCACGCTGCGGCCGATGCGCCGCCTGATCGCCCGCCAGCCCCCGTTCGGGCGACGCTGGGTCGCGGTTCCCGACGACCTGGGCCGCACCAGGCAGCGCGCCGAGGCCTACGCGCAGGCCTGGCGGCGCTGGCTGGGCCCAGCCGATCTGCTGTTCACCCAGCGCAGCGAGACCGGCCGGGAGGCGGCCGCCGACGCCAGCGCGCAGCGCAGCGACTACCAGACCAGCTCCCGCAAGATCTGGGT
>DATAVV010000150.1:0-3881 GCA_036267555.1 Streptosporangiaceae bacterium | reverse complement strand
CGGCGCTCGACCTCGCTGGCGGTCTGCTGGGCCCCGATCAGGATGATGCCCAGGGAGCGACCGCGTTCGGCGATGTCGAGCAGCACCTCCTTGATCGGTGAGGTGCCTTCGCGCGGCGCGTACTTGTTCAGTTCGTCGATCATCGTGAACAGCAGGCCGCCCGGTCCGGCGTCTTCCTTGCGGGCGGTCTCGGCGGCCAGCACCACGCCGACCACGAAGCGCTGGGCGCGCTCGTGCAGGTTGTGCAGGTCCACCACGGTCACCTGCTGGTCCTGGGTGGAGATCTGCCGGCGCGGGGTTCCGGTCAGGTCCGCGCGGATGACCGGCTTCAGCGGCCGCAGCGAAGAGCGCAGCCGCCGGATGAACGCGTTGACCGTCCCGACGCCGGTCACCGGCCCGGCCCAGTCCGCCCGGGTGTCCTCGTCGGTGAGCCGGGCCGTGATGATGTCGACCAGTTCGGCGTACGTGGCCGCGACCTCGCCGTCAATCTTCACCGCGCCGTTTTCGCCATACGGGGTGGCATCCAGGCGCAGCCGGGTCGCCACCTGGTGGATCACGATCGTGTACTGGTTGCGCTCGTCCTCGGCGTCGGCGAACACGTACGGCAGCATCTGCCGGGCGCAGAACTCCGCGATCGTCCACCAGAACGCCTCCACCCCGCTGGTGCGCCCGGTGACGTTCGGCCGGCCGGCCGGGTCATCCGGGAGCGGCGGCGCCCAGAACCCGGCCGAGGCGAAGGGCTCGGCCGGCAGGCCCAGTTCGGCGTAGGCCGTGCGCAGGTCGTCGTCCAGGCGGATGTTGGGCTGGTCGAGGAACAGCAGGTCCTCGCCTTTCACACTGAACACCAGGGCCTTGGCGTTCAGCGCGCGGGCCCCGAGCGCGCCCGACCGGAAGATGGAGTGGAGCAGGAAAAGCGCGAAGCTGGTCTTGGTGGCCACCCCCGAGATGCCGCTGATCGAGACGTGCGCCCCGCGCGTGCCGTCGAGGAACTCCATGTTGACGTAGATCGGGGCTCCGTCCCGGCCGCGCCCGACCGGCAGCTTGGACGCCATCTGGTCGAAGTACAGGGCCTGGGCCCGCTCGATCCCGGTCGCGCGGCGCACGATCTCGCCGGGACGCGGCGGCACGTACACCTCGGGTTCCACCCGCGTGGTGCTGACCTCAGCGATCTCCTGCACGCGCGCGGGCAGCACCCCGTCGGAGATGAGGAACACGTCCGAGCCGAAGCTCGCACCCTCGTGCCGGGCCCGCACCTGGGTGACCACGCCGCTGGTCAGGATCGGCCCCAGCCCCGGGATCTGGCGCAGCGTCACCACGACGTCGTCCAGTTGCAGGTAGGACGTCTCGTCCAGGGCCACAGCGAACTGCAGCGGGGTGGAGTCCTCGGTGCCCGCGACCCGCCCGACCTGGCCGACGGCCCGGTCAGCGACACCGTCCAGGTGCCCGTTCTGCCCGTTCACCACGTCCAGCGCGCTCCCGCCGTTCGGCGGCACAGCGCCGTTCGCAGGCCCAGCGCCATTCCCGGGCACAGCGCCATTCCCGGGCACAGCGCCGTTTCCAGGCGCATTGCCGCTCGCGGGCGCAGCGCCGCTCGCGGGCGCGGAAGCGGCGGGGCCGCCCGTGAAGCTATCCGTCACGACGCTCCTTCACGTTCACGTCACCGGGTCTGGTCCGTGGCCGCTGCCGAGCAGCCTAGGCAGTACCACCGACAACCCCGGCCGCTGGCAGCCGGGCTGCTGACGCCTCCGGAGGGCCGCACCGGCCTCCGGTAGGGCCGTGCCGTCAGGCCGTGCCCATCAGACAGTGCTCATAAGACAGTGCTCATAAGACAGTGCCACCAATAGGACACTGCCACCGACAATGACGGCCTAGCACTCCGACGCGCCGACCGGCGGCCTTTCCCGCATATCGGCCGCGTCGGCGGACAGGCACCGGCCGGCCCCAGACGCCGCCGGACGCGCTCCGGCCCCGGCTAGAGCAGCGGCAGCGGCAGCGTCGGCGTGGGCGACGGCTCGGGAGAGGGCGAAGGGCTCGCCGGCGGCGTCGTGGGCTGCGGCGAGGGCTTGGGCGACGGCGGACGGGAATGCGTCGGCCCCGGCCCGGGCGAGCCGCCCGGCGACGACCCGGTCGTGCCGGACGACGGAAGCACGCGCCCCGGAGCCGACCCGGACGCCCCCGCAGAAGGCTGGCGATGGTGATGCCGCCGCGGCGTGCGTTTCGGACCGGAAGGGAGCGGGTGCAGTTCAGGTGAGACGTGCAGGGTGCTGACGTCGATGGGCCGCGGGGTCGGCTCCGCGCGCACCGTGGCCGAGACCGGGTGCGGCACCGAGGACGCCTCGATCCGGTAGAACACCACGCCCGGCACGGCCAGGACCGCCACCGCCGCCGATGAGGCCACCATCACCCGGGGCATCCCGCGCCACGTCCTGCTCTGCAGGAGTTGCAGGCCGCTGTCGCCCGGATCGTCCGACCGTTTCACGACCGTGTGCCGGTACTCGCCCAGGGCCAGCGCGGTCCGGTTGATCCGCAACCGGAGCCTGACCGGCGGCGTGGCCAGTGGCACCTCGCTGATCAGTTCCGGCGGGAACTCGCGGCCCTCCCGGCTGCGGGCGCAGTCGGCACACGATTCGACGTGGCCGCCCACCTTCTGGCCGAGCTTGGACGCCAGCGGGATCGACGCCGGGTCCTGCTGGCCGCCGGCCAGGTCAGCGAGCACCGCGCACCCGGCCCGGCCCGCGCGCAGGGCCACGACCGCGGCGGCCGACTGCTCGAACCGGCCGCACGCTTCGGAAAGCAGCGTTTGCATCCGGCGGGGCGACCGGCCCAGCACGGCCGCCAGTTCGCTGCCTTCTACTTGGTGCCTGAACGCTAGGTTCAGCACCTCACGATCCCGGTCGGGCAACCTGGCCAGAGCGGCCATCACGACCGCCAGCCTTCCCCCCTCTGCCCCTGGCGCCTCGATCTCGGGGATATCCCAGGCGAACTCGTCCACCGGGGTCTCGGGCTGGGTGGTCTGCTTGCCCCAGTGACTCGGAAGCTGCTTCATGCACTGCCGGCGGGCGTCCGAGTAGAGCGCCACGCGGAGCTCGCCGGGCTCGGGCAGGCTGGTGACCCGCGCGTCCACGGCGACGAGGCTGTCCTGCACGGCGTCGGCGGCCGCGATCGAGTCCTGAAGGAGCCCCTCGCAGTAGTCGTACAGCGGCGTGCCGAATGTCTCGTACAGGTAAGCGAACACGTGCTGGCCCGCTTCTCTCAGCGCATCGGCCATGCGCTGATCTTCGGTGGACCCCCCGCCGTTCTCAACCGACATGGGACCTCCCAACCGGCTCCGATTTCCCTGGTGGAGGCGGGAACGACGTGGCGGAGGCGGGCGCCAGTAGGTGCCACTAAACCGGGCTACCGGTCATCGGCGCAAGTGGCGTCATCCGAGTCTAACCAGGTAACTAGCTGGAAACTCTGCGAAATGTACGCTTTACGAGGATTCACACCTGCACCGCCCATCACCTGGGTTTCTCCCGACTACGCGGCGCCGCCCGACTACGCGGCGCCGCCCGAGAACGCGGCGCCGCCCGAGAACGGCAGCTACCGTGCCAACGGCGCATCGCCCGTCTCCCGCTGCGAAGACGCCCCGGGCCCCGCTCGGCCTGACCGCTCGCCTCCGGCTCCGCGCCGCCGCGGTCCCTCTCGTCGAAGATGGTTTCAGGACAACTGACCCGGCTAAGGTTGGGGCGTTTTATGCCGTTTTATACTAGCTGCATTCCAGTCCTTGGGCAGAAACCGCTGCGGGAACAGCGGTTTCTGCCCAAGGGCGCGGCCGTCCCTGTCCGTTGCCCCGTCTCGCCCCGTCCGGCCGCGCCGTACAACATGTGCATGTGCATGTA
>DATAVV010000149.1:0-28521 GCA_036267555.1 Streptosporangiaceae bacterium | reverse complement strand
TCCTGTGGGATCTGATGGCGTTTGCCTACCGCAGCCCGTTGTGGGCTGCTGCTTATGTGATCAACGGCGGGTGCTCTGACGACGGTTTCGCCTACTTCCGTGGCTGGCTGATCGCGCAAGGCCGTGACACGTTCGAACGCGCCGTGGCCGATCCCGACGTACTGGCCGATCTGCCGGCCGTCCGCACCGCGGCGGCTGACGGGGCAGTGCTGGAATGTGAAGAGATGCTGCACATCGCCTTCACGGCATATCTCGCGGCGACGGGCGGGCAGTTTCCCGTTGAGACTTTTACCGTTTGGCATCCAGTGCTGGACCCGGACTGGAATTTCGACTTCGATGACGGCGCCGAGATGGCCCGTCGGCTGCCTCGCCTGGCCGTGCTTTACCCGGGCTGACACCTTGGCCGGTTCGGGTCCAGACTGTCAGCGCGCGCCCGCCACGAGCTCGCCTCCTGTACCGGACGGGCGTGATCCTCTTCTTGCGTGTAACCCACGATCACGGCGTCTGGCCGGGTCTACGCGAGCCCGGTGGCCTGGGCCACGGACATCGGCCGGCCTCGCCGGTACACCTCGGCGACGAAGTCCGCTTCCCGGTGCTCGGCGATCACGCTGAGGCCGCCCTGGGCCGCCAGCACCTCGTGCACGTTGTCCCCGCTGCGCGGATACTCGGGTACCGGGTGCCGCCAGTGGACGGCGAGCAGGTTGCCGCCCGGCCGCAGGGCGGCGACCGACAGGTCCAGGACCTGCCGCAGGTCGTCACCGCCGAAGTAGTACAGGAACTCGGAGAAAACGATCAGATCGAATTCCCCGGCCGGCCAGTCGCGGGGCAGGACCCGCTGCTCCACGCGGACGCCGGGCTGGCCCGCGGTTCGCCGCGCGGCGGCCTGGACCGCGGCCTCGGCCACGTCACAGGACAGCAGGCGGGAACAACGCGGGGCTAGCTGCTCGGTCATGACGCCGATGGAGCAGCCCGGCTCGAGGGCCTCGGCGTATCGCTCGTGCGGGAGCATCGCGAGCGTGATGGCGTATTTGCGCTTCTCGTACCAGCGGCTGGTAAAGCCCCACGGGTCGGCCGAGGCGGCGTACATCCGGTCGAAGTAAGCAGGTTCAACGATCATGGATGCACCACCGGGAGCAGCAACTCGTAGTCGCGGGTGAAGTGGCTGACGAAGCCCGCTGACAGCACGGGCCCGGCCCCGTCCCGCCTTGGTTCCAGCTGGCTGCCGAAGCAGCCGATCGCCGCGGCCTTGCGGTCAGCCACGGCCGGGGGGAGCGGCACCCGGACCGCGCGGCGCCATGGCACGCGGGGATCCGCCGGACGTGCCCAGTGCCACATCCACACGGGGTAGTGGTAACAGGGTGAGCCGGCTTGCCGGGCGGCGCGGCCGACCACCTCATGATCAGCGTGAACGTCGTCTTCCCAGGGCGCCAGGCAGGCCGCGAACCCGCCCGCCAGGTCCCGGACCGCGGATGCGATCTCGTCTTCCCGGCCGGCCAGGCCCGTATCGGGCAGCCCCAGCCGGACCACCTCGGCATCGGCCGCCCCTAGCTCGCGCAGTGCGGCGGCCCGTTCCCGCGCCCGCCGGCGCGCCAGCGCGCCGGCATCACGGCAACCAGGATGCGATGCCTCACCGTCGGTCACCGCGATCAGCCGCAGCCGGGCCCCGGCCGCGGCGAGCAGGCAGACGATTCCGCCCGCGCCGAGCACCTCGTCATCGGGGTGAGCCGCCAGGATCACCGCGCTGGTCCAGGCCGTAACGTCGAGCACCTCGGAGCGCAGCGACGGTATCCAGCCGTTCCACAACGCTTCGCTGCTCCCCGGTGCGTCGATGGGGTTGGGCGGCAGGGCGTTCGCCAATTCGCGGCTCACTCGCATGCCGCCGCGTTAAGTTCGCTCATGTCGCGCCGCCCGGTAGCGCCGGCCCGGGCTCCGGCCGCGCCATGGGCGCGCAGGTAACTGGAGAAGCCGCGCGGTGCCCGGCCCTGCTCGCGCGCGCTGGTCATCACGGGCGCGGAGGCGATGCGGGAAATCCGCATATGCCCGGTGCGCGCCGCGCGCCGCGCCAGGTCAGCGTCCTCGCCGGTCGCCAGCGGCTGCCAGCCGCCGAGCGCCAGGTACGCGTCGCCGCGGATCCCGAAGTTGGCCCCGTGCACGTGCGGATGGCCGTCGCGCAGGTGATGGCGGCTGACCCACTGTGCGCGGGCCGCCAGGCGCAGGCCAGGACCGGGCATGACCGTGCCCAGGACGACATGCGCGCCGAGCCGTGCCTCGGTCATCATCGA
The DNA here is from genome assembly GCA_036267555.1 of Streptosporangiaceae bacterium. Taxonomy (GTDB): domain Bacteria; phylum Actinomycetota; class Actinomycetes; order Streptosporangiales; family Streptosporangiaceae; genus JASHPR01. The sequence goes on along the minus strand of DATAVV010000149.1, from coordinate 26,239 downwards.
GGTCAGCCAGTGCACCGGGACCACGGAGTCGGCGTCGGTGCTGGCCAGCCACAATTCACCGACCGGGCCAGCGTCCGCCAGCGCGGCCCTGGCCCCGGACCGCCGGGCCATGCCCACGTTCCCGGCACTGACCGTGACCGACTGCACGTCACCGCACGCCGTGGCGACCATCGCTGTCGCGTCACGGCAACTGTCCAGGACGACGACGATCCGCACGTGAATGCCCGGGCTGGCCCGGTACAGATGCTCCCGGGCCGCCCGGATGCCGGACAGGCAGTTGCCGATCGACTGCTCCTCGTTGGCGGCCGGCACGACGACCGCGATGCGCCGGATCAACCCTGGTTCCCGTCCGCCGCGCCGGCCAGCACGGCGCTCCCCAGTTGGGCCAGGTCGCGCTCGGCGTGGTGCTGGCGCAGGTACAACTCAAGATCAGCCACCCGCCGCGCGTGGTCCTCGTCGAATGCGAGCGGCGCCGGGCCGAGCGCGTGCCCGACCTGCCGGATCGTCCGCTCTGCCGCGTTGGCGACCACCGCCCGCGCCCGCATGGCCAGGATCTCGCCCGCCCCGCCCTCGGCGTGTCCGGCGTCGACGAGCGCCGCGGCACCGGCGAGCACGGCCTCCGATGCGTGCAGTTCGGCATCCACGATGCCGGCGTGCAGGGCGGAAAGTTCCCCGGTCCGCCCGGCGGACGTGCGCGCCAGAGTTGCCTGCAGGCCGCGCGCGCCGCCATGCCAGCATGCGGCCACGCCCATCCCGCCCCATGCGAACCCGGGCCGTGCCAGATACCAGCCCGGCGCTCCGACCGGCTCGGCCGGGGTTTCGTCGAACCGGACGGCCGCGCTGGTGACGGTCCGCAGCCCGCGCGCGACCCACGCCTGCGGCGGGTCCGCCGTCACCGACGGGTGCCGCAGGCTAACCCGGAACAGTTGCCGGCCGTCACCGGCATGAGCGGTGACCAGGGCCGCGTCCAGGAACGCCGCGAGCGAGCACCACGGCTTGACGCCGGTCAGGACCACGCGGCCGCCCTGGCCGCGTGCCTCGAGGCGGTGCGGTGCGGCTTCCGCGGCGAACACGCCCCAGGTGCCGTCGGGCACCGGTTCGCCCGCCTCGGCCAGGATCGCCAGCGCATCGCTGTGCGCCTCCAGCACCCGGGCGACGGTGAGGTTGTGCTCGCCTGTCGCGGCCAGGACCGCCCAGCGCCGCGCCGTCTGGCCGCCGCCAGGCTGCGGAAGCAGCCGGCCGTAATGCCCGGCGAGCTTGATGGCTGTCTCGGCATCCTCTCCGCATTCCCGGCAGGCCGCCACGAGCGGCCCGGCCCAGCCGGGCATCTCAAACATCGGAGCTACAGCGGACCCTGCCCCCGTTTGTGCGCATATGACCGCCCCCTTCCTGGTTGCCGCCGGCAGTGCCTCCCCACAGCGCGGCGAGTTATGCCGGCGCGGTCGGGTCAATCACCACCACCGCGGGCGAGGCCGTCCTGGTCGCCTTCCTCTGTCGCCTACCCCGATGGCGCGGTTAGCCTCCGTCCTCACAGGCGGGACTTGGCGGGCCACATCGGCAGCAGTTCCTTGCCGAGGGTCACGTTGAGCAGGAGGGCGCTGGCCAGGTAGCCCGCGGCGAAACCGTCGAGAAGGGCGACCCAGCCCCCGATCTTGCTGACCGTGTCGGCCCAGCTGGCCGTGCCGCCAAGGTTGGCGATCGCCAGGACCACGAGCACCACGAATGCGAGCGAGAACGGTGCGAAGGCGGCCAGGCTTATGCTCCGCGCGCCGATCGCGAACACCCCGGTGAACAGCGCCCACATGATCAGCCACGCGGCGAAGGCGTGCTCGAAAGCGAGAGGGCCCGCGACGGTGATTATCGCCGGGGCAAAGAATTTCAGGATGAGGGCGGTGGAGAACAGGAATCCCGCGTAGCCCACGCCGAACGTGCCGCCGAACAACTCCCCGCCGCGGAATTCCCAGAGCCCGCCGATGAGCAGGCCCACCGCGCCGATCCCGAAGCACGTGGCGACGAAGATGTCGTTTGCTGCGCTCGACAGGATCCCGGTCTGGATCAGCCCGAGGAATCCGACGGCGAATGCGAAGGCATATGCCGCCAGCGGAACCCCCGGCGCCGTAGCCGGGTAGGCATGGCCGGGCCCAGGGGCCCACATGCCCGGCGCCGACTCGCTTATCTGCTTGACTTCCTGGCCTGAGCCAAGGGGCGCGTCGCCGCGTGTTGTCATGGCGTTTCTCCTTTTGCCGCCCTCACGAATAGCTTCGCGCGACCCGGCGAACTCACGTCCCAGGCCGCGCCATGGACCGGCCTGCCCTCATCGTAGAAGTTCCGCAACCGATTGCAAGAGCCAAAAAAGAGATCATGAATCGGAACTCGGTTCATCCAGGAGCTCGATTAAGATCGGCCCTGGGCCCCTTAAGGGTTTCGCGACGGGCCCTAGGGGATTTAAGCGTGCGCGCCGCGTGGCTCATGGGTGAAAAATCATGTACCGGTGCGGACGTTGGCCGAGTTAGCAGCGGGGCTGCTGTCGGTTTCTGGGCTGACGAAGAGACTTAATTCGAATAAGGATAGCAGCAATTTCGAAATACCTAAATCGATTTAGCAAGAGAACGTGACATTAATTTAATAATGATTGCCATATCTATTACCTTGGGTTTACTCTCAGGCAACCTCAGTTCGGACGATCCCGCCCCACCACAGTCCGGGCTATCCCCCGAGGAGCAGGAACATGGACGCAGAGGAACTGAAGGCTGCCGCTTTAAGCCGACGCTCGGCGCTAAAGAGAGGCGCGGCCACCGTCTTCCTTCTCTCTCAGGCGGCACTGCTCGAGCAACTGGCCTCGCCGGTCATCCGGCCGGCCTCGGCCGCCACCGCGTTCTCGGACATCCAGTTCGACATGGGCGCGTTCATCAACCCGGCGCAGGTCTTCAACGACGGCGCGGGCAGCGTCACCGCCCAGTTCGCGCCCACCTATGCGCTGCTTCAGCCGGTCAAGCTGAACCGTACCCCGACCCGGGCCGACCAGGCCACGCTGGCCAACGCTCTCAGCACGATCGAGGCCAGTTACCCGGCCTCGCCTTCGGGGGTGCTCATCTTCTCGGTGTCCTACGGGGTGCCCTACTTCAACCGGCTGCCGCAGTCAGTGGTGCGGGCCAACATGCCGACGACAGTGGCCTTCGCGGGACTGACGGCCGGCCGCCCGGTGCTGGTCGAGGCGATACCGTCCCCCACCGACGTGGTGGGCGGTCTCGTCGGCGGGCCCAACGCGCCGGTCCCCGGGGTCACCAAGGACCGGTTCAACGTCAACGTGGTGATTGAGAACAACGACATGCTGTTCGAGCTGCGCAGCGACTCGATGGTCAACCTGAGCGCGATCCCGCTGTGGTTCCAGGGCAGCAACAACCTCAACGGCCAGAGCGTGCCGTCGCCCAACTTCAACGGGCTGTTCACCTTCCAGGCCCCGCGCATCCAGTTCGTGCAGGTCGGCCTGCCCCGGGCAATGGCGAGCAACTACGGATTCGAGTTCGCCTCCCGGATGAACCCCAACTCGTCGATGGCCATGGGATTCGTGGACCAGCAGACCAACGCGGCCGGACCGGCCGCGATCACCACGTTCGCGGGCAACTCGTCCGCGAAATTGACCAACGCCGCGCCGGGCAGCTATTTCGACAACGGGTCCATCGCCCACTTCTCGCACAACATCGAGGACCTGTACCAGTTCTACGCCACGCCCGACCAGGACCCGCGGCACACCGACGGCGAGCCATTCACCGAGCGCTGCCAGTACATGTTCCGGTCCAACCAGCTCGGCACGCCCAACGGGATACCCGCCGTCGGCAACACCGACCAGTACACCAACGGCGGCGGCCCCGCCTTCATCAACAACGTCTTCCAGGGCACCAACGCCGCCGCGCTCGGCGCCCAGGACAGCGCCGGCGTGTTCACCCCCAGCAACGCGACGCTCAGCGCCACGTTCACCGGGGAGGGCCGCATCGGCCACGAGGCGGCGCTGCAGCGGATCTCCCGGGCACCCGACGGCACGCCGCTGCACATCCGCAACGACGGCCCGGGCCTGGACGGCCTGGACGTGCCCGCCTTCCGGACCTTCCCGACGAACGTGGGCTCCAACATGCCCGCCGGCAGCGCCATGTTCAAGCTGCAGTTCTTCATCTACGTGCCGACCGCCGACTTCTTCGCCACGATGCGCTCCCTCCAGGCGTCGCAGGACCTGCAGGTGCAGAACCCCAACGTCGACCCCGACGACAACGGCCTGGAGCGCTTCATAACGGCTACCCGCCGGCAGAACTTCCTCGTCCCGCCGCGCCGCCACCGGGCCTTCCCGCTGGTGGAGCTCGCCTGAGGAACCCGCGATTTCAGGGCCCGTGCGGACCGGCCGCACGGGCCCTGACCTTACCGCTCTGGTTACAGGTGCCTATCTCGTGATTGAGCTGGTGACCAAGCAAGCGCATGCTTGGTTTTGCCACACCGGCCTGCCCCCGCCCCGCGCCGCCAAACTCCCACTTCACCGGCGGGTGGCTGATCACCCCTTAGGAGGGTCCCATGCGGGCTCACGATGAACGCAAGCCGTCCCGGCGCGCTTTCCTGGCCGGCACGGCCGCCGCGGCCGGCGCACTGGCCTGGGCGCCGGTGTTCCGGGTCAGCCCGGCCGACGCGCAGACCGCCACGCCGCCGAACTTCCCTTCGTCGATCTCCATCTACCAGCAGGCGTACCAGAACTGGGCCGGCATGATCGTGATCGACAACGTCTGGACCTGCGCCCCGGCGTCGGCCAGCGACGTGGTCACGCTGGCCAACTGGGCGCACGCCAACGGATACCGGCTGCGCGCCAAGGGGATGAGCCACAACTGGTCGCCGATCGTGCTGCCCGCGGGCAGCACCGGCGCGGGCTACGTTCTGCTGGACACCACACAGAACCTCACGTCGGTATCGGTCGCCGGCGGATCGCCGGCGACGGTCACCGCGCAGGCCGGCGTGACCATGAACAGCCTGACCACCGCGGTCGCCGCCGCGGGCTACGGCTTCTGCGCGATCCCGGCCCCCGGCGACATCACGCTCGGCGGCGCACTGGCCATCAACGCGCACGGCAGCGCGATCCCGGGCACGGGGGAGACGCCGCTGTCCGGGCAGACCTACGGCTCGCTGTCCAACCTGATCCTGTCGCTGACCGCCGTGGTCTGGAACTCCTCGAGCGGCCAGTACGTGCTGCAGACGTTCCAGCGCTCCAACCCGGATATCCGCGCGTTCCTCGCCCACCTCGGCCGGGCCTTCGTCACCCAGGTCACCCTGCAGGTCGCCGCGAACCAGAACCTGCGCTGCCAGAGTTGGTTCGACGTGTCAGCCGCCGACCTGTTCGCCCCGCCGGCCAGCGCCGGGTCGAGTTCCTTCGCCAGCTACGTGGACGGAGCCGGGCGGATCGAGGCCATCTGGTTCCCGTTCACCGGCAACCCGTGGCTCAAGGTGTGGTCGATCGCCCCGACCAAGCCGCTGCTCTCGACCAAGGTCACCAGCCCGTACAACTACTCCTTCACCAACAGCGTGACCACGGCGGAGAACGAGTTCTTCGACGAGGTCCTCGAGGGCGACACCTCCGGCACGCCCTCCTACGAGGAGATCGCGATCTCGCTGGTGGGCTCGGGGCTGATCGCCACCGGCACCTGGGACATCTGGGGCCAGTCGCAGAACGTGCTGCTGTACGTGGAGCCGACCACGGTCCGGATCGTCGAGGCCGGGTTCGCGGTCCTGACCTCCCGGGCCAACATCCAGCAGGTGGTCAGCGACTTCTACACCCAGTACACCAGCCTGCTGACCCAGTACCAGGGCCAGAGCCAGTTCCCCATGAACGGGCCGATCGAGATCCGGGTCACCGGGCTGGATCACCCCGCGGACGCGCTCGTCACCGGGGCGCAGTCGCCGATCCTGTCGTCGGTCAGGCCGCGCCCGGACCAGCCGGGCTGGGACGTCGCGGTCTGGCTGGACATGGGAACGCTGCCGGTGACGCCGGGCTTCTCGGCGTTCTACGCGGCCATGGAGTCGTGGATATGGAGCCACTACGCCGGCAGTTACGCGACGGTCAGGCCCGAGTGGTCGAAGGCCTGGGCGTGCACGTCGGCCAGTCCCTGGTCCAACGCGGCGATCCTCGGCGCCACGATCCCGGCCGCGGTCAGCGCGGGTCAGGCGAGCGGTGACGGCTGGAGCACCGCGATCTCGATCCTGACCGGCTACGACCCGAACAGCGTGTTCAGCAACCCGTTCCTGGACACCCTGATGGGCTGACCGGAACGTCCCGGCTACACCGGGACGCCACGTGGTCCGCGCGCTAAAAGGTCGGCGTCCGTTACCCGGAACCGTTCGCGGAGTTGCTGTTTGGATGCCTCGTCCAGCCATTGGGCGTCAATGACCTGGCGCACGTCCGGCGCGGTCCACTCGGCACCGCATTCCCGGCAGTCGATGCGCCCGGATGCGTGCACGACGGGCTCGGCATCACAGTGGCACGGGCCCGTCGGGACCGGGACGCCGTACCGTTCCCGCGTCTTGCGCCGGGTCTCGATCGCGGCCTCGCGCTCGTGCGCGGCCAGGTCGGTGTCGGTCACGTGGTACATCTCGCGCAGTTGCGCTTTGGATTCCTCGTCCAGCCACTGCTGATCGATGATCTGGCGGATCTCTCGTGGCCGGTGGTTGCACCGGCTGACCTGCTTCGCGATCATCTGCATCATGGGCACGCCGACTCGCGCGTCCGCCCCCCGGTTCTCACTCATGATTTAAGAAGAAACATTTCCGCGGGCCCGGGTCAACCCCCCCACGGGGAGCCTGCATCCCAGAGCCTGCACCCGGGCAGGCTCCTGCGGCCGGACGCACGAGTCGTCCGGCCGCAGGAACCCCGGGGAAGGGGACAAACCAGACGGCTCAGTCGTCGCCCGCGTCGGGCTCGCTCGACGCCTCCTGGTTGTCGCTAGTCCCGAAGAGCATCCCACAAACCTCTAGGTAAAGCTGCTCTGGGTAGGGAATGTGGTCGATATTCCTGAGCGCCTGATCCTGGCCCGCGGACTCCACGATGAACTCGCCATAACCGAAGAGGCGCCCCGCGAACGAGCGCTGGAAGCTCATGTCGGTCACCTTCGTGAGCGGCATCATCGCGACCTTCCTGGTAAGCACGCCAGAGGTCAGGAGGATCCGGTGCGAGGTGACCACGAAGAAGTCGACCGCCCAGTTGATGGCTTTCCAGATCATGCGCACAAAAAGCACGAGCCACGCAAGCCACACCACCGTGACCAATGCGCCCTCGTTGTGCAGCACGGTTGCGCTGAGCACGCCCGCCGCCAGCAGGCCGGCCAAGGTCAGGACGGCAGGACCGATCAGCACGGCTGGATGCCGGCGGACGGTAATGACCTGTTGTTCATTTGGCAGCAGGTAGCGGTTGACGGCCGCGGGACCGGTCGACCGGGTTGGCAGCCTCATCGGCTTAGAGGGAGTTCACGAATCTGGCCATTGAGTTGGCGGCTGAGTGCAGGTCGTTAAAGGCATCGTGAACGAAACCGGCGGCTCCACTGGGCTCAGTCGCAATGTAGAAGACCACGAAGAGCACGACTGCCCACGTAATGATCTTCTTCAGCATCAGATCACCTCCCAGCCCGTTCTCGGTGCAGGCGATGCAAAGCAGCCGTTACCACGGTTATTCCCCAGCATAGCTCAGGGCAATCTACCGGCCAATGATGATCAACCTGGAGGTCCACCATAGTGGATCAGCAGGCGATCCGGGTCGTTCCGCGCCGGCGAGTGCCCGGATGGTTGCGGCTGCGACGGTCGTGCCTGCTGTGGCCGGCTTGGTCACGGTCAGTGTCAACAGCCTGTCGGTCCGTCACCGTACTCGCCGCCAGATCACAGCCGCGCATCACGAGCCAGCGATCAAGCAGCGCAGCCAACGGGAATCTGACACCATTCCCTCCTGGAAGCAGCGCCGTTGGGGTGACGATGACCGATGTAAGCAGTGCCGATTTCTCTGTCGTCGTCTACAGAGAAGACGATGCCTGGGATGCGGAGCTCCTCCCCGCGGCCCTCGCGGAGAACCTGGACGGGCTTATCCAAGCCCTGCGCCAGCAACCAAGCATTGGCGGCACCATCGGCCTGACCGCTGTTGGCGACGATTTCTTTGTCATCCTTCGTGTTATCGGCACGCAAGTTTCAGTGTTTCTTTCAGATCTCACCGCCTCGGTCGACTGGGCGCTGGCCCGCCAGGTACTTGACTACCTAGACATACCCATCCCCGACGACGATGACGACCTCGACCAGGTGCTCCCGGCCGGGGACCTCTCGATCCTGGCCGACCTGGGCATCGACGAGATGGAACTCGGGGCGCTCTCCGGGGACCTGGACATGTTCCCCTACGAGGTCCTGGAGAGCATCGCGCGCCGGCTGGGTTTCGGGTCGGCGCTGGAGCGCGCGCTCGACGGCGCGCTCGGCCCATAAGTTAGCCCATGTGATGTCGTGGGAGCCCGCGATGCGCCTGGCCCTGGACCAGGCGGCCGCATCCTCCGCGAGTGAGGACGTACCCGTGGGCGCCGTGGTGCTGGACGGCGCGGGCGCCGTGATCGGCGCCGGGCACAACCGGCAGGAAGCCGACGGCGATCCGACGGCGCACGCCGAGATCGTGGCCATCCGCCGGGCCGCCGCGGCGCGCGGCCAGTGGCGGCTCGACGGATGCACGCTCGTGGTCACGCTCGAGCCGTGCACGATGTGCGCGGGCGCGGTCATGGCCGCCCGGCTGGACCGGCTGGTCTACGGCGCCGCCGATCCCCGGGCCGGAGCCGCTGGCTCGCTGTGGGACCCGCTGCGGGATCGCCGGCTGACCCGCGTCGAGGTGGTCGGTGGTGTCCTGGCTGGTGAATGCGCGGTCGCGCTGAGGGAGTTCTTCGGCCGGCTTCGCTAGGACGAACCGGCCGATCGTGGGCGTATCAGCGCTCGGCAGCAGCCTGTGCCGGGGTCAGGTAGGCTCGCTCGCGGTGGAGTCGCCTAGTGGCCGAGGGCGCACGCCTCGAAAGCGTGTGAAGGGGCAACCCTTCCGTGGGTTCAAATCCCACCTCCACCGCCATCGCGCCGGACCGGGGGGCATCGGGCGCACCCGTGTGGTGCGCGGCGCGACGATGCGAGTCATCATGAATATGGGAACGAGCCGGGCTTCCGGAGTGTCCATTGCCAGAACCACAAAGTACGACGTTCTTTCTGCTGCTGATAGTGGTGTTCGCCGGCCTGATGTGGTGGCTGGTGGCAGCCAAGCAACTGGTGTTCCGCGTCCTGGCCGCCTGCCTGGCGTTCATCCCCGCGATGATGTTCGGGGTGGCCGCGGTCAACAAGTACTACGACTACTACCAGAACTGGAACTCCGCGATCTCGGACCTTACCGGTTCTAGCGCCCAGACCGCCGCGCTCCCGGCCACCGACGCCAAGGCCGGCCAGAAGTTCGGCAGCTACCTCGGCCACGCGGTGGACACCGCCCTAGCGGCGCAGGACGGCTACACGTTCAGCCTCAACGTGCCCGGTGCGGACAGTCACATCACCCGGGCCGTGTACGTATACCTGCCGCCCCAGTACTTCCAGAAGGCGTACCGTTTCTACCGCTTCCCGGCGATCGAGTTGCTGCACGGCTTCCCCGGCACGCCGCTGGACTGGATCACCGTGGTCGGCATCACCTCGACCATGCAGAGCCTCGTCTCCAGCGGCCTGGCCAAGCCGGCCGTCCTGGTCATGCCGGACGCCAATGGCGGGCGGGCGATCTCGCTGCAGTGCCTGAACCAGTTCCACGGCCCGCAGGACGCGACCTACCTCGCGGTCGATCTGCCGGAATACATCGCGCACACGCTGCGCGTGCAGGCCCCCGGCCCGGCCTGGGGCATCGCCGGGTACAGCGAAGGCGGGTTCTGCTCCGCGAACCTCGCGCTGAGGTACACCAACCGGTTCGGCTTTTCTGGCGTGCTCAGCGGCTACTTCGTGCCGCTGGCCAACCAGCTAGGTCATCCGCCGCGGCCGGTCAGCCCGTTCGGCAAGAACCCCAAGCTGCGCGGGGAGAACACCCCGAACGACGAAGTCGCCGCGCTGGCCCCCGGCCGGCCGATCCCGCAGTTCTGGCTCGGTGTCGGCAGCGCCGACCGCTCCGGCCTGAAGAGCGCCGAGTTCTTCCAGCAGTTGCTCGAGATCCGGCAGCCCGGGGTGACGCTGAAGATCGTGCCGGGCGGCGGCCACACCATGGTCACCTGGCGGGCGCTGGTCCCCCCGATGCTGGAGTGGATGACACCGCAACTGGCCAGCGAGGTCACCGCCCAGCAGGCGCGGCAGGAACAAGCGGCCAAGAAGGCCGCCCAGGCCGCCCAGGCCGCCGACGCCGCGACCAAGCACAACAAGCCCGCCGCGTCGCGGCCGCGGCATCACGCCGACTGACTGTGTTGCCTCGGGGGGCTGTGCTTGCCTCGGGGGGGCGACCCCCCCGACACAGACTCTCGGGGCACCCGGCTTTTAGTTGCTGGTTAGTGATTGTCGAGGTCGAGGACGCGGACGTGGAGGACGGAGCGCTGGTGCAGGGCCGCACGCAGCGCCCGGTGCAGGCCGTCTTCGAGGTAGAGCTCGCCGTTCCACCGGATCACGTGCGGGAACAGGTCGCCGTAGAACGTGGAGTCCTGCGCTAGAACCGTGTGCAGGTCGAGCACGTTCTTGGTCGTGATGAGCTGGTTCAGCCGTACGGGGCGGGGCGGTATCTCGGCCCATTCGCGAGCGCTCCGTGCATGATCGGGGTAGGGCCGTCCCTCCCCGACCTGCTTGAAGATCACGCCACGAGTGTAGATGAGCCGCGCAGGTCTCGCCGGGAAGAAATCCCGTCGGCCACGGCGATGCCGGGCACGCGAGCGGCCCGGCGCCCCGGTTCCCGGTCCCGGCGGTACCCGGACCTTCGGGGTCATATCGCGCCGCCGTGCCTTCGCCGCGTAGCGGTACTTACCCAGATTTTCCCGACTACGGCACATTGTCAGGAACATCAACGATACCGCCATAACGCGACGTTATGGCTGGTCAGAGGGCTCAAAGATGCAAAATTCGAATACTCGTCGGCCTGGCCGTGGCAGTGTTGAAACGCGACAGTCCTGTCCTGAAGCAAGAATCGAAAATGTGGGGGGAATAAATCATGATACGTCGGGTTTCCCGCGTCCTCGGCGCGGTCGCGGCGACGGCGCTGGTGGCCGCCGGCTGCGGCAGCGCGGACGGGTCAGCGGCGCCGGCGGCCCTGGAGAAGCACGACCTGACGATCGCGGCGGTCCCGGCCGCCGACTCGGCCGGTGTGTACATCGCCCAGCAGGACGGGCTGTTCGCCGCTCAGGGCCTGCACGTGACGATCGTGCCCGCGATCAGCAGCAAAACGGTCATCCAGCAGCAACTGGCGGGCAAGTACGACATCACCAGCGGGAACTACGTCTCCTACATCGAGGCCGACGCTGTGGACCACGCCGGGCTGAAGATAGTCGCCGCTGGATCGATCGTGCAGCCGCGCTGCCAGGAGCTGATGATCCCGGCCGGGTCCTCCATCAAGACGGTGTCCGAGCTCAAGGGCAAGCGCATCGGCGTCAACGTGACAGGCGGCATCGGCTCGCTGCTGATCGACGCGCTGCTCCAGGGCAGCCAGATCTTGCCCAACCAGGTGCACTTCGTGGCCATCGACTTCCCGGAGATGGCGGCCGCGCTCAAGCAGCACCGCATCGACGCGGCCTTCATGCCCGAGCCGTTCGCCACCAACGCCGAGCAGTCCACCGGCGCCGAGCCGGTCGCCGACCTGGACCAGGGCGCCGTGCAGGCCCTGCCGATCAGCGGGTACGCCGCTACCCAGACGTGGCTGCGCAAGTACCCGAAGGCGGCGGCGGCGTTCCGCCGGGCTCTCATCGCGGCGCAGCGGATCGCCGACTCCGACCCCAAGGCCGTCGAAAAGGCCATGGTGACCTACTCGAAGGTGTCGCAGGCGGCGGCGGCGGTCATGGCGGCCCCCACGTTCCCCCTGGACACGGACTCGGTGCTGATCCAGCGGATCGCCGACCTGATGCAGCAGTACCAGATGCTGCAGCAGCCGTACAACGTCAATCAGATGCTCGGCTGACCCTGCTTGTCTGTGGCCCCGGGCGGCTACGCCTCAGCTCTGGGCGGCTACGCCTCTTTGGGCCGGTAACGCAGCCGCTGCCGGGCCCGCTCGCAGACGCCGCTGCGCTCGTTGTCCGCGGCGGCCTGGCGGGCCTGGTCAAGGTCGGCCGGGGTCAGCAGGGCGTGCGAGAGCAGGAAGTCGGCCAGGTCGCGCGCGTGGCCTCGTTCCTTCCAGATGAAGCCCTGCAGCAGCTTCTTGTAGTCGGACACCGCGCCCTCGCCGGTCAGGTCGAGGGCGATGACCACGTCCATCATCGCGACCGGGTTCGGAGCGGGGAGCCCGAGCAGGTACTCCTGGTAGTAGTAGGCCATAGCCATCCGGGCCGTGGCGTTGCGCTCGAAGTAACCGCGCACGTGCTCCACGGCGTCCGGCCGGGGCGGGCTGCCCCTGCGGGCCAGGGACTCCTTGGCCAGCACCGTGCTGTCCCGGGTGGGCGGCTGCTCGTCGCGGTGCGGGGCGGACGGCGGCGGACTGCGCCGAGCCGGCGCGTCGAGCCGCAGCGGCAGCACCCAGGCGCCGATGCTGACCAGCCACGAGCCTTCGTCGAGCGCCACCGGCAGCGCCTCGTAGCGCGACGGGGCCACCGGCAAGACGTGGATCGCCGCCCGCTGCACGGCTTCGGCGCCGCCCCGGGCGGCGCCGCTGGGACCCCGGGCCAGGTACACCCGGTAGGTGGTATCCCGGCTGAACAGCTCCCAGCGGTGATGCACATAGCGGAGCCCGGCGCACCGCGGGGCCCGGTGCAGGGTCAGGTCCTTGTTGCCGGACAGCAGGCTCCGGTCCAGCCAGGTGATCTCATCGGGCGGGCACCGCACCCAGTCACGGCTGCCCGACGACCAGAGGTAAAGCTGGCCAATCGCCACTACGCCGCCACCCCAACCGACGGCGCGCCACCGCGGGCGGGCCATCTGGTCTTGCCCGGTCTGAGATGACAATTGTGACACCCTGAGCTGGATGCTGGCTGCGAGCCGGCCAGGCTCAGCCGATCTCCACCCTGGACTGCAGTGCGTCCGACCGCATGCCCCAGCGGATCAGGTCGCCGTGGGCGACCGGCTGCTCGCCCACCAGGGCGGTGCCGTTGAGCGTGATTCCGTTGCGCCCCAGGTTGGAGACCCACCACTGGCCGTCGGAGAACGTGAACCTGGCGTGCTCGCGGGATACCGTCGGCACCTCGGGCAGCGCCAGTTCGACGGTTCCGCGTCCGGCGCGGGCTCCCGAGACCCGGGTCTCGGCCACAGATCCGTCCGTAACCAGGCGCAGCACCGGGGCCTGACCCTGGCCCCGGCTCAACTCGATGACCGTGGCCGTGCCGACGACCGGCGCCGTGCCCGCCTCCGGATGGGAACGAGTGTTTCCATCGTGGCCCACGAAGTTCCGGTACGGGTTGCTCGGCCGCTGATGCTGGCCCGCGGATGCTGCGGATCCGGGGCTGCCACGTTCGGCCCCGGCGACGGCGGGAACGGATCCGGCCGCAGCGCCGGCGTAGGCCGGGGCGAAGTCGCCGGGCCCGCGCGACGCGAACCCGGCGTCCACCGGCTGGCCCTGGCGGAGCCGGTAGCGGCCCTCGGGGACCGACGGGTCGCTGATGACCTGCACGCGGGCCGGGCCGGCCCCGGCGAAGCGGGCGCCGCTGGCGGCGACCTGCTCCTCGTAGACCTCGGCCGCGCTCTCCGCGATCAGGCTCGCGTCCATCCGCTCGGTCAGCGAGTCCAGGTCATCGGGGTTCAGCCGCAGTTCCACGAGTTCCGGCGCGAGCAGTGAGCCGCTCGGCGTGACGATGAACACCTCGGGCAGGTGCCGCAGCGCGAGCCGCAGCACGTCCTGCCCGTCGCGCCACGGCCGCGCGGCCATCCGCCGCACCCAGGGATGATCCCTGGACAGGCCGAGCGCGCGCAGGCTGAGCACGGTCACGACGCCCAGGCCGGCCAGGAACGCCAGCAGCACCGTGGCCGCGATGACCGACCCGCTCAGGTCCAGCAGCGCCAGCCAGCACGCCGCCACGATGGCCGCCGCCAACCACCGCTTCCGGCTCCGCTGTGGCAGCGGAGCGCGTGTCGGCCGGCGCGGCGCTTGCCCGCGCTCTTGCATCGATCACCGTCTCTTTCATTAGAGCCGCCTGACGCGGCCGTCTGCGGTTGTCAATCGACGATGCCGGCTGGGAGCCGCCCGCGTCAACGAATCACCGGTAACTCCCAGACATCTGGAAGTTGCCGCCGCGCCGCATGTTAATATCTGCCCGAACCATGGGATAGTACGAAAATTACTGGCATATCCGCGACCGGCGGCGGCGATGAAGGTGAGTTCCGGGCACATCCACTGCCCCAGGTCCGCATTCATCCGGCCTCGCGGCGGCGGGTTAGCGGCGGGTTAGGAGTTTTCGGGTGCTACGTTCCGTGCGTCGTGTGGGCATCGCCGGCTCAGTCGTGGCTCTGGCGCTGCTGGGCATCCAGTCGTCACTCCCGAGCCAGGCCCAGGCGGCCGGCCGGGGCCAGGCTGCGACCGCCGGAAGCGCGAAGGCCCAGGCCCCGGACAAGGCGGCCGCGTCCAGCCCGACGGCGCCGCCGATCGGTGTCTGCGGCAATAGCGGCCTGCTGGACGGCCCGGCCACGGCTCCGGCCGGCGCGGTCACGGTGGCCGCGGGCGACGACAGCGGCGTGGACTTCACCCAGCCGGACACCACCTACTGGTTCGCGCCCGGGACGCACTACCTGGGCAGCGGGGAGTACACCCAGATCGAGCCGGGCGACGGCGCGACGTTCACCGGCGGGCCCGGGGCGGTCATCTCCGGCACCGACAGCAGCGTCAGCGGCTACGTCCAGAACAACTACGCGTTCACCCAGACCGCGACCGACGTCACGATCGAGTACCTGACGATCGAGAACTTCTCCCCGCCGGGCGGCGAGGGCGCGGTTGACCACGACTCGGGGGACGGC
Source organism: Streptosporangiaceae bacterium (assembly GCA_036267555.1). GTDB lineage: Bacteria > Actinomycetota > Actinomycetes > Streptosporangiales > Streptosporangiaceae > JASHPR01. The sequence continues at coordinate 11,119 of DATAVV010000149.1, read as the reverse complement.
TGGACGATCGGGCACGACACGATCCAGGCCAACGCGCCCGGCGCCGGGATGATGATCGGCTCCGACACGACCGTCGAGGACAACTGCCTGACCGAGAACGGCGAGTACGGCTTCAACGCCTACCTGAACCCGTCCGACCCGAGTGCCTCGTCGGTCACCCAGGGCCCGAAGAACATAACGGTGAGCGACAACGAGATCTCCTACAACGACACCTGCAACTGGGAGCAGGACCCCGGCTTCCCGATCACCTCACCCGCTGGCTGCTCGGGCGCGGGCCAGTTCGACGGCTGCGGCTGCTCCGGCGGCGGCAAGTTCTGGCAGGCCCAGAACGTGACCGTCACCGACAACTACGTGCACGGCAACTACGACACCGGCCTGTGGATGGACACCGACAACGACGGCTTCGACGTCCAGGGCAACTACATCTCGTCGAACTTCGCCGAGGGCATCATCTACGAGATCAGCTACAACGCGCTGATCCAGGACAACACGTTCCTCGACAACGCGTGGGGAGGGGGCCCGGAACTGGGCGGCTTCCCCGACAGCGCCGTCTACATCTCGGAGTCCGGCGGCGACAGCCGGGTGCCCAACAGCTTCGGCTACGCCACCCTCGACGTCGAGAACAACACGTTCACCGACAACTGGGGCGGGGTCGTGCTCTGGGAGAACTCCAACCGGTACTGTGGCGACGGCTCGGACGGAGCGTGCACGCTGGTCGACCCGGCCGTGGCGACGCTGACCAGCTGCCCGGCCGCGTTGAGCAACTCGAGCGAGAACCAGCCGGGCGACAGTCCCGATTACTACGACCTGTGCCGCTGGAAGACCCAGAACGTGACCGTGAGCGGCAACGTGTTCAACCTCAACCCCGGCGACATCGGCTCGGACTGCACGGTGGACAACTACTGCGGCTTCAACGCCCTGTTCTCCGAGTACGGCTCGACCGAGCCGTGGACGGCCTGGGTCGTGCCGGAGAACATCTCCGACCACCAGAACAACGTCTTCGCCGGCAACACCTACAACGGCCCGTGGAACTTCGTGGGCTTCAACCAGGGTGACGTGGTCACCTGGTCGCAGTGGACAGCCGGCTTCGAGGACGACAACGGCTCCGGCGACACGTTCACCCCCCAGGACGCCGGCAGCACCTACAACCCCGCCGTGCCCGCGCAGGCGGCCCGGCCCGGCTCGGCGCGCTGAGGGTCTACGGAGCGGGCGCGGCGGCCGGGGGGGCCAGCAGGTCCAGGACCGGCTGGCCGTAGCGGGCGAGCTTGGTCTCGCCGACCCCGTTGACCGTGGCCAGTTCGGCGAGGGTTGACGGCGACTGCGCCGCGATCTGGCGCAGGGTCGCGTCGTGGAAGATCACGTACGCGGGCACGCCCTGTTCCTTGGCGGCGGCCGCGCGCCACGCGCGGAGCTGCTCGAACACGGCCGTGGCCGCCTCGCTCAGGTCGGCGGCGGCGGGGCCCGCGTCGCCCGCGGCCTTCGCGGATCCGGCGGCACGGGCCCGGGCGGCCCGGGCCGGCGCGATCTTGGCCGGGTCGTGCCGCAGCCGGACCTGCCGGTCGGCGTACAGCACCTGCTTGCTGTCCTCGGTCAGCACCAGGGTGCCGTAGTCACCCTCCACGGCCAGGACCCCCTGGGCCAGAAGCTGGCGGACCACGGCGCGCCACTCGGTGTCGCGCAGGTCGGTCCCCTTCCCGAACACACTCAGCGAGTCGTGCCCGTGCTGCTCCACCTTGGGCGTCCGCTTGCCCAGCAGGATGTCGATGCACTGGCCGGCGCCGAACTTCTGGTGCCGCTCGCGGTCCAGCCGCCACACGGTCGAAAGCAGTTTCTTCGCCGCCACCGTGCCGTCCCAGGCCTGGGGTGGTGACAGGCAGGTGTCGCAGTTGCCGCACGCCGCGGCCTGCTCGCCGAAGTAGCCGAGCAGTTGCCCGCGGCGGCACTCGATGGTCTCGCACAGCGCCAGCATGGCGTCCAGGTGCGCGCCCATGCGCCGGCGGTGCGTCTCGTCACCCTCGGAGCCGTCGATCAGCTTGCGCTGCAGCACCACGTCGGCCAGGCCGTAGGCCATCCAGGCCGTGGACGGCAGTCCGTCCCGCCCGGCCCGGCCGGTCTCCTGGTAGTAGCCCTCAACCGACCGCGGCAGGTCGAGGTGGGCGATGAACCGCACGTCGGGCTTGTCGATGCCCATGCCGAACGCGATCGTGGCCACGATGACCTGGCCGTCCTCGCGCAGGAACCTGGCCTGGTTGGCGCGGCGGGTGCGCGAGTCGAGGCCCGCGTGGTAGGGCAGCGCCTCGATCCCGCTGCGCACGAGGAGGTCCGCGGTCGCCTCCACCGACGCCCGGGACAAGCAGTAGACGATGCCCGCGTCCCCGGCGTGCTCGGCGCCGATGAGATCGAGCAACTGGCGCCTGGGCTCGTTCTTCGGCACGATCCGGTACTGAATGTTGGGCCGGTCGAAGCTGGCCACGAAGTGCCGGGCCTGCGTGAGGTTCAGCCGCTGCGCGATCTCGGTGTGCGTGGCCTGGGTGGCCGTCGCGGTCAGCGCGATACGCGGCACCGTCGGCCAGCGCTGGTGCAGGGCGGAAAGCTCCAGGTAGTCGGGCCGGAAATCGTGCCCCCACTGCGCCACGCAATGCGCCTCGTCGATCGCGAACAGCGCGATCGTGCCGCGGTCGAGCAGTCGCAGCGTGGACTCGGTGCGCAGCCGTTCCGGGGCCAGGTAGAGCAGGTCCAGCCGGCCGGCCACGAAGTCGGCCTCGACCTGGCGGCGCTCGCCGGGGTCCTGCGAGGAGTTGAGGAACCCGGCCCGAACGCCCAGCGCGCGCAGCGCGTCGACCTGGTCCTGCATCAGCGCGATCAGCGGCGAGACGACCACGCCGACGCCGGGGCGCAGCAGCGCCGGGATCTGGTAGCACAGCGACTTGCCGCCCCCGGTCGGCATGAGCACGAGCGCGTCGCCGCCCGCGGTTACGTGCTCGATGATCTCCTGCTGGTCGCCGCGGAACGAGTCGTAGCCGAAGACCCGGCGTAGTACCTCGCGGGCCTCGCTCACGTCGGGACTGGTTTCGGGGGAGGCCACCGCGCAATTCTACGAAGGTCTGACGGTCGCGCGCCCGCACCCGGTGCAGTTATGGCGCATTTGATCCGTCGAAACGCTAGCGCCGCGACGCTAGCACGGTGCTAACGCAAGGGGCCCGTTTCCGCCCACTCTGGCCGTACTCGTCAGTACCTTATGGTCGCGTCCGCGGCCAGAAGGGCTCGCGAGCAACCTTTGTCCTCCCCGGGAAATGAGATCATGACCAATCTAGGTAGACGCTTGACGGGATTTGCCCTCATAGCCAGCGCCGCAGCGGCGGCCGCAGCCTCTAGTCCGGCGGTCGCGCTGGCGGCGGCGCCATCGAGTGCCGCAAAGACGGTCACTTACCTGGGATACCGGTTCACGGTCCCGGGAAGCTGGTCGGTCGTCCACGTCAGCGCCACGTCATCGACCTGCGTCAATTTCGATAGGCACGCGATCTACCTGGGCGTGCCCGGGCAGAACCAGAAATGTGCCAGCGGCCTGTTCGGGACGACCGAGGCGATCGCTGTCCAGCCGGTGACCCGGAGGGCGTCAGGCACCTCGGCGGCGCAGGACACGGTCGACCGCCAGATCACGGTGGTCACCCCGAAGATCGAGGTCACCGCGACGTACGGCACGAACCGGGCGCTGGTGACGCGCGTGCTGGCCAGCGCGTCGCTGCCCGCAGCGTCACCCGCGGGCAGCCGCTCGGACGCGGCGCGGAGCTTGCTGTCCCCGGCCGCCGTGGCCGCGGCGCTGGCCGCCAGCGCGACCGAGTACACCGGCAAGGGCTTCGACGCCTGCTCGGCACCGAGTTCGGCGGTCATGAGCGCCTGGAAGGCGTCGCCCTATCGGGCGGTGGGCGTCTACATCGGCGGCGCGGACCGGGCGTGCAGCCAGCCGAACCTGACGGCCGCCTGGGTAACGGCCCAGTCGAAGGCCGGGTGGCACTTCCTGCCCACCTATCTCGGGCCCCAGGCCGAATTCGGGCAGCTCAGTGCTCCGGCCAGCCAGGCGGTGGCCGCCGCCAAGGACGCGGTCGCCAAGGCTAAGGCCCTGGGCTTCGGCACCGGCAACTTGATCTACTACGACATGGAGGCATTCCCGTCGGGCCAGGAGACCAACGTGCTGACCTTCCTGTCGGCCTGGACCAAGCAGCTACACGCCGAGGGCTACAAGTCCGGGGTCTACAGCAGTTCCGCGTCCGGGATCGTCGACCTGTCCCGCAACGCCAGCAAGTACACGATGCCCGACGCGATCTGGGACGCACTGTGGAACGGCGCGGCCAACACGGCCGACCCCGCGATCCCGGCCAATCACTGGGACCACAAGCAGCGGGCCCATCAGTACCTGGGCGGAGCCAACGCGACCTACGGCGGCCACACCGTCAACATCGACGAGGACTACCTGAACATCGGCGCCTAAAGCGCGGTCAGCGACGGGGCGGTCATCCAGCCGGTGCTGAATGACCGCCCCGTCAGTGCTAGATGACCGCCCAGCCGGCGAACGCGCCCAGGGCCGCCTGCTGCGCGTCGCGGTACTGGCGGCTCTTGGTGCCGGTGGCCAGCGGCGAGACGGCGCCGGTGCCCGCCGCGGTGTGGCCGACGAGCACGGCCGACAGGTTGCCGGTGATGTCGCCGCCGAGCGAGGAAGCGCTGTTGTAAGCGCCGCCCACCGCGGACTGGGACTTGCCCCGCACCTTGCCCCCGGTGGTCTGGGCGTACACCGACACGGTGCCGTTCCCGTTCAGGACGGGCACCGGGACCCCGGTCAGGCCGCCGTTGCTGGTCAGCTCGACCGGGCCGGTGAAGCTGGTGCTGCCCGCCTTGGCTGGCTGTAGCCGTACAGCCGCCGGTTCGTGCCGATCGCGCACGCGTCGAAGCCCTGGCCGGTGAAGCTGACCGCGCTCGCGGGCACGGTCGAGGCGGACGCGGGCGGCGTCACCAGCGCCAGCAATGAGTGACCCGCCCGGGTTGCGGCGCGGGATTAATGGTAAACGTGTAGATAATCTGGTAGCGGATCTATGCGGGTAGGCTGGTGGCATGAGCACGAGCGCGCCCAGCCGGACGGTGCCTGACCTGTCGTACCTGCTGACTCACGCCGGTCACGTGCTGGCGACGCAGATGGCGGCGGCCATGGCCGAAATCGGGCTCACGCCGCGCGGCTACTGCGTGCTGTTCCACGCGCTCGAGGCGGAGCGGACCCAGATCGAACTGGCCGAGATCTCGGACCTGGACAAGACCACGATGGTGGTGACGGTCGACGAACTTGACCGCGCGGGCCTGGCGGAGCGCAGGCCGTCGGCCACCGACCGCCGGGCCCGGATCATCGCGGTGACCGAGGCGGGCCGGCGGGCCGTGGCCGAGGGAACGAAGGTCGCCGACCGGGTGCACCGCGGCGTCCTGGACGCGGTCGGGCCCGGGTCGTCGGAGGCGCTCGTGAGCGCGCTGCAGCAACTCGTCGACGGGTACCTGGCCGTCCCGGCCGGGTCGGGCCCGCAGGTGCGGCGGGCGCGGCAGCAGCGCCGCCGCGCGCCGGCCTAGCTGTTCTTCTCGCCCACCTGGAGCCGCCGCTCGGTGACCGCGACCGCGAGTTCCACCCGTGAGGTGCACCCGGATTTCCGGTACAGCCTGGTCAGGTACGCCTCGACGGTCTTCACGCTGATGTTGAGCGCGTGCGCGATCTGCTGGTTCGTGCGGCCGTCGTGCACCAGCAGCGCCACGCTGCGTTCCCGCGGGGTCAGCACGGCCGGCCGTCCAGGTGTCGCGTGGTCGGGTGACGGCACCCCGGGAGCGGGCGGGGCCAGGCCGGCGGCCCGCATGGCCGAGGCGACCGTGCGGGCCCGGGCCACCGCGCCCATGCGATCCCAGGCCGCGTAGGCCTGGGTCAAGGTCTTGGCCGGGTCGTCACCGAGCCGGCCGCGCACGGTCAGCGCCTCCGCGGCCAGCGTGGCCGCGCCTTCGCTCTCGGCCAGTTGCTGAGCGCGCAGGGCCAACTTCGGATCGCCGGTGGCGTAGGCCTGGGAGATCTCGGTGAGGATCTTGGTCAGCGGCCCGGTCTGGTCGAAGTCGGCCATGGCTGCCGCGGCGTAGGAGGCCGTGCCGCGGTCACCGCGCAGGTACGCGATCTCCGCCATCCGGTGCAACACGAGCGGCAGCGCTCCCCGGTACGAGACGCGCGAGCCAGGGTCGCAGGCGTCGGCCAGCAGGCTCAGCGCCGCCTCGGCGTCGCCTGCGTCGACGTCCAGGCCGGCCTGGGCCCACGCGCCGAGCTCGACAGGCGCGGCTTCCGGAAGCCGCTGGGCCAGCAGCCGGCTCTCGCGGGCCTGGCCCAGGCAGCGCAGGAGTTCGGTGCGCACGGCGAGGATGATCCCGGACATGGCCGGGTTGACCGGGCTGAGCTGGCCGTTATCCAGCGCCTCGGCTCCCGAATGGGCACCAACCCATTTGCCGCCCAGCCAGTCACACAGCACCTCGGTGAACCGCCAGAACGGCTGCGCCAGCAGTGGAGCGGCGTAGAGAGTGATCTGCCTGACCTCGGCCAGGTCCGCGCGCGCTTGCGTTAAATGGCCGAGGACCGCGTGGCAGACCGACGAGACGGTAAGCGACCACACGAGCGCGGCGGGGTCGGTGCCGGCCGCCCCCCGCTGTTCGGCCAGGGCGGCCTGAGCCTCCCTCGCCCGCCCCATGCGCACGGCATACTGAGCGGACTGGCCCAGCGTGGCCACGCGCGACAAGGTCTGGCCGCCGCCGGCGACCGCGGACAGCAAGAGCCCGGGGGTAAAGGCCACGTCGTCAGTTGTCTGCTGCCGAACTTTTTGAACACGCTCAGCCACTGAGTCGCTACGCTTAGCTGCTGGCTCGTTACCGACTGGATCCAGGCCGTCGGATTCGCCGTTGCCAGGGTCCGTATGTACCACATGGGTAGTTTACTGGTTTGTGGCACAAGTCAAGGGTTTACCCTAACCCGTTACCCCGGTTCTCGACGTGATCGTTACCGGCAACGTGCTGTCAAAACCTCAAAGGGTTATCCCTACTGGGATTGCATGCGACATTGCGGCAAACTCTCGGATGTGGCCAGGAACGCCAACCGGGTGGGCGGTTGGCCCTGGAAGCCGGGCCGGTTCCGTGAGGCGCCGTCTCGCTCTGCGGACTGGTCAGGCCCGGTCGGGGGGGCCGGTGCCTGGCCGTCCGCTGTGATCTTCCTAGCGATCAGCGGTCGGTCTTCCTTCGCTTGGCACGGTCCGCGGCCCGATGCCCGCTGGTGCGCTCGCGGTTGGCGCGAAGCCCGGCTGAAGTGGAAGAATGCCTTTGGTCTGGTATTCCCAGAAGGAAACCCATGGTCTCGAATCAGCCTGAAGGCAGCGCGGCTGTCCACCGGATGATCGCCTCGCCCAGTGCGGGCGGTCCGACCGCACTGCGCATCATGCTCGGGGCCCAGTTGCGCCGCCTGCGGGAGGCCAAGGGGATCACGCTCGAGGCCGCGGGGTACGTGATCCGCGCGTCAGGCTCGAAGATGAGCCGTCTCGAGACCGGCCGGGTCGGGTTCAAGCCGCGCGACATCGCGGACCTGATGACCCTCTACGGCGTCCGTGACGGGCGGGAACGCGACAGCCTGCAGGAACTGGCCCGCCAGGCCAGCGGCCGCGGGTGGTGGCACGACTACGCCGACATCATGCCGAGCTGGTTCGAGGGGTACATCGGCCTGGAGGAGGCGGCCAGCTCGATCCGCTGCTACGAAATCCAGGCGATTCCCGGGCTGCTGCAGATCCCCGAATACTCCCGCGCGTTCGTGGCGCTCCGCTACCCCGGCGGGTCGGAGGCGGAAACGCAGCGCCGGGTCAGCCTGCTCATGACCCGTCAGGGCGTGCTCACCCGGCCCACGCCCGCGCATCTGTGGATAGTGGTGGACGAGGCGGCGCTGCGCCGGCCGGTCGGCACGCCCGAGGTCATGCGCGCCCAGTTGCGGCACCTCGCGGACATGAGCGCCCGGCCCAACGTCAGCCTCCAGGTCATCCCGCTGGCCACGGGCTGGCAGGCGGCCGCGGGGGGGCCGTTCACGATCTTGCGCTTCGCCGAGCCCGACCTGCCGGACGTGGTCTACATCCAGCAGCTCACCAGCGCTCTCTACCTGGACAAGCGCGACACCGTCGATCACTACCTGGCCGTGATGGAGCGCCTGTGCGTCGAGGCGCTGCCGACCGCGGGCAGCGTGCAGCTGATCGGCTCGATCCTGCGGGAGTGGTGAGGCGGCCCTGGTCGCGTCCAGCCCGCTGAACCATCCTTCTTAACGCGGCGGCGCGGCGTGCCTGGCGCCCCCCGCGGTCACTGCCGGATCCGGGCGATCACCAGCGTGATGTCGTCCTCGCCGTGCTGACGCAGCTTCTCGGTGATCGTTTCGCACGCCTCGTCGAGCTCGGCATGCGGCTGGGCCAGCGCCGAGGCGAGAGCGTCCCGCAGTGCGGTCAGGCCCGCGTCCAGGGTGCGGATACGGCTCTCCACCAGCCCGTCGGTGTACAGCGCGAGCGCGGCCCCGGGCGGCAGGCTGATCTGCGTCGAATGGAAGGACTCGGCGCCGAGGCCGAGCGGCAGCCCCGGCGGGAGGTCGGGCATGACCGGCTCGCCACCGGGCAGCACCAGCGCGGGCGGCAGGTGGCCCGCCTGAGCGATCTCGCAGCTGCCCCGCGGGTCGATCACCGCGTAGATGCAGGTGGCGAACGGCGCGGCGGCGATGCCCGTGGCCATTCGGTCCAGCCGGCTGAGTACCTGCCCGGGCGGCAGTCCCAGGTCGGCCAGGGTGTGCGCGGCCGTGCGCAACTGCACCATGACCGCGGCCGCCTCCGGGCCGTGACCCATCGCGTCGCCGACGATCAGCGCGGCCCGGCCGCCCGGCAGCGGGACGATGTCGTGCCAGTCACCGCCTACCACGCTGTCCCCGACCGGCACGTAGCGGTGCGCGACCTCCAGGCCGTCGGGGACCTCCGGCTGCCCGGGCAGCAGCCCCTGCTGCAGCGCCTGCGCGGTCCGGCGTTCCCGGTCGTACAGCCGGGCGTTGTCGATGCACACTGCCGCACGGGAGGCCAGTTCCGCGGCGACCGCGATGTCACCGGAGTTGAACGCGGGGCTGGCCTGCTCCCGGCCGAAGATCGCGCATCCGACGATCGCGCCGCGGGCGATCAGCGGCATGGCCAGGTAAGAGGTGTAGCGGTCGGACTTCTGGGCCGAGCCGTGCTGGCGGGCCAGCCGCTGCGCGGTCTCGCTGTCGACGCGGTCGAACAGCACGGGGGTGGCGGTGTTCATCGCCCGGGAGCCGGGCGTGCCGGGCCCGAGGACCAGCACCTCACCCAGGTGCGCCCGCTTGGCCGCGGCGAGGCCGGGCTGGCCGGGCATGCGGGCGGCCAGCCGCCGCACAGCCGCGCCTTCGGACCGGGTCTCGGTCAGTTCGCCCGCAGCGAGCAGGCGCTCGACCGCGTAGATGATGGTCATGTCGGCGAACTCCGGCACCGCGGCGTCGGCGACCTCGGACGCGGTCTCCTCCAGGTCGAGGCTGCGGCCGATCCGGGCCGTGGCGTCGCTCAGCCAGCCCGGCGCGGGCCGGGGCTGGATCCGCTGGACGATCACCAGCGCACCGCCGCTCAGAGCGGCCAGGGGTTCGCACCGGATCGCGAACCGGCCCTCGCCCATGGAGCCGCCGGCCAAGGTCGCGGTGTGCACCCGGCCGCCGGCCGCCTCGGCCAGCGCCCGGCTCATCAGCTCGCGCTGGCCCGGCCCGGTCATCAGCACGTCGCACACGTGCCGCCCGGTGACCTCGGCCGCTTCGGGCCCGAACATCTCGGTCGCGGTGGCCGACCACGACGTCAGTCGTCCCTCGGAGTCCACCGTGAACGTGGCCAGGCGGGCGAGATCCTGCTCGCGCCGACGGGGCAGCGGCACTGCCCCGTCCGTGTCAGTCTGTGACTCCACCGGCAACTGCACCAGCCTCGACGACGAGCCGCAAAACGGCGGGCCTATCAGGGCAAAACGGCCACGCGCCTTTCTCCCGAGGGGGGCCAGTCTGGATCGCTTTACCCGTAACCTTAGATATCGTGCAAACACGCAATGTATCGCATGATGAGCTGCCAGACACGTGATGTCTGACGACCTGGGCTGGGTACCGCCCGAAGTCGACACCAAGCGGGCGAATGTGGCCCGTGTCTACGACTATCTGGTCGGCGGCAGCCACAATTTCCTGGCCGATCAGGACCTGGCCCGGGCGATTGTCGCCGTCGAGCCCAACGCCCGGGCGGGCGCCCTGGCCAACCGGGCGTTCCTGGGCCGGGCCGTGCGGTTCCTGGGTCAGGCCGGCATCGGCCAGTTTCTCGACATCGGCTCGGGCATCCCCACCGAGGGCAACGTGCACGAGGTGGCCCAGCGGGCCAACCCGGACGCCCGGGTGGTCTACGCCGACATCGACCCGGTCGCGGTCGCGCACAGCGGGGCGATACTGGCCGGGAACCCTCGGGCCAGGGTGATCCGGGCCGACCTGCGCGAGCCGAAGAAGATCCTGGCCGACCCGGGCCTCCGGCCACTGCTCGACCTCGGGCAGCCGGCCGGGCTCCTGCTCGTGATGGTCTTGCACTTCCTCACCGACGCCGAGGATCCGTGGGGGGTCGTAGCCACGTTGCGCGAGGCGCTGGCGCCCGGCAGTTACCTGGTGCTGGGTCACGCGACCGACGAGAGCCGGCCGGCCGTGGCCCAGGCAGCCGAGACCGTGTACAACCGCAGCGTCTCCACGGACATCCACATGCGCTCGCGCGCGGACATCCTGCGGTTCTTCGACGGCTTCGACCTCGTGGACCCGGGCCTGGTCTACATCCCGCAGTGGCGGCCCGACGCGCCCGGCGACGTGCCCGAAGATCCGGCCAAGTTCTGGGTCCTGGTCGGCGTGGGCCGCAAGCGCTGACCGGGGCCCGGTCCAGCGGCGAAGACCGCGGGACCGGGCCCCGAGCGCCGGCATGGGCTAGGGGCGCATCGCGCTCGGCAGCACGAAGTAGTACAGGCACGCCACGCCGATCAG
>DATAVV010000148.1:0-8622 GCA_036267555.1 Streptosporangiaceae bacterium | reverse complement strand
GACGGCAAGACCCTGTTCCTGGCCGCCGCCGAATGGCGCGGCACCGACCAGGTAACCGAGGCCCTCGCCGCCCGCACCGGCCAGATCCTCACCGCCCCGGCCCAAGTCCCCGCCGCCGGCTGGCCCTAATCCATCACAGAGGGGCGGGCCGGGTCACAGCGTCCACAGTGCTTCGGTGGGGGAAAGCCGGGCGGCCTTGAGCGCGGGCAGCAACCCGGCCAGGGCGCCGATCAGCACCGCGGCGGCCAGCCCGCCCGCCCACGCCTGCGCGGGCACGACCACGGCCCAGCCCTTGGCGTGGGCGTAGATCGCGGTGGCGGCCGCTCCGACGGCGATCCCGGCGGCCCCGCCGGCCAGGCCCAGCGCGACCGCTTCGGACAGGAACTGGATCCGGATGTGGCCGCGGGTGGCCCCGAGCGCCCGGCGCAGGCCGATCTCGCTGCGGCGTTCCAGCACCGCGATGACCATGATGTTGGCCACCCCGATGGCGCCGACCAGCAAGGCGACCGCGCCCAGGCCGAGAAACAGCGTGTTGAACGCGCCCTTCGCGTCGGCCTGGGCCACCAGGGCGGACGATGGCTGCGAGACGTCGGCGCTGCTGGGATCCTCCGGATCGGCCTGCGCGCCGAGCAGGTTGTCCACCGCGTTCACCCGGGAATCGGTCGCCTTGACGTAGATCGTGGTCGGGTGCCCGTCGAAGCCGTAGTACTTCTCGGCGAACGGGTAGCCGACCAGCACGCTGGAGTCGACGTCAGGGGACAGCACGTCCGGTTTGAGTATCCCGGCGACGTACAGCCACATGTTCCCGGCCCAGACCCGCTCGCCGGGGAAGACCCGGTCGATGCCCAGCAACTGGGCCGCGGCCGCGCCGAGCACGCACACCGGTTCGCCGCGGGTCGCGGCGTTGAGGAACTCGCCCTCGGCGACGGACGTCCCGGCGGCGGCGGGCAGGCCGAGGCTCGTGGCGTCCACGCTGAGCGCGTTGGTGTTGACCGCGGGGATCAACGGGCTGCGGTAGACGTTGACGTCGTTGACCGAGCCGGTGTCCTGGACGGCGTAGACACCGGGCAGGCGGCTGATCATCCCCGGCGCCGCGAGCGGCAACTCCGCGGTGGCGCCGCTGAAGCTGTTACCGGGCTGCACGGTGAGCAGGTTGGTGCCCAGCGCCGCGATCTCGGCGTTCAGCCCGGCCGCCGAGGAGGACGACAGGCCCAGCACCGCCACGATCGCGGCGACCCCGATCGTGATGCCCAGCGCCGACAGTGCCGTGCGCAGCTTCCGGGTGCGCAAGCCCACCCCGGCCAGCCGGGCCAGGTCGGTCAGCCGCAGCCGGGCCGCGGTCGGGGTCATCGGATACCTCCGATTTCGGCGCCTGTGTCCGAGACGATCCGGCCGTCCAGCATCCGGACCTGGCGGTGCGTCTTGGCCGCGACCGCCTCGTCGTGGGTGATCACGATGATCGTGGTTCCGCCCGCGTTCAACCCGGCGAGCAGGGCGAGGATCGACGCGCCGGTGGCCTGGTCGAGGTTGCCGGTCGGCTCGTCGGCCAGCACGATCGCGGGCGTCCCGGCCACCGCGCGGGCGATCGCCACCCGCTGGCGCTCCCCGCCGGAGAGCTGCGTCGGCCGGGCGCGAAGCCGGTGGCCGAGCCCGACCCGGTCCAGCGCGGCGGCGGCGGCCTCGCGCCGCGCCGCGATGCCCACCCCCGCGTACAGCAGCCCATCGGCCACGTTGTCCAGCACGGTCGCGTGCTCGGCCAGGAAGAATTGCTGGAACACGAACCCGATCTGCGAGGCCCGCAGGCCGGCCAGGGCCCGGTCGCCCAGCGTGGCGACGTCCAGCCCGGTGACCCGCACGACGCCGCTGGTCGGCCGGTCCAGGGTGCCCGCCAGGTGCAGCAGCGTGCTCTTCCCCGACCCGGACGGGCCGAGGACGGCGAGGAGCTCCCCGCCCGATACGTTCAGGCTCACGCCGCGCAGCGCGGACACCGGCGGGGAGCCGGGGTAGACCTTGGTCACGTCGGCCAGTTCCAGCACCGGCCCGGCTTCCGGCGGCCGGCCCGGCCCGGCCAGCCGGCCGGCCTGCGGCGAGGCGCTCATATGCCCGGCACCACGACGTGCTGGCCGGGGGTCAGGTTCCCGCTGACCTGCACCAGCCCGGCGGCGTCGTCGAACAGGCCCGGGGTCACCCTGACCAGGTGATGGCCGCCCGGCCCGGTTACCTCCACCGCGTACGCCCCGCCCGACTCGGCCAGCAGCGCGTCGACCGGCACGGTCAGCGCGTCCGGCACGCTCGCGGTGGTGATCGTCACCGTGACCGGGGCCTGGTTGAGCGTCCCGGCGTCCTTCGGGTGGGTCAGGGAGACCAGCACGGCAATCGTGGCCGCCGAACCACTCTGCGAACCGTTCGACGAGCTGTTCTGGGAGTTGCCGGAACTGCCCGACGACGATGACGCCGAGGCGACCCGGCTCACCTGCGTGACCGTCCCGGAGGTGGTGCTGCCGTCGGGCAGCGTGATGCTGACCGAATCGCCGTCTTTGACCTCCGACTGCTGCGAGGCGTCCAGGTCGATGGTCACCACGGGAGTGGTCGAGGACGCGGTCAGCACGACCGATCCTGACGTGGCCGGGCCGCCCAGCACGGTGGTCGTGCCCAGGCCGGTGATCAGCGCCGGGCCGGGCAGGAACGCGGCCTCGCCCAGCGTCAGGGTCCCGGTCTCGGTCAGGCCCAGCTTGGCCTGCAGCAGTTCCACCGCGTATGCGGTCTCGGCGCTGTAGTAGTCCCAGCCCGAGCGGGGCCCGAGCGCGGCGCTGGTCGCGTACCCGAGCGTGACCAGGTCGGTGTTCAGCTCGGTCACGTCCGCCCCGGTCATCCCCTCGGACAGGTCGCGGTAGGCCGGAACCGCGCCGTACAGCAGCACGACCGCGCTGCCGGACACGGCGTAGATCTCGTGGCCCTGCCGGATCACCTGCCCGGCCGCGGGCAGCCAGGTCAGCGTGCCCGACCCGCCGCCCGCCGCGGGCGAGGACGCCGCGGACGAACCGCCCGAAGGCACCGTCACGTTCCACGAACCGCCGTCGCCCAGCGTGGCAGTGACCTGCGTCTGGCTGGTCAGCGTCTGGCGCGTCACCGTCGCGGTCCCGGTCGAGTACCCGCTGCTGGCGCCGGCCCCCGACGCGGCGGGAGAACCGCCCACCGCTCCGGTGGCCAGGGCTGCCCCGCCGGCCGCCACGACCAGCACGACCACGACCCCGGCCACCATCCAGCGCCGTCGGCCTCCGGTAGTGTTCTGGTTCATCTGGTTATCCCTTTCGGATAGCTCGTCCGCGGCCTGAGGCGCTGCGGCGGTCATGCGCCGGGCGGCAGGCTCACGCCGCACTTCTTCGCGGCCGCCTGGAACTGCGGCGAGTGGGTGTCGGCGCCGGTCGGCACGTACTGGAAGTTGCCGCCGTTGCCCTGCTGGGGATCGGGCCAGTCCGGGTAGCCGTGGGCCCGCATGCACCTGGCGGTCGCCAGGCCCTTGAGGAACTGCTGGTGCTGCTCCGCCGAGTCCGGCTGGGTGCCAGGGAATATGGACCGGCAGGCCTGATTGGCCGTCTGGAACTGAGCCAGGCTGGGCCCGGCGCCCTGGGAGGTCCAGCCGTGGTCGATCAGTTCCGGCGTGGTGGAGGGACTGGGCGGCGCGCCCGGGCTGACCCGGACGAAATGGAAATCCGGCTCGCCGTGGTTGCGCATGCACTGCGCGAAGGCATTGAGCACCACGGCGATCGGCTGAGCCGAGTTCGCGCCTGCCCCGGCGAGGCGCGAACCGCCGCCGCCGCACGCCCCGGCGAGCAGGGCCGCTCCGGCCAGCACGACTACGAGGCGGCGTTGCATGTGTTCTGCGCCTTCTCGAACTGCGGTGAGGAGGTGTCGATGTCACTCGGCAGCGGCTTCTCGATCACCTGGCCGTTCTGGACATCGGGGTCGGGATAGTCCGGGTAGCCGTGCGCCCGCATGCACTGGGCGAACTTGACCTGGGCCTCGATCTGCTGCTGCGTCGTCTCACTCTGGCCGCCCCCCGGCAGCAGGTGCTTGCACACCTTCATGGCCCCGGCGAACTGGGCCGTTCGCGGGCTGACGCCGGGGACGAGGTAGCCCATGAAGCTCAGGACGGCTGAGCCCGGGCTCGGGCTCGGCACGTTCGCCCGGTTTTCGAGGTAGAAGCCCGGCTCCCCGTGGCCGCGCATGCACTGGGCGAAGGCCGATAGCTGCTGCAGCCGCCCCTGGCCCGGGCTGGCGCCCGACCCAGCCCCGTGCGAGCCGCCACCGCAGCCCGCGGCGAGCAGGGCGACCGCGGCCAGCGCCGCCGCCGCGCCCGCGCGCCCCACTACCGACGGGGCCCGGCGACCGGCCCCGGTCCTCTCGTTCATGCCAATCTCTTTTCTCTTTAACGCGGCGGCGGGGCGCCGTGGCAACCCACGCGGCCGGTCAGCCCTTGTTGCACGCCTGCAGCGCGGACTGGAACTGCGGTGAGCTGGTGGGGATGTCGGCCGGCAGGTCGGGGCTGATGATCACGCCGCTTCGCGCCGTCGGGTCGGGGTAGTCCGGGTAGCCGTGCGACCGCATGCACGCGGCCTGCTTGTCCAGGGCGCGAAGCCGCTCCTGGACCTGGGCCTGGCTCGGGACCGGTATCGGGAGCAGGGGGCGGCAGGCCTTCTGCGCCGCCGGAAACGCCGGCGAGGTGGGGTCAACCGGAGCGACCCACGGGCCGAGTTTTATCGCGTTGGCAAGACCCGAGGCTGAACTACTCCCCTGGCGGGAGAAGTAGAAGTTCGGCAGGCCGTGATCGCGCATACATCTGGCATAGACATCCAGCGTCTGGCTGGTGATCTGCCCCTTGCCGGTGCTCGGCGCCGCCGAAGGTGAACCCCCGCCGCAGGCCGCGGCCAGCAGCGCGGCCGCGGCCAGGACGGCCATGGCCGGCACGCGGCCCGGTCCCGCCTGACGTCGGCGGCTGAAACCGTTCCTGTCGTTCAATTGGCTGCCTTTCATGGCTGATCAGCCTCAGCAGGCCCGCACCGCGGACTGGTATTGCGGTGAGTCGGTGGGGATGTCGGCCGGCAGGGGCGGGCTGAAGATCCCGCCGCTTTGCGCCACGGGGTCGGGGTAGTCCGGGTAGCCGTGGGCCCGCATGCACGCGGCCTGCTGGTCCAGGCTGCGAAGCTGTGCCTGCACCTGGGCCTGGCTGAAATGGGGTAGCGGGAGCAGGTGCCGGCAGGCCTTCATCGCCGACTGGAACTGCGGCGAACTGGAATCAGCCGGGGCGACCCACTGGAGAATCTTTATCGAGTCGTTCTTGTTAACAAGGGCCGTGCCGGCGCTGCTGCTGGTGCTGACGAAGTAGAAGTTCGGCAGGCCGTGATCGCGCATGCATTTGGCGAAGGCATCCAGCTCCTGGCTGGTGATCGGTCCCTTGCCGGGGCCTGGCGCGGCCGAAGGGGAGCCGCCGCCGCACGCCGCCAGCAGTGTGCCGGCGGCCAGCGCGGCGGCCAGCAGGCCCATCCGCCGCCGGCGGCCGGGGCCGGGCGGTTCGTTTGCCGGGAATCCGCTCTTAATGTTCATCGGGAATCGGCCCTTAATTGTGAATGGAGCGAACGAGCTTTCCGTGCAGCAGCCTGGATGGCGGGAATCGGACAACCGCGCGGATCGCGTGTGAGTTCGATGTGAGCTGCGCCGCGAGCGCACTCGCATGAAATTCACACGCAGGTCACACCCGGGATTACCGTTGTCCTGATCGGATGGTCGCGGGCAAGGGAGGCGCCATGGCTGAACCGGCGGCGGCCCCGGCCGCCGACCACGGCCGGCTGCTGGTGGTCGACGACGAACCGTTCCTGCGCGACGCGGTCGCCGCGTCGCTCACGTTCCTTGGCTTCGAGGTAGCCACCTCGGAGTCCGGCACCGACGCGCTGCGGCTGGCCCGGGAACGGCCGTTCGACCTCATCGTGCTCGACGTGATGCTGCCCGACACCGACGGTTTCGAGGTGGTGCGGCGGCTGCGCCGGGACGGGTCCTGGGTTCCGGTGATCTTCCTGACCGCCAGGGACACCCAGGACGACAAGGTCAGCGGGCTCGCCCTCGGCGGGGACGACTACATGACCAAGCCGTTTGGCCTGGAGGAACTGGCCGCCCGGATCCGCAGCGTGCTGCGCCGCACCCGCCGGGACGGCCTGGGCGGCCCGGTGCTGACGTTCGCCGACATCGAACTGGACCAGGACTCGTACGAGGTCCGCCGGGCCGGGCACCCGATCGAGCTGTCGCCGACCGAGTTCCGGCTGCTGCGCTACCTGATGCTGCACCCCGGCCGGGTGCTGACCCGGGCCCAGTTGCTCGGCCACGTGTGGGACTACGACTTCGGCGGCTCCAGCACCGTGGTCGCGACCTACGTCGCGTACCTGCGGCGCAAACTGGCCGTTTACGGTCCCGAGGTGATCCACACCCAGCGCGGGGTGGGTTACAGCCTCCGCCTGCCCCGGGAGTGACGATGAAGATGAGCCTTCGCCCGCCCTCGCTCACCGCGATCAGAACGCAACTGACCCGGGCCCGCCGGGCCAAGCTGCGGACCCGGGTCCTGCTCGGGGTTCTGGGTGTGACGCTGGTCGCGCTCGTCGCCTTCGATGTCGCCGCGGTCACCGCGCTGCGCGGCTACCTGGTGAACCAGACGGACAACCAGCTCCGGGCCGTTCTCGCCGAGTACCGGGTGACGAGCTTCCCGAACTGGCAGCGCTCGCTGCACACCCAGAAGCCGGGGGAGGTCAAGGCGACAAACCCTAGTGTGACGCCGCCGCCCGGCCGCTTTGCCGGGGTCACCCCGCGCAAGATCATCGACGGCCCCGTGGCGTTTCTGCCGGGCGCGCTCGGCAGGTTCTTCGTCGCGACCGTGTCGGGCCAGAAGCCGGCGGTGATGGTCGGCGGCAACGGCAGCCTCATCCCCCGGCTGCCTCAGGCCCGCCGGCCCATGCTGACGGCGCTGGCCGAGCACCAGCAGGCGGTGACCGTGCCCAGCGCCGACGGGCAGGACCAGGTGCGGCTGATGGCCACGCGCTTCCCCGGGGTCGGCGTCGCCTACGCCACGACGAGCATGGATAACATCAACCGGACCGTTGATCAGCTCGAGCTGATCCTGGTCATCGGGTCGGCGGCGGCCGGGCTGACCGCTGCCGGGGGTGCGGCCTGGGTGATGCGCCGCGGCCTGCGGCCGGTCGAGGTGATGGCCGGCCAGGCCGACAAGATCAACGCCGGTGACCTCACCGACCGGGTCGGAGCCCAGGATCCGCGCACCGAGGTAGGCCGTCTCGGCGAGGCGCTGAACGGGATGCTGACCCGCATCGGGGACTTCGTGGCCGAGCGCGAGGCCAGCCAGGAGGCGACCCGCCGGTTCTTCGCCGACGCCAGCCACGAACTGCGCACCCCGCTCGCCTCGCTGCGCGCCAACGCCGAGCTTTACCAGCAAGGGGCGCTGCCCGAACGCGGCCAGGTCGACGAGGCGATGCGCCGCATCACCCTGGAAGCTCAGCGGATGGGCGGGCTGGTGGACGACATGCTCCGGCTGGCCCGGCTCGATCAGCACCCCGGCCAGCAGCGCGAACCGGTCAGCGTCAGCGACCTGGCCGCCGAATGCGCGCAGCGCGCCCGTACCGCCCATCCGGGGCGTGCCTGGCACTGCGACATCACCGACGGCCTGGAGGTCACGGGGGACGAGGAACTGCTGCGCCGGGCCGTCGACAACGTCCTCGCCAACGTGGCCTCGCACACCCCCGAGGGCGCGGCCGCCACCATCACCGCAGCCGAGCGCGACGGTGAGGTGGTCGTGGGGGTCAGCGACGACGGCCCGGGCGTTCCGCCGGACCAGCTTCCGCGCATCTTCGACCGGTTCTTCCGCGGCGGTGCCCCGTCCCGGCGTTCCGGTTCGGGCCTGGGGCTGGCCATCGTGGCCGCGATCGCCGCCGCCCACGACGGCCACGCGCAGGCCACGCTCAACGAGCCCCACGGACTGCGGGTCACGCTCACGCTGCCCGCCCGCAAGCCGCCGCCGGCCAGCCCGGCCCTGCCGGATGCCGTCGACGTCATCTGCGCGCCCGGGATCCGCCCGGCCGGCCCGCCGGCCCGGGCCCGGCTCGGCTACCTCATGCCTTTCTCTTTCCGCGCTCGCTGACTCCGGGCTGCGGGGCCCGGCCGGCCCCGCATGTCACATCTGCGGGCGGCCAGGTGTCAGGGTGGTGAGACCTGGCAGCGAGGGAACGTGACGATGACCGATTACGACTGGCTGGCAGCGGCGTTCGAGGAGCACCGCGATCACCTGCGGGCGGTGGCCTACCGGCTGCTCGGCTCGACGTCCGACGCCGACGACGCGGTGCAGGACACCTGGCTGAGGCTGACGGGCGCCGATACCAGCGAGGTGCGGAACCTCGGCGGCTGGCTGACGACCGTGGTCGCGCGGGTGTCGCTCAACATGCTCAGGTCGCGCCGGTACCGGCACGAGGAACCGGTGGGCGATTCCTGGCCGAGCGCCGCGGAGGCGGCGGCCCGGGACGGCGCGGCGGCCGGCTCCGGCGGGCCCGGCCCGGTCCTGGGTGCCGGGAA
>DATAVV010000147.1:0-3241 GCA_036267555.1 Streptosporangiaceae bacterium | reverse complement strand
CACTTGGTGGCGACGATGAAACGGTCCCGCTTGCCGCGCAGCCAGCGGCCGAGGATTTCCTCGGTCGCGCCCCTGGTGGAAAGGTCGCCGCCCAGGGGATAGGCGTCGGACGAGTCGAGGAAGTCGATGCCGCCCTCGGCGGCGCGGTCGAGGATGGCGGCTGAGCTCGGCTCGTCGCACTGCAGCCCGAACGTCATCGTGCCCAGGCACAGGCGGGAGACCTGAAGGCCGGTCCGGCCAAGTCGGGTATGTTCCACAACCCGCACGCTACCGGTCACCATGATCTGGCGGACGACGAGGCCGGCGCGAACCGGACGGCCATCCTTTCTGCCTGGTGACCCGCTAGCCAGGCACTAACGCATCGCCGTCGCCGGGCTAACCTGTGACTGCCGCGAACAAGCGATAGCGGGAGGGCCAGTGCAATATCGGGTGTCTCGGGTTCTCGCCGGGCCGCTTCTGCGCGGGCTGTGGCGGCCGGAGGTCATCGGGCGCGAGCACATCCCGGCTTCGGGTGGCGCCATCCTGGCGTCCAACCACCTGTCGATCGTGGACTCGGTGTTCCTGCCGCTGATGGTCGACCGGCCGGTCACCTTCGCCGCCAAGGCCGAATACTTCACCGGGACCCGGCTGATCGACCGGGCCGCCGGCGCGTACCTGCGCGCCACCAAGCAGCTTTCGGTCGACCGGGCCGGGGCCCGCGCCGCCCAGGACATGCTGGAGGCGGCGCTCGCCCTGCTGCGGGAGGGCGCGCTGTTCGGCATCTATCCCGAAGGCACGCGGTCCCCGGACGGCCGGCTGTACCGGGGCCGGGTGGGCATCGGCTGGCTGGCGATGAACTCGGGCCTGCCGGTGATCCCCGTGGCCATGTCGGGAACCGATCGCGTGCTGCCGCCCGGGCAGAAGATCCCGCGGATCGCCAAGATCGGGATCACCATCGGCAAGCCGATGACCTTCGAGGCCTACCAGGACCTGCCCTCGGCGGCCCGGCAGCGCCGCGCGATCGCCGATGACGTGATGAAGGCCATCCAGGCCCTGTCCGGCCAGGAGTACGTGCCGGTCTACGCGTCGGTGCGCAAGGAGGAACTCGCGGCCGCGGCCCAGGCCACCACCCGGGGCGCCCACCCTTAGCCGTTGCTGTTCTTGCCGTTGTTGTCGCGCGGGACGCTCGGGAACGTGTCGGTGTTCGCGCCGGGGTTCCACACGTAGATCTCGCGGGAGGCGTCGCCCTCGCCCTCGACCGCCTCCTGGGCCTCGTCGCCGGTCTGCTTCCAGATCGACTCGGACGGGGGTGCTGACAGGTTCTGCTGGACAGGCGGCCGCCGTCCCACCGACGGGGCCGGGCTGGTGGCCCACGGAAGCTCGGTGTCGGGCTGGGGCGCCGGCTCCCACGGCGGGGTGCCCGTGACCTTGGGACGGGGGGTGCTGGCCCGCACCGGGGCCAGCGGTGAGCGCGGGATCTGGCCGCCGAGGTCACCACCGAAGCTCCCGCCGGGCGGTGCGCCGAAGGCGCCAGCGGGCGGCCGGCCGGAGCCGACGAAGCTGCCGACGCTGCGGGCGTAACCGGCGCCGCCGCGGGCCGCGGCGCCACCGGAACTGGCCGGGGCGCGGGAGCCGCGCGCGGGCGGAGGCTGGGGCGCGGGAGCCGGCGTGGAGAAGAACTCCAGCATCTGGTCCGCGCGGGTGTCGGGGGCGGGGGCCCGCGACGCACGGTTGACGTGCTCGCGCTCGGCCCTGGCCTGCGCGCGGGCGTGCCGGCGCCGCCGCAGCATGAGCGCGTAGCCGCCGACCGGCAGCAGCAGCACGACGAGCAGGGCCAGCGAGATGAACGCGTCCCGCTCGATCTTGGGCGCCAGGCTCTCGTCGACGAATGGCACCGAAGGCGTGCCGGGCAGCGCCCTGGTCACGGCCCCGGCTCCGGCCCGGGCCAGGCCGGGCTTCGCGATCTTCGCCGCCGCGGCCAGCGCGTCGGCGGCGTCGGCGGCGCCGTGCCCCGAGCCGCGCGTGGAGTCGGCCGAATGGAACCTCGTGCTGCTGGTCAGAGCCTGAGTGACCTGGGCGGGCGTGAGCTCGGGGTATTGCGACTTGATCAGCGCCGCGATGCCGGTGACGACCGCGCTGGCCGCGGCGGTGCTGCTGACCGAGGTGTAACCGGTCGGGGTGGCCGTGGTCATCCCGTTGCCCGCGGCGGTCAGCGCCACGTAGCCCTGGTGGCTGGTGAACGGGGCCTTGACGAAGTTCTTGTCGAACGCGCCCACGGCGATCACGCCGCTGTAGGCGGCCGGGAAGTTCTGGCTGTCGTTGCCTGCGCCGTTGTCGCCGGCCGGGGCGACCAGGACCACGCCCTTGCTGAGCGCCTTCGCCACGGCGGTGCGCTCGGCGTCACTGCCGCCGGCCGCGGCCTGCTCGGCCTGGCCCGCCGTGGAGGTCCCCGCGGCCGGAGAGCCGGAGCCAGCGGAGGACGACGAGGCGGCGAGCGCGCCTGTCGACTGGCCCGGGTCCAGCGGCAGGTCGATCACCTGGGCTCCGGCGCTGACCGCGTAGTTGATCCCGGCGGCGATCGCGTCGGGCAGCCTGGCGGTCACGCCCGCATCGGACGCCTGCGAACTGGTGCTGTCCAGGGTCACCTGGACCGACAGCACCCGGGCGCCCGGGGCCACGCCGAGGATCCCGCTGGAGTTCCCCGAGCCGTGGCCGTGGCCCACGATCAGGCTGGCCATCGCGGTCCCGTGGATCCCGGCGAACGTCGAGGGCTTCGACGCGCACTTGGCGCCCGTGATGCAGTCCGGCCCGGAGATCACCGACCCGCTGAGGTCGGCCTGGCTCGGGTCCACGCCGGTGTCCAGCAGGGCGATCGTCACGCCCGAGCCCTGTGTCGTTTTCTGCGCCTGGGTCACGTGCAGGCCATCGAGCCACCACTCGTTCTGGCGCACCCCGTCGGCGAATGCCGGGACGCTGCCAAACGCGGCCCATGCGGCTACCAGGCCGATGGCTACGGTGGTTACTACCGGGCGCGGGAACCTGAGCGGCACGCGGTCCTTGCCTTCCGTGCGGTTACCCGTATTCTGCCATCTTCACGTGGGTTACGTACTGTCTGTCCACAGGCTGGACAGGCTACTGCGGTCAGGCCGGGCGGGCCACCGATAGCCGCACATGGGCCCCGGGCGGCAGGCCAAGCTGCTGGGCCGCGTCGCCCGCGTTGACGGCCAGGGAGATCAGCCCGGCGCTGTCGGTGAACGCCACG
>DATAVV010000146.1:0-20381 GCA_036267555.1 Streptosporangiaceae bacterium | reverse complement strand
CCGCCGAGACGGCACCGGACAGGCCGGGCGTGTCGCCCGTGTAGTTCCACTGCATCCGCACCCCGTTGCCGCCGGTGACCATCATCGCCGCGTACGCCGAGCCCCGGCTGAGGTCCTGCTTGATGATGATCCCGGCCTTGGACCACGGCATGAGGCCGGGCTGCGTCGGGCCCGGGGGAAGGCCCGTGAGCGAGGTCACCCGCACCGTGATGCTGCCGTTCCCGGCGAGCGGCTGGCGCACGAAGTAGAAGCTGTCGGTCACCGGCTCGCCGCCCGGCCCCAGCAGGAGAGCGGGCGGCCCGCAGGCCGCCGCGCCGTGCTGTACGTGCTGCGGCGACCCGCCCGCAGTCGAAGCCCCGCAGGAGACGTTCCCGGTGGCCGCGACGAGGAACAGCCCGATCCCGGCCGTGACCAGGATCGCGACGATCAGGCCGATGACCCAGCCGCGCACCGTGCAGAACTTGGTCCACTCCGCGTGCAGAAGCTGGCCGAAGCCGTCGCTCCCGCCCTGGACGGGCGAGCGGTATTTCGTGATGGTGGTCACCGCGCCGCTCCTCCGGCCGCCGGGGCGGCGCTGAATTCCACCGCGTCCCTGGTGAGTTCCATGTACGCCTCCTCGAGAGTCGCCCGGTGCGCGGATACCTCGGCGAACGGGACGCGGCTGCCCGTGAGCGCCGCCACCACCCGGTCAGCGGGTAGACCCGAGACGATGAGCAGGTCAGGGCCGGTCATGGCGACCCTTGCCCCCGCGTGCGCCAGCACCGTCGTCGCGTCGCCGCGCGCCGCGGTGCGCAGCCGGACCCGGTCACCGGACGCGGCCGCGATCAGGTCCTCCACGCCGGCGTCGGCGATGGCCCTTCCCCGGCCCGCCACCACGAGGTGGTCGGCGGTGTCCTGCAGTTCGCCCATCAGGTGGCTGGAGACGAGCACGGCGCGGCCCTCGGCGGCCAGCGCGCGCAGGAAGCCGCGCATCCAGACGATGCCCTCGGGATCCATGCCGTTGAAGGGCTCGTCCATCATCAGCACCGGCGGGTCGCGGAGCAGCGCGGCGGCGATGCCGAGCCGCTGCCGCATGCCCAGGGAGTAGCCGCCGGCCTTGCGGCGGATGACCGATTGCAGCCCGGCCTGCTCGATCACCTCATCGACCCGCCCGGCGCCCAGCCCCTGCGAGTGGGCCAGCCACAGCAGGTGATTGCGCGCGCTGCGGCTCGGCTGCAGCGCGGAGGCGTCCAGCAGCGCGCCGACATGGCTCAGCGGGTGCCGCAGCGACCGGTACGGCTGCCCGCCGACCAGGGCGGTGCCCTCGTCGGCCGCGTCCAGGCCGAGTATCACCCGCATCGTGGTGGACTTCCCGGCCCCGTTGGGCCCGACAAAGCCAGTGACCTGGCCGTAACGGACAGAAAACGTCATCCCGTCGAGCGCCTGAGCCGCGCCGAACCGCTTGGCCAGCCCGGCGACTTCAATGGCTGTCTCCATGGCCGCCAGCGTAGGGACCGGGCCCGGCGGGGATC
Source organism: Streptosporangiaceae bacterium (assembly GCA_036267555.1). Classification (GTDB taxonomy): domain Bacteria; phylum Actinomycetota; class Actinomycetes; order Streptosporangiales; family Streptosporangiaceae; genus JASHPR01. Next base: position 18,870 of record DATAVV010000146.1, on the reverse strand, counting down.
GTCACGCCGGGGAACCGTCTTCAGCGCCATCCTCGCGGGTGACGTTCCCGCCCGGTGTCACTCTTGCGGACGACGGCTAGGAGTCCCCGGTCCGGGGACGCGGCTGGCCCGGGCCGCGGGGAACAATGAGTGCATGGCGACGGGATGGACGCAGCGGCTCGCCTCGGCCCCGCACGCGCTGGCGATCGCCGGGACGGTGCTGGCGCTGGCCGCGCTCGGCCAGGCCGCCGCCCAGGCCACAATGGTCACCGCCGTCCACGCCGGCCACACGGCACCCGGGCGCACCCCCGGCGACGCCGTATCGCTGTGCCTGCTCGCCCTGGCCGTCACAGTGCCGCTGATCTTCCTGCGCCCGGCCGCGGCCGCGGCCGCCATCACGGCGGCCAGCACCGTGTCGCTGGCGGTGTTCGGCTCCGGCGCGCTGACCGTGGCCGGGCTCGCCGCACAGGTCATCGCGAGCTACCGGCTCGGCTACCAGGGCGTTTCCGGGGACGCCGGGCTGGCGCTGGCCGGCGCAGACCGCCGGGACCCCACCCCCGTCCTGGCCTGCGGGCTGGCCGTGCCGTTCCTCGTGCTCGCGCTCGACGGGCGCGCCAGGGTCCCGGCCATCCTGCTGGTCGCGCTGGTCCCGGCGGCGGCCTGGGCCGGGATCGCCCAGCGGGCACGCGGCGAGGCGGCGCGGCAGGCCACCGCCCGTGAGGTGATAGCGGGCACCCTGGCCGACCACATGGCGCGCGGGGAGCGCGCCCGCATCGCCCGCGAGCTGCACGACGTCGTCGCGCACTACATCTCGATGATCGCGGTGCAGGCGGAGACGGCGCGGGAGACCACCCCCGGCCTGCCGGCCGCGGGCACCCAGCGGCTCGCCGAGATCGCCGGCACGGCCCGGGCCGGGCTCACCGAGATGCGGCGCCTGCTCGGCGTGCTCCGCGAGGACGCCGGCGGCGCGGCCGCCCGGCACCCGCAGCCCGGCCTGCCGCAGCTTGCCGAGCTGATCGACGCCGCGCGGGAGACCTCGGGCGCGGGCGCGCGGCTGATCGTGTCCGGCCCCGTCGCCGCGTTCGACCCGAGCGTCGAACTCGCCGCGTACCGGATCGTGCAGGAGGCGCTCACCAACGCCCGGCGGCACGCGCCCGGCACCGCCGTCGACGTCGAACTCCGCTACGGCGAGGGCACGCTGCTGCTGCAGGTGCGGGACAACGGCCCCGGCCCGCCCGCCGGCCACCCGGCCGGGAACGGCCAGAACGGTGCGGGCAGCCCGGGACACGGGCTGACCGGCATGCGCGAGCGCGCCACGGCGGCCGGAGGGTCGCTGCGCACGGCCACGGCCCCGGGTGGCGGGTTCCTCGTGGAGGCCACGCTGCCCGCCAAGCCGGAGCTCGCATGATCGGCATCGTCGTGGCCGACGACCACGAGGTCGTGCGCACCGGATTCGCCGCGATGCTCAGCACGCAGCCTGATTTCAACGTGCTCGGGACCGCCGGGGACGGCGCGGAGGCGGTGCTGGCCTGCCGCGAGCTCCGCCCCGACGTGGTCCTGATGGATATCCGGATGCCCGGCACGGACGGCATCGAGGCGACACGGCAGCTCACGCTCGACGACCAGGCGCCGCGGGTGCTGATCCTCACCACCTTCGACCTGGACGAGTATGTCTTCGACGCGCTGCGCGCCGGCGCAAGCGGGTTCCTGCTCAAAGAGGCCACCGCCGGCCAGCTCTATGACGCGGTGCGGGTCATCGCGGCCGGGGACGCACTGCTCGCCCCGGGCGTCACCAGGCGCCTGATCAGCGAGTTCGCCCGGATCCAGCCGCCCGCGGCTGCCGCCGCGCCGTCATCACTCGCGGCGCTGACCCCGCGCGAAACCGAGGTGCTGCGCCGCGTCGCCGAGGGCCTGTCCAACACCGAGATCGCCACCCGCCTCACCGTGACCGAGGACACGGTCAAGACCCACGTCAGCCGCCTGCTCGCCAAGCTCGGCCTGCGCGACCGCGTCCAGGCGGTGGTCACCGCGTACGAGTCCGGCCTGGTCGTGCCGACCCGCGAGCGCTAGTTCAGCGCTGGATCCACAGGGTGACCACGATGCCCTTGAAGTGCCGCTCGAGGGCGAGCCGGAACCGGCTCATCAGGAGTTCGCCCTCGCCCCTGATCGCCGGGGAGGACACCTGGGCCGACGGCGCCCGGCCGACGACCCAGATCCGGTGGTAGCCGAGCATGAGCGGGCGGATCTGCGAGACCGGCTTGTTGTGGCCGTTGAGCGTGCCGGACCGGGCCGGGGACATGGCCAGCGCGAAGTCGTCGATGTCCCGGAAGTCCTGCGGGTAGCCCAGTTCGGCCTTGCGGTAGAAGGTGTTGAAGAACAGCACGCCGTCGCCGGGCCGCTGGTTCGCCCCGATGAAGCGGGACGGGGTGCCGTAGTCGAACTGGCGGCTCTGCGGGGTGCGGGCCCGGTGCTGCGGCGCGAGTTGCAGGACCAGCACGCACGCGCACGCGGCCACGCCGGCGATCCCGGTCACGGCGGTCGCTGTGTTCACCGCGTGCCCTGTGCGCTGGCCCGCCGGGCGCGGCCGCCACCGGGCGGCCCGCTCCCCGAGCCAGCGCGCGATCCGGCAGATCCCGGCGCCGGACAGCAGCGCGGCTCCGGCCTCGCCGTACAGGACGTACCGGTCGACGTACAGCGGCTTGGCCACCAGCGACTCGAGCATCACCACCGTCGCGGGCAGCACGAGCAACGGGGCCGCCACCGACGGCAGGCATATCCCGCCCCGCCGCCACCAGGCGGGGTCCCCGCCCCCGGGCAGGATCGCCACGATCGCGCACGCGAGCAGGCCCGCCGAGACCAGGTTGGCCGCGCCGAAGTAGTCGTGGAAGAGGATCCCGACGTCATGCAGCGTCGGCCGGGTGATCCAGGACGACGCGGCGTCCTCCCGGATGCTGATGATCACGACGGGCAGGACCAGCAGCGCGCCCGCGGCGCCGGTGATTGCCCAGTGCAACGCGGTGCGCCGGGCCGGCCGGGACAGCGCCACGGTGGCCAGGTGCGCCGCCAGGACCAGCAGCGACAACTCGTTCAGGTAGCCGCCCAGCGTGATCAGCGCGCCGTAAACCAGCCACCGCCGGGTGATCCGCGCGCTCACCACCTCGGACTCCAGCGCGCGCACCAGGGCCAGCGTGGAGCAGAGCACGCACACCATCACGATCGCGTACGAGCGGGCGGTCTGCGCGTAGAAGCTGATCGTCGGGGTCAGCGCCATGACCAGGCCGGCGAACAGCCCGGTCCAGGCCGACCCGGACAGCCGGCGGCCGAGGTACACGACCAGGCCCACGGCCACCGTCATCGCGGCCACCGACGGGATGCGCAGCACCGTGGGGCTGGTGCCGACTGCCACCCAGCCGTGCATGAGCAGGTAGTAGAACCCGTGGAAGATGTCGGTGTGCTCGAGCAGGTGACCCAGGCCGGGCAGCGGGAGCATGGCGGCCCAGCGGGTCACCACCTCGTCGTTGCCCATGGCGCCCTGGCGGGCCAGGCCCCAGACGCCCAGGACGATCATGGTCGCGGCGGCGACGCCGACCGGCACGTACCTGGCGACCCAGCCCGCGGCGCGGGTGTCCTCGCCCGGGCCGGTCCCGGCTCGGTCGGCGTACCCGGACGGCGTATCCCGCTGGCCCGTCGGTGCCGCGCTCATGACTGGCGGCCGTCCCGGTCCGCCGCCGTCGCGGCAAAGGTCTCCCGCCACTTCTGCGGCGAGGTGAACTCGGGGGCCGCGGCCCGGTACTGCGCGGCCAGCCTCGGCCAGCGCCGCCGCAGCCGGCGGTGCGCGGCCAGGCTGCGGCGGCTCAGTGAGCGGAACTGGCGCGGGTCGCGCTGGTACCACGCGGCGCTCGTGCCGTCGGCCCGCGACACCAGCGCGCTGTCCAGGCCGACCAGCACGAACCAGGACGCGTCCTGGTAGGGCAGGGTCATCTGCGGGCGCCGCGCGGCTCCCTTGCGCACCGGCCTGAACTGCCGCGCGGTGCCCTTGGCCGCCGCGGTCAGCAGGTTGAGCTTGTTGGTCGGGGTGGCGGAGTCCTTCACGGCCTCGGGGGGCTTGCGCCGCGGCGGCGGGAAGCTGTCCAGGTCAGCCTGGTCCCGGGCGTCGGTGAACTGCGCGCGCAGCTCCCGAAGCTGCTTCATCTTGGCCGCCATGTCCCGGTGCAGGTGGTCCGGGCCGGTCAGCACGTCCTCCATGGCCAGCAGCCGCAGCGCGGCCGTGGAGTACTGCATGGACAGCAGGTTCTGCAGTTGCCGCTCCAGGCACTCGGCCAGCAGCTTGCCACCGCGTCGCTGGCCGGAGTGCAGCAGCGCGGCCACGATCCGGTTGCGCAGGTGGTAGTAGGACTGCCAGTCCTGGGCGTCGTTCTTGTCCGTCCAGGGCGCCTGCCACGAGGCCACGCCGGGCAGCGACACCGTCGGGTAGCCGCGGTCGCGGGCCCGCAGCCCGTACTCGGCGTCGTCCCATTTGATGAACACCGGCAGCGCGAGGCCGAGTTCGCGGATGAGCCGGGTCGGGATCAGGCACATCCACCAGCCGTTGTAGTCGGCGTCGGCCCGGCGGTGCAGCCACGGCGTGTTCCGCAGGTTGCGCCGGCCGAAGTCGTGGCGGCTCTTGGTGTTCGGTGCGTTCCCCCACCAGAACCGGTAGGGCGCGACGGCCTCGGCGAACGCGTGCAGCACCGAGCGCTCGTACATGCTGAACATGTGGCCGCCGACGATCGTCGGCTTGCGCGCCAGGTCGGCGAACGTGGCCGCGCGCACGATCCCCTCGGGGTCGAACTGGACATCGTCGTCCATGATCAGCAGGTAGTCGCTCTGCCCCGCGCGTGCGGTCTCGTCCATGGACCGGGCGAACCCGCCCGAGCCGCCGAGGTTGCCCTGCTCAATGACCTGCAGCCGGTCGGCCAGGTTCTTGGCCGCGTCCGCGAATCCCGGGTGGTCGCTGGCCCGGGCCGTGCCCTGGTCGATGACGTAGACCGTGTCGAGCAGGTCGTGGATCTCGGTCGCGTCGGCCAGCGTGCGCAGTTGCTCGACCACGTCGCCGGGCCGGTTGAACGTGGTGATGCCGATGCTGAACCGGCCGGCGGCGGACGGCTCGGTCAGTGCCAGCCAGTCGGCCTCGATCAGCGTGGTCCCGCCCGGGCCGGCCACGATGTCGAACCAGTACCAGCCGCCGTCGATGAACGGGGTCAGCGGCAGCGTCCGCTCGATCGTCTCGGGCTCGTCGGACGCGACGTCGATCGTCTCGACCGGATGGCTGTGGCCGCGGGCCGTGGACCGGTAGATCACGAGCTTGGACTCGCCGGCCAGGCGGATGCGCAGCGTCACCGCGTCCACCGTGGTCCAGCGGCGCCAGTAGCTGGCCGGGAACGCGTTGAAGTACGTGCAGAACGAGACCCGGCGTCCGGCCTCGACCACCGCGCTGCGCCGCGGCCCGGCCTCCTGCGCCAGGCGGCCCGGGACGTCGGCGCCGAACCGGATGCTGGACTGGGTCTCCCCGACCGCCGCGCTGGCGGCCGGGATGCTGGCCGCGGTCGCCTTGCTCCCGGTCATGGCCAGGGTCTGCATCTCGGCGGCCAGTTCGCCGGCGCCGCGATCCAGATTGGTCTCCACGTACAGCGGGACCACGTCGAAGTCATCGGCCGGGAACACGACCCGCTGCAGCACGCGCAGCGAGCGCTCCGCGGCGTTCCCGTCAGACATGGCCCGGATTTCCTGACGGGCGGCCCGCGCGGTCAGCGAAATAGGGACGTAGCTGGTTGTCGTGCATGCTGAGCGCGGAGGCGATCGCCATGTGCATGTCGAGGTACTTGTAGGTGCCCAGGCGGCCGCCGAAGAACACCCCGGGCTCGCGGTCGGCCAGGTCCCGGTAGGCCAGGAGCCGCTCGCGGTCCTGCGCGGTGTTGATCGGGTAGTACGGCTCGTCGCCGCGCCCGGCCACGCGCGAGTACTCTCGCATGATCACTGTCTTGTCCTTCGGGTACCAGTCGCGCTCCGGGTGGAAATGCCGGAACTCGTGGATGCGGGTGAACGGGACGTCCTCGTCCGCGTAGTTCATGACCGGCGTGCCCTGGAAGTCGGCCGTGGGGACGACCTCCGTGTCGAAGTCCAGGGTGCGCCAGCCCAGGTCCCCCGCGGCGTAGCCGAAGTAGGCGTCAAGGGGCCCGGTGTACACGACGGGGACGCCGCTTCCGGGCGACAGGCTGGACCGCAGGTCGAAGAAGTCGGTGTTCAGCCGGATCTCGATGCGCGGGTGATCGGCCATCCGCTCCAGCCATGCGGTGTACCCGTCCACCGGCAGGCCCTCGAAGGTGTCGCTGAAGTAGCGGTTGTCGAACGTGTAGCGCACTGGCAGCCGGGTGATGATCTCGGCGGGCAGGTCGGCCGGGTCGGTCTGCCACTGCTTGGCTGTATAGCCCCGGATGAACGCCTCGTACAGCGGCCGGCCGATCAGCGACACGGCCTGCTCCTCCAGGCTGGCCGCCTGCCCGGCCGCCACTTCGGCGGCCTGCCCGGCCACCAGCGCCCTGGCCTCGTCCGGGGACATCGCGCGGCCGAAGTACTCGCAGATCGTGGCCAGGTTGATCGGCATCGGGTAGACGCGGCCCTTGTAGACCGAGAACACCCGGTGCTGGTAGCCGGTGAACGCGGTGAACCGGTTGGCGTACTCCCATACCCGCGCGTTGGAGGTGTGGAACAGGTGCGCGCCGTAGCGGTGGATCTCGATGCCGGTCTGCGGCTCGGGCTCGCTGTAGGCGTTGCCGCCGATGTGGCCGCGGCGCTCGAGCACGAGCACCCGCAGGCCCAGGTCGGCGGCGCACCGCTCGGCCACGGTCAGGCCGAAGAAGCCGGACCCGACGACCACCAGGTCGGGGCTCACCGGCCCGCCGGCCGCTGATCGCGCCAGAACCCGGCCGCGGACATCTCCGGGTCGGCCCATTCCCGCCGGTCAGGCACGTCAGGATCCGGCGAGGTCATCGCGGCGAGTTCGGCGGTGCTGGCCTCGGGGGGGCGACCCCCCCAGACCCCCCCGGCGTCCAGCCCGTCGGAATAGTGCGCGACCAGCGGGCGGTACACGGCCCGCCGGAACCACCACGGGACCAGCCGGTAACCGCCGCGGACGAGCACGTTGCGCAGGTACTCCGCCAGCGTGGTGAACCGCTCGCGCCGGAACTGGTTCTGCAGCCGCAGTTCCGAGCGCAGCAGGCCGGTCCCGCCGCGACGCTTGAACGCCTCGGCACCGACGCGGTAGTAGACCAGCGGTTCGGCCACGTTCACGGCCCGGGCGCCGCCCGCCAGCATCCGGGCGAACAGCGCGTAGTCCTCCATCAGCCGCAGTGCGCCGTAGCCGCCCGCGGCCAGGACCGCGCGCCGCCGGTAGATGACCGTGGGGTGGTTGAACGGGTCGTGCATGCGCGCGTAGCGCTGGATCTGGCCCGGGTCGGTGGGCGGTACCCGCTGCCCGACGATGTCGTCGGTGTCGGTCACGAACTCCAGCAGGCCGCCCCCGACGATGTCGGCGTCGGCGATCAGCCGCAGTTCCACCTCGAAGCGGTGCGGCATGGCCACGTCGTCGGCGTCCATGCGGGCGACGACGTCAAACCAGCTCACGGCCAGCCCCTCGTCGAGGGCCGGCCCCAGGCCGAGATTGTCCGGCAGCGGGACGTAGGTCACGGGCACCGGGCTGCGCCGGCACAGTTCGTCCAGGCAGCGGGCGAGTTCGTCCCGCACAGGCCCGTCCCGGACGATGACGACCTGGTCCGGCCGCACGGTCTGCTCGTCGACCGCGCTGCGCAGCGCCCGCCGCAAGTATTCCGGCCGGTCACCTTCGTACACCGAGACCAGCAGCGTGAACGGCTCGTGCATCGGCAGCAGGCTTGCCTTCCATCCGGGGAGCAGCGCACAGGGCGAAGGGACAGGCCCGGTCGAACCCGTGGTCCAGGCCAGCGACGAAGTTAACGGTGCTGGTCAACAACCTGTGGTCCGTCTCCTGTACAAAGGTGAACTAGTTGATGAACATCGTTTTACGAACGCTTGCGGCCCGGTTCATGCGCGTTACCGTCTAGCCGGACGCCTCATGCAGGATCCGGTCAGGCCACGGGTCGTGAGGCACCGCCACCCGCGAACTCGTCGTCCACGACCTGTGAGGCTGCCCGGATGCCCAAGGTTTTCCTGCACATCGGCGAGCCCAAAACCGGCACCACCTTCCTGCAGCAGGTCATGTGGCGTAACCGCGACGAGCTGGCGGCCCAGGGCGTGGTGCTGCCCGGTCACCACCCGCAGGACCACTACCGGGCCAGCCAGGATCTGCGCGACATCCCCAAGCTGGCCTCGGACCCGGCCGGTTCCTGGGCCGGCGAGTGGGACATCCTGGCCCGGCAGGCGCGGCAGGCGCCCCGGGTCGCCGTCGTCTCGCACGAGCTGTTCTCCGCGGCCGACGCGCCGCAGGCCGACCGGGCCATGCGGTCGCTGGAGCCGGCCGAGGTGCACGTCGTGCTCACCGTGCGGGACATGGCGACGCTGCTGCCCGCGGAGTGGCAGGAAACCGTGAAGCACCGCAACGCCAGCGGCTGGGAGGACTGGCTCGCCGACGTGATCGACACCGAGTCGGTCTCCCCCGACCGGCGCCAGTGGTGGTTCTGGCGGGTACACGACACGCTGGCGATCCTGGAGATCTGGTCGCGCCTGATCCCCGCCGACCGCGTGCACGTGATCACGGTCCCGGGCCGCGGGTCGGGATCCGGGGTGCTCTGGGAGCGCCTCGCCTCCCTGCTCGGCGTCGACCCCCGGTGCGTCGACCTCAGCCGCGCCCGGCCGAACGCCTCCCTCGGCCTGCCCGAGGTCGAGTTCCTGCGCCGGCTCAACCAGGTGCTGCCCGACGAGGTCCCCGACTGGTTCTACATGTGGAACGTCAAGGAGGCGGTCGCGCACCAGGCCCTGGCCGAGCGGCCGGCCGGCCAGCGGCTCGTGCTGCCCGCCCGCCGGGAGGCCTGGGCCGGGGCCCAGGCGGACGCCCTCATCGAGGGCCTGCGCGGCGCCGCGTACGACGTGCTCGGGGACCTGGACGAACTGCGGCCCGCGGGCACCGCCCAGCCGTCGGCCAGCCCCGCGGACACCCCGCCCGAGCTGATACTGAGCGCCGCGGTGCACGCCGCCTCGGCCCTGGTCGTGAACCAGTACCACAATGCCTGCCCCGCGGCCCGGCCGCAGCCGGCCCAGGGCGGGCCGCGCGGGCTGGTCGGCCGGGTCGAGTCCACGGTCGCGTCCTCGCCGCGGATCAAGCGGACGGTGCGCGAGCTCAGCAGCCGCTCCCCGGCCGTGCGCCGGCTGCGCATCCTGGCCTGGCGCACACTCGAACGCCGCCGGGCCGCGGAGCGTTCCTAGCGTGGCCGGCGGCGCGCACCCGGCCGCGGCGGCCGGGTCGCCCCGGGTGACCGCGGTCGTGGTCACCTTCAACCGCCGGGCTCTGCTGCTCGAGGCGCTGGCCGCGGTGCGGGCGCAGACCCGGGCCCCCGACCGCGTGATCGTGATCGACAACGCCTCGACCGACGGCACGGCCGCGGCCGTGCGCGACCGTTACCCCCCGGCCGAACTGGTCGAGCTTGCGCACAACACCGGCGGCGCTGGCGGCTTCGCCGCCGGCCTGGCGCTGGCCCTGGACGGCGCCGCGGACCTGGTCTGGCTCATGGACGACGACACGGTGCCCGAGCCGGGCGCGCTGGCCGCGCTGCTGCGGGCCCGGCAGCGCCATCCCGGCGAGCCGCCCGCGGTGCTGGCCAGCCGGGTGGTCTGGACCGACGGGCGGCCGCACCCCATGAACACCCCGCGGGCCAAGCCGTTCGCCCGCCGCGGCGAACGGGCCGCCGCCGCGGCGTGCGGATGCGTTCCGATCCGTTCCGCGTCGTTCGTGTCGATCCTCGTCGACGCGGGCGTGTGCGGGCAGCGCGGCCTGCCCCAGGCCGACTACTTCCTGTGGAACGACGACTTCGAGTTCACCACCCGGATGCTGCGCGGCCACGCCGGCCTGCTGTGCCCGGACAGCGTCGTGGTGCACAAGACCGCCGCGTTCGGCTCGACCGACGTCGATCCGGGCCCGCGCTTCTTCTACGAGGTCAGGAACAAGGTCTGGACGCTCCGGGCCCGGCCGCCGCTGGCCCCGGCCGAGCGCGTCCTGTACGGCGGCTCGACGCTGCGGCGCTGGGCCGCCACGTTCGCGAAGTCGCGGGACCGGCGCACCCTCGCCGCGTCGCTCGCCCGCGGCCTGGCCGCCGGCCTGCGGACCCGCCCGCGCGGCACCGCCGAGGTGCTCGCCGCCGCCGGCCTGACCGGGATGTCCGCGGGCGGCGCGGTGACCGGCACCGCGCCGCCCGGGTCCTGAGAAACCCTCCGCGAGTGCTCGTCTTCCATGATCGTGGAGGATCACGTGCGTATAAGGGCTCGCAGGTGATCAACACGCTGATTTGATCTTGAGGGCACCCAGAACCTGCGGGCCCCATCTGGCTAGGAGGCCTCGGCCGCGTTGCGCAGCCGGGAGCCGCTGTACTCGATCGTCGAGATGGCGACCTCGCGCCAGAACGGCCAGATCGACGGCGTGACCCGAAGCTCGATCCCGGCCCGGGCGTGGCGGCCGAGCAGGTCGTCGATCACCACTCGCTCGACCGCGTCGACGGGCTCGGCGGCGACCCAGTAGCCGCCGACCACGTCGTGCGCCCGGAACGGCGCGGCGGGCATCCGGTAGGCGTAGAGACGGCATTCACGCATCCGGTCCAGCCAGGCCGCATCGATGACGTGGATGCGCCGCGCGGCGGTCAGGCCGAAAAACCGCTCCCGGTCGGCCGCGGTCGTCCCGGCCACCGGCCAGATGCAGCCGCGCGGGCAGTCGCGCGGGAACCAGAACATCGGCGCGTGCCGGGTGTCAACGGCCCATACCAGCGGCCCGGCCGGGTCGTTGCCGGCCCGGGGCTCGAACCGGGCCAGCGACGGGTCCTCGCTGAAATGCCACAGGGCGAACGGCCCCTCGCCCTCGAACGGCGGCGCGCACTGGCGCGCGAGCAGGTGCTCGGGGTAGTCCGCTGCCGTCACGTCAGGAGGCGCCCGCCAGGCAGGCGCCCGCTCCCCTGGCGGCCAGGGTGGCCAGCGGGCAGACGGCGGCCCGGGGGTAGTACGGGCCCATCACCTGCGCCGCGCCCGCCGCGCCGCTGCCGGGCGGCACGTTCTGGGCCGCCGCCGCGAAATCGGGGCTGGGCAGCATGTTGCGCAGCAGGAGGACGTGTGCCGTGGCCGGCTGGGCCGTCGAGAACGGCACGAACGTGGCGCCGCGGATCGCCTCGATCGCGGCGCGCTGCGCCTCGGTGCCGACCACGTAGGTGTAGTCGCCGTGGCGGTCGAGCGCGGTCTGCGCGTCGTCGCGGCACCCGTAGTCGGTCGCGCCGTCCGGCAGCGGGTTCACCACCAGCGGGATTACCGCGGTGGCCAGGTAGTCGCACATCGACCAGTAGCGCATGTCGACCCCGCGGGCCGGCCAGGGTGACGGGTGCGAGCCCCGCGACCAGGCCGGCGCCCGGCCCCTGATCACGACGACGTCGCCGTTGCCCGGCGGCGTGACCACCGCGAGCAGGTAGCCGGAGTCCGCGTTCGGGAAGCCGCCGCTGGACACCGCCGCGCGGGTGAACACCACGCTGCCGGTGGCGGCACTGCCCGTCGCGGCACTGTCCCTTGCGGCACTGTGTGTCACCGCGCCGGACAGGCCCGGCGCCCCGGCCGGCGGCGCGCTCGCGCCGCCGGCCGCGCAGGTCGGCACCGCCACGGTCACGCCGTTCGCGGTGAAGGTCACGGCGGGCAGCGGCACCCGCGAGAAGTCCCCGCCCGCGGGCAGGTAGACCCGGTAGGCGAGGTAGCCCTCGGTCCCCGCCGCGGTCCCGGCCGGGGCCAGCGGCAGCGTGTTGACCTGGCCCGGCGATACATCCGAGCGCAGGGTCACGGTGAACCGGCCGGCGGCCGGCCGCCGCCGGCCCGGCCAGGCCCGGGGCTGCCAGGGGTTGACGCTGCCGCGTTCGGGCTGAATCTGGTAGTCGGTGAGCGCGGAACTGACGCCGTTGACGGCGAACAGCGAGCCGCCGGCGTCGTAAGCCTGCAGCGAGGCGTAGCGCGCGTCGGGGTAGCGCCCGGAAAGCCGGATGCGCAGGCCTTCCTGCGCCGTGAACGGCAGCAGATAGTAGGTCGCCGCGCTGTCCGGCGCGAGGACGTTGTCGCTGGCCGCCGAGTGCGCCTGCCAGGCGCACGACGGGGTGACCGGCGGGGTCACCGGCGCGGTCGCGGGCTGGGCCCAGGCGGGCGCGTCGAGCGCGGGGCCGGCTAACGCGGCGGCGGTCAGCGCCGCGGCGACCGGAACCAGGCGGGCAAGCAGGCTCGTGAATCCCCGTCGCGTGGTCATGGCCCCCCAATATACGACAAACCTCCGCAACCGCCCAGACCGGGCGGAGGCGCGCGGCCGGGTCAATGGCACCCGTTGCACCTGCATCCGCTGCTCAGCGAGGAGTTGAGCCGGGCCAGGGCCGCGGCCAGGCCGGCCTGGTCGCCGCCGCCCCACGCCCCGACCAGGTTCTCGATCCCCTGCCGCCGCCGCCGGGCCACCTCGTCCATGGACGCGCGGCCCTCCGCGGTCAGCGCGATCGTCGAGGAGCGGCCGTCGGCCGGGTCGGGCCGCCGCGCGACGAACCCGCTGCGCTCGAGCGCCGCGACCTGCCGGGTGACCGTCGAGGCGTCCAGGTGCAAGGCGTGCGCGAGTGCGTTCGTGCTCACCGGGCCCATGCCGTCGAGCATCCGCATGGCCAGGTAACCGGCCCGGTCCACGCGCGCGTACACCGAACCGCGCCGGGCGAAGGTCTCCAGATGGCGGACGAGCTTGATCAGCTCAAGCTCGATGGTCCCGACGGCGTCGGCCGCGCCCGCCCGGCCGCCCTCGGCGTTGTCCGCCGCGTTGTCCACCGTGGTCATACCACCGTGCCCGATCTCAGCCCGACGCCGTCCTGTATGCTAACTCCATATTAGCTGTATGATACATATGTCTCTTTGGGGGCGGGAGCGATCCCGAATGGTATTCATCTTGGCCCTGGGCGCCGCCTTCGCGAACGCCCTGACCAGCGTGTTCCAGCGCAAGGGCATCGAACTGGCCCCGGCGGACACAACGCTGCGGTTCAGCCTGATCCGGTACGCACTGCGCCGTAAGATCTGGCTGGCCGGCTTCGGCCTGATGATCATCTCATTCCTGCTCCAGGCCGTCGCCCTGCACCTGGGCCGGTTGTCCGAGGTTCAGCCTATCCTGGTTACCGAACTGGTGTTCCTGGTGGTGGTGCTGGCCGCCTGGTTCGGGTTCTCCATCGGCCGGCGCGAGTGGATCGGGGCCCTCTGCCTGACCGGCGGCCTGGCCGGCTTCCTGTACTTCGCCGACCCGGTGGAGGGCACGCTGACCCCGCCGCCGTGGGCGTGGGGCGTCACCGGCGGGGCCTGCATCGCAGCCATGACGATCTCGGTCCTGCTCGCCCTGCGCGGGCCGCGCTGGTGGCGGGCGGCCATGTTCGGCACCGCGGCCGCGATCAGTTTCGCGTTCACCGCGGCCTGCACCAAGCTGGTCTCCGGCTACGCGGCCTCGGACTGGGCCATGCTCTACCGCCACTGGGAGACCTACGCGCTGGCCGTCTTCGGTGCGCTGGCCGTGTTCCTGACCCAGAACGCCATCCACGCGGGCCCGATCGTCGCGTCCCAGTCGACCGTGGTCCTGGTCGACCCGCTGGCCAGCATCCTGGTCGGGGTGAGCCTGTTCGGTGACGACCTGCGGACCAGCGGCGCGTGGGGCCCGCTCGAGGCCCTGTCGCTGCTGGTCATGTTCGTCGGCGCGGTGACGCTCGCGCATTCGCCGCTGGTCGCGGGCCTCAAGGGCGGCAATGACCAGTACACCGAGTTGCTCTCGCCGCAGCACCCGCGCGCGGGCGGCATGGCCGACGCAGGCTGCCCCACCCCGCCGCCGGCCTCCTGATTTCGTGCCGTAACGCGGCGGCCCGGGCCGGTGTTCAGTTCCCCGCGGGCTGTGCTGGCCTCGGGGGGGCGGCCCCCCCAGACCCCCCCGTGAACCGGGCCAGGCGCCGGCCCGCCTCCCGCAGCGTCGTCAGCTTCTTGCTGTAGGAGAAGCGGAGCTGGGAACGGCCCAGCTCGGGCCGGGAGTAGAAGGACGAGCCCGGCACGGTGGCCACACCGGCCCCGCGCACCAGTACCCGCGCCGCCGCCACGTCGTCGCCCAGGCCCAGGCCCGACGCGTCGGTCAGGACGTAGTAGGCCCCGGCGGGCGTGATCGGCGCCAGCCCGGCCCCGGCCAGGATCTCCAGCATGAGGTCCCGGCGCTGCAGGTAGTCGGCCGCCAGCCGGCGGTAGTAGGACTCGGGCAGCCGCAGCGCCACCGCGCCCGCCTCCTGCAGGGGCGTCGGCGCGCCCACGGTGACGAAGTCGTGGACCCGGCGGATCGCGTCGGTCAGGTCGGGCGGCGCGATCGCCCAGCCGACCCGCCAGCCGGTCACCGAGTAACTCTTCGACAGCGCGCTGATCGTGATCGTCCGGTCCTCCATGCCGGGGATCGTCGCCATCGGGATGTGCCGGGCGCCGTCGTAGACGATGTGCTCGTAGATCTCGTCGGTGATCGCGAGCACCCCGTACTTCTCGCACTGCCGCGCGATCGCGGCCAGTTCCTCGCGGGTAAACACCTTGCCGGTCGGGTTGCCCGGCGTGTTCAGCACGATCGCGCGCGTGCGGTTGCCGAACGCCGCGGCCAGTTCGGCCTCGTCGAAGGACCAGCCCGGCGCCCGTGTTGCCCCAGACCCCCCCGCGGCCGCCCCCGGGCGCAGCGTGACGTACCGCGGGGTCGCGCCCGCGATGATCGCGTCCGCGCCGTAGTTCTCGTAGAACGGCTCGAACACGATCACCTCCTGGCCCGGGTCGACGCACCCGATCATCGACGCGACCATGGCTTCGGTCGCGCCGCAGGTCACACAGATGTTGCGCTCGGGATCGACGGCCATCCCGTACCAACTGCGGTACTTCTCGGCGAGCGCCTCCCTGACCGACTGCTGCCCCCAGGTGATCGGGTACTGGTTGAAGTCGGCCTCGATGGCCGCGACCGCCGCCCGCTTGACCTCCTCCGGGGCGGGGAAGTCCGGGAAACCCTGCGCCAGGTTGATCGCGTCGTGCGCGAGCGCGAGCCGGGTCATCTCCCGGATCACCGACTCGGTGAGCTCGCCCGCCCTGGCCGAGGAACGCCCCGGGGGGCTCATCGCGGGAACTCGCGGTCGAGGAGGTCGCAGATGCGCTCGACGAGCACCCCGGCCAGCCAGCGCCCGATCTGTGGCGAGGCGAGGTCGGAGCGCCACGGCACGCCGTTGGCCGGGATCACGTCCGGTGGCGGCGGGAAGATGTCATAGGTGGTGAGCCGCTGCCCGCCGCCCTCCCCCTTGAGCCGGGCGCGTACCAGGTCCGGGCGCAATTCCTCCATCAGCGACGTCTCGGCCACGCCCGCGTGCTCAGCCTCCCAGCCGGGGAAGTTGTCGCCGAAGATGTGGCCGATGTCGTCCGGCCGGATCTGCTCCCACCAGTTGATCATGAGCGCCTTTCGGGTCTCCTGGTAGGGCTCGATGGCCTCGGCCAGCGCCTCGTAGACCGGCGAGGCGTTCTCGTAGTGCCCGTTCAGGTACGCGATGCGGCGGAACCCGTTGCGGAAGAACTCGGACGTGGCGTCCTGGACCACGCCGATCAGCGTCCGCGCGGACAGGCCGGCGGAGCCGGGAAAGCTGCGCCCGCCGCCGCCGCTGCGCGGCGAGGACCGGGCGGCGTAGAACATCGCGGGCGCGACCACCGCGCCGTGCCGCCCGGCCGCCCGGCGGGCCAGCGGCAGCGGTACAGCCTCTGGCGGCGGCTCAGCCGCGGGCGGCGGGCCGTCACTCAATCGGGATCTCCTTGAACCGGCGGTCGACATCCTCGCCCCGGTGCCTGCGGTACCACCGCAGCGCGTAGAACCAGCCGAAGCCGATGACGATCAGTATGCCGTTGACGATCAGCGAGATATGCGCGTTCGCGCCGAGCGCCTTGTCCACGGCCGTGCGGTAGGCGATGAAGCCGAGGAACGGGGCGGCGATCACGCCGCAGATCGTCATCAGCGGGATTCCGGCCACCTTGATGTTCGCGGGCGAGCGCTCCATGGTCTGCCGGTGCGTGAACGGGAAGAACACCCCGGCCAGGCAGACGACGAGGAACGAGATCGCGAAGCCGAGGAAGCCGGACAGGATCTCCACCAGCGTGGTGTAGGCGAAGATGGCCAGCGCGATCTCGGCCAGCACGACCAGCTCGTCGCGCGTCTTGACCTTCCATGAGCGCCCGAGGAAGTTCTCCACCAGCCAGTTGCCGTTGGCCTGGGCCCGGATCGGGACGATGAACTTGCCGGTGATATCGCCGCCGATGATGACCGTGTCCGCGTCGTAGAACTTGGGCGCGGGGAACTTCAGCCAGCACCGCTCCGACGCATGCACATCGGAGATGAAGTAGATGCGGGTTCGCGCCACTTCAGTGCCCCGATCGGTGGTTTCCTATAACTGTTCCGTATAATGAAACAATTTGAACCATATATCGGTACGCTAACCGGGCTGCTCATCTGGGGTCAAGGAAGACGGCGGCGGTGAACAACACGCTCGGCTCGCTGGACCGCGGGCTCGTGGTCCTGGAGGTGATCGGCCGGCGAGGCGAGATGCGGCTGGCCGACCTGGCCCGCGAACTCGGCACGTCGCGGACCACGATGTTCCGGGTCCTGGAGACGCTGCGCGCCCGCGGCTTCGCCGAGCACGTGGCCAGCAGTCACACCTACCGGCTCGGCCCGGGCGCGCGGTCACTCGCGGCCCAGGCGACCCTGTCGGCGATCACCCGGCTGGCCGAGCCGGCCATGGCCGACCTGCGCAACGCCACCGGGGAGACGGTCAACCTCATCGGGGTGCACGGCGGCCGGCTGGTCTACGAGGCCGTGCTGGAGGGCGGTTACGCGCTGCGCAGCCTGCCTTCCCTGGGCATGACCGTGGCCGCGCACTGCAGCGCGCTGGGCAAGGCAGTGCTCGCCGACGCGCCGCCCGCGCTGCGCGAGGTGCTGCTCGGCCCCGAGCCGTACCAGCGATTCACCGAGCACACGATCACCACCCGGCAGAAACTGGAAGCCGAACTCGAGGCCACCGGCCAGCGCGGGTACTCGATCGACGAGGAAGAGATCGAGACCGGGCTCACGTGCGTGGCCGCCGCGATCCGCGGCGCGGGCGGACGGCCCGCCGGGGCGATCTCGATCTCCGGGCTGACCGGCCGCATGCACCGGCTGGACCTGGCCGGGCTCGGAACCCGGGTCCGGGCCCACTGCGCCGGCATCGCCGCCGCACTGCACTCCCCAGGTGCCTGAAAGCGGGTGCCTGACCCGGGGATCGGCAGGTTAGCCGCGCAGGCGGGCCTGGAGGCGGCGCATGCCGCGCAGCCAGCGGTCCCGGTCACCCGCCCGGCGCTGCTCGTAGGTGGCGACCTCCGGGTGGGGCAGGATCAGGAAGCGCTCGTCGGCGACGGCCTCCAGCACGGTGCGCGCGACGTCGTCCGCGGTCAGCACGCCGTCCACCGACGCCTGCGGCCCGCCGAGGCTGTCGCGCACCGGCGACATGCCCGAGACCTGCTGGCTGCTGGTCGCGATCAGGTTGGTGCTCACCGCCTGCGGGCACAGGCACGAGACCCGCAGGCCCTGGTCTCCGTAGGTGATCGACAGCCACTCGGCCAGCGCGACCGCCGCGTGCTTGGTCACCGAGTACGGCGCCGAGCCGAGTTCGGTGAGCAGCCCGGCCGCCGACGCGGTGATGACCAGGTAACCCTCGCCGCGCCGCACCACGCTGGGCAGCAGCGCCCGGGCCACGTACACGTGGCTCTGCACGTTGACCGCCCAGATGCGCGACCACGCCTCGTCGGAGACCTCGACGCCCCCGTCGACGATGATGCCGGCGTTGGAGAAGAACAGATCGACCCGGCCGTACGCCGCCTCAGCCGCCGCGATCAGGTCCTGCACGTCCGCTTCGCGGGACACGTCCGCGGTCACGCCCAGCGCCTGGTGCCCGCCCGCCTCTATCGCGGCCACGGTGTCGGCCACTCCCCCGGCGTCCATGTCCGCCACGACGACCCCGAGGGCACCCTGCTCGGCCAGGGCCCGCGCCGTGGCCCGGCCGATGCCGCTCGCCGCTCCGGTGACCACCGCCACCCGCTCGTTCATGTCCATGTTCAGTGAGGATGCAGCATGGACCGCCCGGCGCGATAGGCCCAGGCGGCAAGATCCGGGTCGGCGTCGAGCAGGTCGGCGTACTTCTTGAGCGCCTCCTCCCGCTTGGCCGGGATGTACTCGCTGGGCCACAGGCCGGCGTGGGGCTCGTAGCCCGCGAGCACGCCCCGGGCCACGGTGACCTTGTGCACCTCGTCGACCCCGTCCGCGATGGCCATGGTCGGTGCCGCGGCCCACATGGCCTGCAGCGGCGTGAGGTTGGTGGTGCCGAGCGAGCCCATGATGTGCAGTGCCCGGTAGGACACCTCGCGCAGCACCTTGGCGCAGGTGTACTTGCACGCCGCGATCTGGGTGCGCGCCTCCCGGGTGCTGGAGTTGTCGATGGTCCACGCCGTCCACAGCACGAGCAGCCGCAGCATGTTGATCTCGGCGTAGGAGTCGGCGATGGCCTCCTGCACCATCTGGTGCCCGGCCACCACCTTGCCGTGCGACTCGCGGGACAGCGCCCGCTCGCA
>DATAVV010000145.1:0-17667 GCA_036267555.1 Streptosporangiaceae bacterium | reverse complement strand
GGCATCACCCCGTTCAACTTCCCGGCCATGGTGCCGATGTGGATGTTCCCGATCGCGCTCGCCTGCGGCAACGCGTTCGTGCTGAAGCCGTCGGAGAAGGACCCGAGCGCGTCGCTGATGATGGCCGAGATGCTGGCCGATGCGGGCCTGCCGGACGGGGTGTTCAACGTCGTGCAGGGCGGCAAGGAGGCGGTCGGCGCGCTGCTGGCCCATCCGGTGGTCAAGGCGGTCAGCTTCGTCGGGTCCACGCCGATCGCCCGCTACATCTACGAGACAGGGACGGCCGCGGGCAAGCGGGTGCAGGCGCTGGGCGGGGCCAAGAACCACATGGTCGTGCTGCCCGACGCCGACCTGGACCTGGCGGCCGACGCCGCGGTGTCGGCGGGCTTCGGCTCGGCGGGCGAGCGGTGCATGGCGATCTCGGTGGTCGTCGTCGTCGACCCGGTCGGTGACGAACTGGTCGGCAAGATCGCCAGCCGGATCCCCGCGCTGCGGGTGGGCCCGGGCGACGACGAGCGGTCGGAGATGGGCCCGCTGGTCACCGGGCCGCACCGGGACAAGGTCGCGTCCTACCTGGACTCGGGCGTGACGGAGGGCGCGGTGCTGGCCGTGGACGGCCGCGAGCACCCGGTCACCGGCGGGGCGGCGGACGGGTTCTGGCTCGGCCCGTCGGTGCTCGACCACGTGACCCCGGCCATGGGCTGCTACCGGGACGAGATCTTCGGCCCGGTGCTGTCGGTCGTGCGGGTCTCCGGCTACGACGAGGCGCTGCAGGTCGTCAGCGGCAACCCCTACGGCAACGGGACGGCGATCTTCACCAACGACGGGGGAGCGGCCCGGCGGTTCACCCACGAGGTGGAGGCCGGGATGGTGGGCATCAACGTGCCGATCCCGGTGCCGATGGCGTTCTACTCGTTCGGCGGCTGGAAGGCGTCGCTCTTCGGCGACACGCACGTGCACGGCACCGAGGGCGTGCACTTCTACACCCGCGGCAAGGCCGTGACGTCGCGCTGGCTCGATCCCAGCCACGGAGGCGTGAGCCTCGGTTTCCCCGTGAACCGCTGAACAAGCCGTTACGCGGCGTTCGGGCCGGCCGCGGTGCCCCGCGGCCGGCCCGCTGACGTGCCAGTGGTTACCCGGCCGCGCTGGTGAACGCGGGCAGGTACCCGTCTTGCTGGCCCGTCTCGGTCGGGTGGTAGGAGGTATGGATATCGAACAATTCGACCGAGTTCAGCCACGAGTTCGAGTCACAGATCAGGTGGCCGGCGAAGTAGGGCCGGACGTCGACATAAGTGGCGCCGTACCGGGCCGCGGCCGCCTGGATCTGGGCGTCTAGCTGGTCGGCGCCCTGGTTCAGGTCGGTGCGGTCGGTCGTGCTCAGCCCGACGCAGGACGACGACTTGGAAAGGTCGTAGAGGTCGGGATAGCCGAGGAAGACCACCTTCGCGTTGGGTGCGTCCGCCTTGATGTCGGCCAGCAGGGTGTTGAGGGCTCCGGGCAACTCCTTGGCGATCTCGCTTTCTGCCTGGTCAACTGCGTTGACGCAGGTGCTGGTGGAGAAGAAGTACTCGTTGCAGGTCTCCATCACGGAGCTGAACCCGACGTCGTTGCCGCCGGCCGTGAGGGACACCAGCGTCGTGCTGGCCCTGAGGGCCGAGAGCTGACTGCTGATCATGCCGCTGGCGGTGGCGCCGTCGCAGGCCTCGAAGCTGTACGAGGCCGGGTCGTTGGCGTTCGTCCACAGCGAGGAGAACGCGTTAGGGCTCTGGTCGCAGGAACCGGACTCGCTGCCGGCTCCGACGCCTGAGGCGTACGAGTCACCGAGAGCGACGTAATGGACGGCCGACGTCTGCGCGACGGCCGGGGCGGCGACGGACAGCGCCGAGATGGCAGCGGCCGCCGCCACGACAGGGATCGTTATCAGCCGGTTACGAGGTAGACCAGCACGCAGCACGGGCACGCTCCTTATCTTTGCGCATTACCAAATAATGCGACTTATCCAAGTAAGTACCATTAGCTAAACGGGAGGTCAATAGGGCACGACGACAACGGAGCGTGATCGCGGGGCCGGCTCGCGGGCACCGGGTGGTCAGCCGGCGCTGGCGCTGAACGCCTGGTAGTAGCCAGCGGCCTGGCCGGCCGCCGTGGGGTGGTAGGAAACCCCCAGGTCCGTCCAGTCCACGGCGTTCAGCCAGCGGGGGGAGTCGCAGATCTCGTGACCGGAGAACGCCGGCCTGACGTCGGCGAACACGTCGCCGTGCCGCCTGGCCGCCGCCTGGATCTGGGCGTCGAGTTGGTCGGCCGCCTGGTTCAGGTCGGTGCGGTCGGTCGTGCTCAGCCCGGCGCAGGACGCGGACTTGGACAGGTCGTACAGGTGCGGGTAGCCGAGCACCACGACCCTCGCGTCCGGGGCGTGCGCGGCGATCGCGCTCAGCACCTTGTCCAGTTCGCCGGGCAGGTCGGCGGAGATCTCGGCCTCGGACGCGTGCACGGCCCTGACGCAGAAACTGGTCGGCAGCACGACACAGGTCACCATCACCGGCACGAAACCGACGTCGTTGCCGCCGATCGTGAGCGAGACCAGCGTCGTGCTCGGGCTGAGCGCGGAAAGCTGGCCGCTCAGCACCGTGGCGGTGGTCGCGCCGGAGCAGGCCTGCGACACGTAGGACACCGGGTCGTGGGCGGCCGCCCACAGCGCCGGGTAGGCCTGCGCGCTGCGGTCGCAGGAGCCGCTGGCACTGAGGTAGGGACCCGCGCCCACGCCGGAGGCGTAGGAGTCGCCCAGCGCGACGTAGTGCACGGCGGGCTGCGTGGCCTGGGGGACCGCGGCCGCCGCGGGGACGACGCACGCCCAGATGACAAGGGCCAGCGCCATCAAGGCGCCAGCCGCGGCGGCGATCGGGCGAAGGGCTAAACCGTGGCGGGCGATGGCGGGTGGCAGCACATGCGCTCCTTTGCGCTACCAGGAATGAGACTTACCTGATGAGTAACATTTGGCCGGCCAATGGTCAATAGGGCGATACGCCCCGTGACCACGGGCGCGCTGTCGCCGCTGGCGATCGCGCGGGCCGAGGGGAGGCACGGCTACACCTACTCGGCCCATCCGACGTGCTGCGCGGTGGGCCTGGCCAACCTCGACATCATCGAGCGCGAAGGGCTGATCGACCGGGTCAGCGAGCTTGAGCCGGTCCTCGCGGGCCGGCTCAAGCCGCTGCCGCCGCCCGGAGGTGATGGCCCGCCCGCCCGCTCAAATAAGCGTTAAGACCCGGCCGGTGGCTCCGGCTAGACCAGAGCCGTGTTCTGCGCGGTCGGAGCCTGGTAATAGCCATGCCTGGGCTCGGCGAATACCCGGCGCACCATTGGCTCGAAGAACTCGATCGGCAGGTCCTCATAGGCCGGGTCGAAGCTCTCCTGATCGTACTTCTCGCAGAATTCGGCGCACGCGTCGAACCATTCGTGCCCGCGATAGCGGTCCCGCGCATTCCGGTCACCGCCGGTGTGGTGCGCGTAATAGTACATTTGAAACACTCCGTGGTGCTGCGCGATCCAGCACACCTCGGGCCGGACGAACGGCCGCAGTATCGCCCCGATCATCTCGCTGTGCGTAAACGGCGCGAGGCCGTCCCCGATGTCGTGGATCAGAGCCATGACGACGTATTCTTCGTCCCGGCCGTCCCGGTGTGCCCTGGTCGCGGTCTGAACGGAATGGTCGAAGCGCGTGACCTTATACCCCTCGGTTGACCCCTTCAGGTCGTCGAGTGCCTGCAGGATTCGATCGGGGAGGCCGGCGGTGAATGCCGCGCCGTAACCCGCCAGCAAGTCGTAGTCTGCCTTCGTGCCGTCCGCCATACGGGTGAATTCCACGGTCTGCATGTCATCTCCTCCTGCAGGTCATCTCCTTACCTGCTCGGTCACAGGCTACGTCACGCTGCCGTGGTGAGTCGAGATTTTTTGAGGTGGCTATTGTCCCGGGGCCCGGCCGTTAGGGTGATCACGGGCCGCTCCGCTAAATGACGTCACGTCGGCGGCCGCGCTTACGGTCTCAATGTCATCGCGTAACCGTTTGCGTCCTGACGGCGCGGCATAACGCCGGGGGCGGGTTACCCGGTCGGCGTGGCGACCCGGCCGCCGCAGGTTCGCCGCACGATCAGCCGCGGCCGGAGCAGGATGTCGATCTGCTCGCCGCCCGGTTCGCGGATGCGCTCCATCAGCAGCCTGGCGGCCCGGCGATCTGGTCGTCGGCGCAGAAGAACGCCGTGGGCAGGGGTGAAAGTGCCATGAATTGCTGGGCGAGCGCGTACCCGATTTCGCGGGTGAACTCTCCGTGCAGGATATGGCTGGGTGACAGCTTGACGCCGAGATCGTGCAGAGCACTGATAAAGCCTTCCCGGCGGTCTGTGTTCGTCGACGTGCACCGTCCTGTTGACCATCACAAGGGGGATTCTGTTGCTGGTGACCTTTTCGAGGAGTTGCTGGCTGTCGAGGAGGGAAGAGGTCAGGATGGCGCCGTCAACCTGATGTTCAATAAGCAGTTGAAGGTATGAAGCCGGGAGTTCGCGGTTCTCCTGCGTATTGCAGAGCACCACGTTGTATTCTTCCGCGGCCGCGGCCTCTATGACCTCGGGGTAGAACGGGTTGTAATATTGGAAACAACCAGGCCGATGAGGTTGCTGCGGCCGGTGATCAGCGTTCGCGCCGCGTTATTCGGGGTGTACCCGAGCCGTTCCATCGCATTGCGGACGCGCAGGCTCGTGGCCTTGCTGATGCGGGTGCTGTTGTTGATCACCCGCGAAACAGTCGCCTGGGACACGTCGGCTTCCCTGGCAATGTCCCAACTGCTCGGCTTGCGCGGGCGGGCATCACCGGTCTGCTGAGTACGCGGCAGTCTCTTTCGTTCTTCCGCCATGCGACTTCTCCTTGAACAGGGCACAAGGCCACCGCGCGCCCCAGTGTAATTGGTGTTGCGCGGTTTACGCCCGTCGCATGACTGGTATTTTAAGCGTTCAGGTCAGCTCGTCGCGGGCGGCGGCGAACGCGGCCGCCGCGGTCTCGAGATCCGCGTGGCTGTGCTGCGCGATACGGGTCTTGCGCCGTATGTTACGCGCGAGTAACGTACCCGCAGGTAATAAGCCCGAGGAGCCGCCATGCGAAGACCTGTAACACTGTTGCTCACCACGGCCGCGATCGCGGTCACCGGGATCGGCCTCGCCACCCCCGCGCTGGCCAGCCCGGCGGCCCCGGCGGACCAGACGGTCAACGTGACGTACCCGGTGAGCGGAAGCACGTTCATCAAGGCGGTCAACTCGTCGATCGCCCTGGGCCCGGGGTCGCTGAGCACGACCGCCGACCTGACCACCTCCACGCTGACCGGGACGCTCTCGCTGCCCCCGGCCACCGGGTCGTTCAAGGAACTGGGCCTCGTCCCGGTCACGGCGACCACGGAGATGATCCAGGACGGCCAGGCCACGGGAACGGTCGACTTCAGCACCAACGCCGTCACCACGACGACCAAGGAGTCGATCAAGCTGACCAGCCTGAAGGTGGCGGGCCTGCCCGTCCCCGTAGGCAGCAACTGCGAAACCGCGCCCGCCACGATCACCGTGTCGTCGCAGCCCGGCTTCAACGTCCTGAGCGGCGGCACGCTGAGCGGTACCTACACCATTCCCAGTTTCGCGCACTGCGGGCTGGCGACCCTGCTGATCAACCTGACCCTGCCCGGGCCGGGCAACACGATCACCCTGACGCTCGGCGCGGGCACGCTCGGCAGCTGAGCCTGCCGGTGTCCCCGCTCGTGCGTCTGGCGGCCCGAGCCCGGCCGCCCGTTCCCGCGCCTGCCTTCAGCCGCGGAACGGGTGGCTGGGCTGGCCGGTAACCCCCGGCTCGGCCACGAACAGCGCTCCCGGCACGGCGCCGCCGCCCGCGGCCGTGGTGATGTAGAGCCGGTCCAGGTCCGGGCCGCCGAACACGCAACTGGTCACGTGGGTGGCCGGAACCTCCATGGTCTGCCGGACCCGCCCGTCGGGATCGTGGCGCAGCAGCGCGCCGCCGCCCCAGACCGCGACCCAGACATCGCCCTCGGCGTCCACGGTGAGGCCGTCCGGCACGACGTCGCCCCCGCCCACCGCCGCGAACTTCCTGCGGCCCTCGATCGCGCCCGAGGCCGGGTCGTAGTCGAAGACGTCGACCCGGTGCTCCAGCGAGTCGATGTAGTACATGAACCGCTCGTCGGGGCTCCAGCCGATCCCGTTGGAGATGCCCAGCCCGGTGGCGATGGTGGTCACGTTCAGGTTGGGGTCCAGCCGGTACAGCGTGCCCAGGCCCGGGCTCTCGTCCGCCGCCATCGTGCCGGCGTAGAACCGGCCGGTCCGGTCGCAGGCGCCGTCGTTCATCCGCGTCAGCGGCCGGTCCTGCTCCACGGCCGCCAGCAGGGTCAGCTCGCCGGTGACGGGGTCCATGGCCATGAACCCGTCCCGGGCCGCGACCGCGAGCCCGCCCCGGGCGCGGGTCACGACGGTGCCGACCGGCTGGCCGGTGTCCACGGTCGTGACCGTGCCGTCGGCGTCCATCCGGTGCACCAGGCTCTCGGGTATGTCCACCCAGTACAGCGCCTGCTGGTTGCCGTCCCAGAACGGGCCCTCGCCCAGGGTGGCCACGGGCGCGTCGACCCGCCGCACCGCCGCGTTCATGAAGAAAGCCCCGCGAACGCGTCCTCGAGCACCGAAAGACCCTCGTTCAGAAGGTCCTCGGAGATGACCAGGGGCGGCAGGAACCGCAGCACGTTGCCGAACGTCCCGCACGTGAGCACCAGCAGCCCGGCCGCGTGACAGGCCCTGGCCACCTGGGCCGTGGCCGCCGGGTCGGGTTCCAGGGTGCCGGGCCTGACCAGTTCGATGGCGATCATCGCGCCTCGGCCGCGCACGTCGCCGATGACCGGGTGGGATTGCGCGAGCCGGCGCAGCCGGGGCAGCATGATCTCGCCGATGCGGCGCGCCGCGGCGGGCAGGTCCTCCTTGCCCATGGTCTCGATCGCGCCGAGCGCGGCGGCGCAGGCGACCGGGTTCCCGCCGAAGGTGCCGCCCAGGCCGCCGACGTGCACCGCGTCCATCATCTCGGCCCGGCCGGTCACGCCGGCCAGCGGCAGGCCGCCCGCGATGCCCTTGGCCGTGGTGATCAGGTCGGGCACCACGTCCTCGTGCTCGACCGCGAACCAGTTGCCGGTCCGGCAGAACCCCGACTGGATCTCGTCGGCCACGAACACGATCCCGTTGTCGCGGCAGTACGCGGCGAGGCCGGGCAGGAACCCGTCAGGCGGCACCACGAAACCGCCCTCGCCCTGGATCGGCTCGATCACCACGGCGGCGACGTTCTTCTCGCCGACCTGGGTGTGGATCAGGCCGGTCACCACGTCCAGCGCCTCGGCCTGGCAGGCGGCCGGACCACCGGGCCACCGGAACGGATAGGCCATGGGCACCCGGTAGACGTCGGAGGCGAACGGCCCGAACCCGTCCTTGTAGGGCATGTCCTTGGCCGTCATCGCCATCGTCAGGTTGGTGCGCCCGTGGTAGGCGTGGTCGAACACGACGACCGACGAGCGCCCGGTCGCGTGCCGCGCGATCTTGACCGCGTTCTCGACGGCCTCGGCTCCGGAGTTGAACAGCGCGGACCGCTTGTCGAAGTCGCCCGGGGTGACCCGGTTGAGCTCCTCGCAGACCTCCACGTAACCCCGGTAGGGCGCGACCATGAAGCAGGTGTGCGTGAACCGCGCCACCTGCTCGGTGACCCGCTGCACGACCAGTTCGGCGCTGTTGCCCACCGAGGTCACCGCGATGCCGGAGCCGAAGTCGATCAGCGAGTTCCCGTCGGCGTCGATCACCACGCCGCCGCCGGCGGCGGTCACGAACACCGGCAGCACGTGGCCGAGCCCGCGGGCCACGCTACGTTGCCGGCGCTCCAGCAGTTCCCGCGATGCGGGTCCGGGGATTTCGGTGACGAGGCGGCGCTGCTGGGCGAGCGCCGGGCCGCCTTGCGCGGAAGTGGTCATGGCCATGACGATAGGGCACGACCCGGAAGAAAGGCACTGGTGGGAGGGCCAGGACCGGCGCCGCTTACGATCAGCTCATCGGCACTCACGATCAGCTTCTCGGCTACGCTGGCTGCCCGACGGCCGGCTGCTGCGAACGGTCCTGTCGGAGGACACCCGCAGGCTCGTGGCCGGCGACGAGCCCTGCACGCCGCCGGGGCGCGTGACATCGCAGACCCTGGGGCGCGACGGCAGCGTCACGCGCGTCTTCGCCACGGACGGCCCGGCTGCCGCGAACGGCGGGCCGGCCGCGGACGGTCTGGTCGGCCCGGGCCGCCCGGTCGCCATCGTGCGGTCGCTGCGCCCCGCCGCCGCGTTCAGGCCCTGGGTGACGTTGCTGAACGCGGGGGGAGCGGGCGCTGCGCACGGCCGTGGTCCTGCCGGGCGACGACCGCCGTCCGCCGGGGCGTGCCCGCCAGGCCGGTCACGAGCAGCACCGGCGTGACCACCGGCGGCCCGAGTGCCAGCCCCGCGGTGCCGCCGACCGAGAACCAGCTCATGGCCTGCGTGGAGTCCCCGGCGATGCCGCGGGCGGTACGGGTCGCCTCGGGGTGGTAGGCCAGGCCCGCGGGACGAATGCTCACGATGCGCACTCCCGTTCGGTAAGCGACTGGGATTATCCTCACAACGGCGGAAGGAGGGGAGCAATGCGTACCCAGGTGGCGATCGTGGGCGCCGGGCCGGCCGGGCTCCTGCTGTCCCACCTGCTGCACCTGCGCGGCATCGAGTCGGTGGTGCTCGAGGCCCGCAGCCGCGAGTACGTCGAGCACCGGGTCCGGGCCGGGGTGCTCGAGCAGGGCACCGTGGACACGCTGATCAGCTCGGGAGCGGGGGAGCGGCTGCTGCGCGAGGGACTGGTCCACCACGGCATCGAACTGCGGTTCGGCGGCCAGCGGCACCGCATCGCGTTCGAGAAGCTGGTGCCCGGGCGCGCGATCACCGTGTACGGCCAGCAGGAGGTGGTCAAGGACCTGATCGAGGTCAGGCTGGCCGCGGGCGGCCAGATCTTCTTCGACGCCGGCGACGTCGTCCCCGAGGGGATCGAGGGCCCGCACCCGGAGGTGTCCTTCACCGACGGCGGCGAGCGCCGCGTCGTCCGGGCCGACTTCATCGCCGGCTGCGACGGGTTCCACGGGACCTGCCGCGACGCGATCCCGCCCGGGGTGCTGCGGTTCTTCGACAAGGAGTACCCGTTCGGCTGGCTCGGCGTGCTCGCCGCCGTGGCGCCCTCATCGGAGGAACTGATCTACGCCAGCAACGAGCGCGGCTTCGCCCTGCACAGCATGCGCAGCCCGGAGGTGAGCCGGTTCTACCTGCAGGTGGCGCCGGACGAGGACATCGCCGCCTGGCCCGACGAGCGGATCTGGGCCGAGCTCGCCGCCCGGCTGGAGACCGTGCCCGGCTGGAGCCTGGCCACCGGCCCGGTCCTGGAGAAGGGCATCACGGCGATGCGCAGTTTCGTGGCCGAGCCGATGCAGTTCGGGCGGCTGCTGCTGGCCGGCGACGCGGCCCACATCGTGCCGCCGACCGGCGCCAAGGGCCTGAACCTCGCCGCGTTCGACGTCACCGTGCTGACCGAGGCCCTCGCCGCCTGGTACTCCTCCGGCGAAACCGGGCCGCTCGACGCCTACTCGCGGGACTGCCTGCGCCGGGTCTGGCGGGCCCAGCACTTCTCCTGGTGGATGACCACGCTGCTGCACACGTTCGGTCACTACGACGCCTACGACCGCCGTCTGCAGCAGTCGTACCGGGACTACGTGTGCAGTTCGGACGCGGCCGCCACGTCGCTGGCCGAGAACTACGTGGGCCTGGGCCGGGCCCAGCCGTAGCCGGGCTGGCAGCATGTCGCCATGAGCAGTTCCGAGCGCGGGCGCCTGTTCGGCGCCCTCTTCGACCGCGGCCCGGCCGACACCGGCGACGAGGCCTGGCTGCAGGCGATGCTGGACACCGAGGCCGCGCTGGCCCGGGCCCTGGAGCGGGCGGGCCTGGCCGCCGCGGGCGCGGGCGCCGCGGTGAGCGCCGCCGCCCAGGCCGGCGCCTTCGACGCCGCCGAACTCGGCCGGCTGGCCGCCGGAGCGGGCAACCCGGTGCCCGGGCTCGTGCGCGCGCTGACCGCGAGGCTGCCGCCCGAAGCGGCCGCGGCCGTGCACAAGGGCGCGACCAGCCAGGACATCATCGACACCGCGGTCATGCTGATGGCGCGCCGGGTACTGGACGCGGTGCGCGCCGACCTGTCGGCGGCCGCGCGGGCCGCGGCCGGGCTGGCGCAGGCGCACCGGCACACGATCATGATCGGCCGCACGCTCCTGCAGCAGGCCGTCCCCGTCACGTTCGGGCTGGTCGCCGCCGGCTGGCTGACCGGCATCGACGAGGCGAGGCAGGGCCTGGACCGGATCCTGGCCCAGCGGCTCGCGGTCCAGTTCGGCGGCGCGGCCGGCACGCTGGCCCCGCTGGGCGACGACGGGCCCCGGGTGGCGCTGCTGCTGGCCGAGGAACTCGGGCTGGCCCGGCCGGCCGCGCCCTGGCACACCGACCGGCTGCGGATCCTCGAGCTGGCCGCGGCGCTGGCCGGTACCTGCGGCGTCCTGTCCAAGGTCGCCCGCGATGTCACCCTGCTGTCCCAGTCGGAGGTGGCCGAGGTCCGCGAAACAGACCCGGGGCCGGGCCAGGCCCGCGGCGGCGGCCGGCGCGGCGGCTCGTCGGCCATGCCGAACAAGCGCAACCCGGTCGCCGCGATCGTGATCCTCGGCTGCGCCCGCCGCGCGCCCGGCCTGCTGGCCACCCTGGCCGCCTGCGCCGAGCAGGAGCACCAGCGCGCCGCTGGCGCCTGGCACGCGGAGTGGGAGCCGGTGACCGACCTGCTGCGGCTGACCGGATCGGCCGCCTCCTGGGCCGCCGAACTGCTGGCCGGGCTCGAGGTCGACGCCCACCGGATGCGCGCCAACCTGGACGCCGCGGGCGGCTTCCCGCTCGCGGAGAACGTCGCGGCCGTCCTGGCGCCGTCGCTCGGGCACCCGGCCGCCCACGACCTGGTGGCCGAGGCGAGCGCCCGGGCCGCCGCCGCGGGCCAGGGGTTCCGCGACGCGCTGCTGAGCTCGCCCGAGATCGCGCCCCGGCTCGCCGAGGCCGGGATCACACCGGACCGGATCGACGCCGCCCTCGACCCCGCCGCCTACCTGGGCTCGGCCGTCGCCTTCACCGACGCGGCCCTGGCCGCTCACCGGTCGCTGCCCTCGTAACGCGCCGGGTGCAGGATAGGGTTCTATGAACGATGCTGAACGGACAGTGCGGGAAAGCGCGGCGCGCGGGATGGCAGTGCGCCGCGAGGTGCTGGGCGACGCCCACGTGGACCGGGCCGTGGCCAGCACGACCGGGTTCACCGCGCCGTTCCAGGACCTGATTACCCGCTACGCCTGGGGGGAGATCTGGAGCCGGCCCGGCCTGACCCGGGCCGAGCGCAGCATGGTCACGCTGACTGCGCTCGCGGTGCTGCGGCAGGACGAAGAACTCGCGTTGCACACGCGCGCCGCGCTGCGCAACGGGCTGACCCCCGAGCAGATCGGCGAGGTCCTGCTGCAGGTGGCCGTGTACGCCGGGGTCCCGGCCGGCAACCGGGCCTTCGCGATCGCCCAGCGCGTGCTGGCCGAGGCCGGGGTCGAGGCGGAGGGCCCGGCGGCGGAGGGCCCGGCCGATAAGACGTAGAACGCACAAGTGTGCACATCGCGGCTGTTTGCGGTTATCGTTCCGGTAACGAAAGCGAGCGGGAGGCGGATGCGGTTTGGCGGAGATCGTGTCACTGGCCGAGGCGATCGCTGAGACCGTCCACGACGGCGACACCGTGGCGATGGAGGGCTTCACCCACCTGATCCCGCACGCCGCCGGGCGTGAGGTGATCCGGCAGGGACGGCGCGGGCTCACGCTGGTCCGGATGACCCCCGACGTGATCTACGACCAGCTCATCGGGGCCGGATGCGCCCGCAAGCTGGTGTTCTCCTGGGCCGGCAACCCGGGCGTCGGGTCGCTGCACCGGTTCCGGGACGCGGTCGAGCGCTGCTGGCCCGGCCCGCTGGAGCTTGAGGAGCACAGCCACGCCGGGATGGCCAACCGCTACGTGGCGGGCGCGTCCGGGCTGCCGTTCGCGGTGCTGCGCGGGTACAACGGCACCGGGCTGCTCGGCCCGGGCGCTAATACCCATGCGAGCATCGCCGAGATCGCCTGTCCGTTCACCGGCGAGCGGCTGACCGCGGTGGCGGCGCTGCGGCCCGACGTGGCGGTGACCCACGCGCAGCGGGCGGACCGGGCAGGCAACGTGCAGTTCTGGGGGATCACCGGGGTGCAGAAGGAGGCCGTGCTCGCCTCGGCGCGGTCTGTCGTCACGGTCGAGGAGATCGTCGATGAGCTGCACCCGAAGCCGGGGGCCGTCGTGCTGCCGACCTGGGCGGTCGGGTACGTGGCCGCCGCCCCGGGCGGCGCCCACCCGTCCTACGCGCTGGACTACACCGCGCGCGACAACGACTTCTACGTCGCGTGGGACGCGATCAGCCGCGACCGGGAGACGTTCCTGCGGTGGGTCGACGAGCACGTGTTCGGGAAAGGATCGTCGTGACCGGCGGCCCGGTGACCGAGAGCCCGCAGGCCGGCTACTCGTCGGACGAGATCATGACGGTCACGGCGGCGCGCGCGCTCCACGACGGGATGACCTGCTTTGTCGGCATCGGCCTGCCCAGCGACGCGGCCAACCTGGCCCGCCGCACGCACGCCCCGAACCTGGTCCTGATCTACGAGTCGGGCACGATCGGCGCCAAGCCGGGCTCGCTGCCGCTGTCGATCGGCGACGGGATCCTCGCCGAGACGGCCGACGCGGTGGTCAGCGTGCCGGAGATCTTCAACTACTGGCTGCAGCCGGGCCGGATCGGCATCGGCTTCCTCGGCGCGGCCCAGATCGACAAGTTCGCCAACATCAACACCACGGTGATCGGCGCGGACTACGCCGAGCCGAAGGTCAGGCTGCCCGGCGCCGGCGGCGCGCCGGAGATCGCCGCATCCTGCCGGGAGGTGATCGTGGTCGTCCGGCAGACCCTGCGGACCTTTGTCCACCGCGTCGACTTCGTCACCTCGGTCGGGTTCGGCGACGGGCCGGGCAGCAGAAAGTACTTCGGCCTGACCGGCGCCGGCCCGCAGAAGGTCATCACGGACCTGGGCGTTCTCGAGCCGGATCCGCAGACCTGCGAACTGGTCCTCACCGCGGTTTACCCGGGGGTCAGCGTGGCGGCCGTCAGGGAAAGGACAGGCTGGGACCTGCGGATCTCCGCTGACCTCGGCGAGATCGCGCCCCCGCGCCCGGCAGAACTCGCGGTACTGCGCGACCTGATCGCGGCCCTGCCCAGCGAAGGAGCAGCCCGTTGACGCCGAACCCGCTACTGTCCCGGGACGGTCTCGTGCTCCCGTTCTACCGCCGGCCGGCCGCCGGGGTGAACCCGCCGCTGGGCACGCCTGCCTACCGCGCGACCGCGCTGCGCGCGCCCCGGCAGCCGCTGGTCCCGCTGCCGCAGGGGCTGACCGAGATCACTGGCCCGCTGCTCGGCGAGGAGCGGGTGCGGCCAGCGGACGCCGACCTGACCACGCGGTATCCCGGCGGCGAGGCGCTCGGCCAGCGGATCATCCTGACCGGCCGGGTGCTGGACTCGGCCGGGCGGCCCGTGCCCGACACCCTGGTCGAGATCTGGCAGGCCAACGCGGCAGGCCGGTACCAGCACCGGATCGACGACCACCCCGCCCCGCTGGACCCGTTCTTCGGCGGTGCGGGCCGGTGCGTGACCGATTCCGGCGGCCGGTACCGGTTCATCACGATCAAGCCGGGCGCCTACCCGTGGGGCAACCACCACAACGCGTGGCGGCCAGCGCACATCCACTTCTCGCTGCTCGGCCGGGCGTTCACGCAGCGGCTGATCACCCAGATGTACTTCCCCGGCGACCCGCTGTTCGGCTTCGACCCGATCTTCAACTCGGTACCGGACCCCAAGGCCCGCGAGCGCATGATCTGCCGCTTCGACCTCGCGCTCACCCGGCCGGAGTGGGCACTCGGCTTCGAGTGGGACATCGTGCTGCGCGGCCCGGAGGCTACCGTGTTCGAACGGCAGGAAAAACGCCGGTGACACTCGCCGCCCCCGTCGCGGCGCAGGGACCGCGTCACGTCGACTACGAGGACTCGCCATGACTCAGGCCGCGATGACCCAGGCCGCCTTCCCCTGCTCCGTCATGCGAGGCGGGACATCCAAGGGCCTGATGTTCCTCGCCGGCGACCTGCCGGACGATCGCGCGACCCGAGACGCGGTGCTGCTCGCCGCCATGGGGTCCCCGGACGAGCGGCAGATCGACGGCATGGGGGGCAGTCACCCGCTGACCTCGAAGGTGGCCGTCGTGAGCCGGTCAGCCCGCGACAACGCGGACGTCGAGTACCTGTTCCTCCAGGTCTGGCCCGACCGGGCGGAGGTGTCCGACAGCCAGAACTGCGGCAACATGCTGGCCGCCGTCGGGCCCTTCGCGATCGAGCAGGGGCTCGTGGCCGCGTCGGACCCGGTGACGCCGGTCCGCATCTGGATGCTCAATACCGAGACCCTCGCCACGGCCTCGGTCCAGACGCCCGGGGGGCGGGTCCGCTACGACGGGCCCGCGCGCATCGACGGAGTGCCCGGTACGCACGCGCCGATCCCGATCGAGTTCGCCGACGTCGCCGGGTCCTCGTGCGGCGCGCTGCTGCCGACTCGCAGCGTGACCGACGTCATCGAGGACACCCGGGTGACCTGCATCGACAACGGCATGCCCGTCGTCTGCATCGCAGCGTCCGACCTCGGCCTGTCCGGGCAGGAGTCACCGGCGGAGCTGGAGGACAACGCCGAGCTGACCAAGCGGGTCGAGGCCATCAGGCTCGCCGCCGGCCCGCTGATGAACCTCGGCGACGTGGCGGACCAGACCGTTCCGAAGATGAGCCTGCTGTCGCCCCCGGCCCACGGCGGCGCGATCTCCACCCGCACGTTCATCCCGCGCCGCGTGCACGAGGCGATCGGGGTCCTGGGCGCGGTGTCCGTCGCGACGGCGTGCATGCTGCCCGGGTCCGTGGCCAACGAGATCGCGGTCCTCCCGGACCAGGCCGGCGGCGGCGGGGCCGAGATCGAGGTCGAGCACCCCACGGGTTTCTTCACGGTCACGCTCGAGGTGGACGTGTCCGGTGACACCTTCACCGTGACCAGGTCGGCTCTGCTGCGCACGGCCCGCCTGCTCATGCGCGGCGAGGTCTTCGTGCCGTCGGCTATCACCCGGGAGGCCTCACTGTGATCATCGACTGCCACGGGCACTACACCACCGCTCCCGGCCAGCACGACGACTGGCGCGCCAGCCAGCTCGCGGCGTTCCGGGACGGCCGGCCGTCGCCGGACTACCCGGCCATCTCCGACGACGAGATCCGTGAGTCGATCGAGCAGAACCAGCTCAAGCTGCTCCGCGAGCGTGGCGCTGACATGACGGTCTTCTCACCGCGGGCGTCCGCCATGGCCCATCACCTGGGCGACGAGCGGGCCAGCATCGAGTGGGCGCGAGCGTGCAACAACCTCATCGCGCGCGTCGTCGAGTTGTTCCCCGCGACGTTCATCGGCGTCGGCCAGCTCCCGCAGTCGCCTGGCGCCGATCTCAAGGCGTCGGTGGCCGAGCTTGAGCGCTGCGTGCTCGAGCTCGGGTTCATCGGCTGCAACCTCAACCCGGACCCGAGCGGGGGCATGTGGACCGGCCCGCCGCTCACCGACCGGTACTGGTACCCGGTCTTCGAGAAGATGTCGGAACTGGACGTTCCCGCCATGGTGCACGTCTCGAGCAGCCGCAACCCCAACTTCCACGCGACGGGCGCGCACTACATCAACGCCGACACCACGGCGTTCATGCAGTTCATCCAGGGTGATCTGTTCGCCGACTTCCCTGACCTGCGTCTGGTGATCCCGCACGGCGGCGGCGGGGTGCCTTACCACTGGGGCCGCTACCGCGGGCTGGCCGACATGCTGAAGAAGCCGCCGCTGAGCGAGCATGTGATGAAGAACGTGTTCTTCGACACGTGCGTCTACCACCAGCGAGGCATCGACCTGCTCTTCAATGTCATCGACGTCGGCAACATCCTGTTCGGGTCCGAGATGGTGGGCGCCGTCCGCGGCATCGACCCCGAGACGGGCCACTACTTCGACGACACCAAGCGGTACGTCGACGCGGCCGGCCTGACCGAGGCCGACCGCGCGCGGGTACTGGAGGGCAATGCCCGGCGGGTGTACCCGCGTCTCGACCAGTCGCTGCGCGCCCGGGGGCTGTGATGGCTGCCGCGTTCACGCCCGACGCCGACTGGCTCGCGTTCCACCCGAGCCCCAGCAAGCCGGACTACACGCCGCCCCCGGGCGCGGTCGACGCCCACTGCCACGTGTTCGGCCCCGGTGACGTCTTCCCTTACGCGCCGGAACGGAAGTACACGCCGGCCGATGCGGGCAAGGAGCAGCTGTTCGCGCTGCGCGACTTCCTCGGCTTCGAGCGCAACGTCATCGTCCAGGGCACCTGCCACGGCGCCGACAACAGCGCTCTCGTCGACGCGCTGGCCGCCTCGGACGACCGGGCCCGCGGCGTGGCGACCGTCAAGCCCGGCGTCTCCCGCGCCGAGCTCGCCGACCTGCACGCGGCCGGCGTCCGCGGCATCCGCTTCAACTTCGTCAAGCGCCTCGTCGACCCCAAGCCGGACGACTACTACCGGGGCCTGACCGATCTGGTGGCCGAGTTCGGCTGGCACATCGTCGTGTACTTCGAGGCCGCGGACCTGGCCGAGCGCTGGGACCTGTTCACCAGCCTGCCCACGATCGTGGTGGTCGACCACATGGGCAGGCCCGATGTCTCGCAGCCGGTGGACGGCCCCGGCTTCGCGCTGTTCCAGCGCTTCATGCGCGAGCACGAGAACGTCTGGTCCAAGGTGAGCGGGGCCGAACGGCTGTCGGTCTCCGGGCCGCCGCGGTACGCCGACGTCGAGCCGTTCGCGCGGCGTCTCGTCGAGACGTTCCCGGACCGCGTCCTGTGGGGCACCGACTGGCCGCACCCGAACATGAAGAGCCACATGCCCGACGACGGCGCGCTCGTCGACATCATCCGGCGGATCGCGCGCACCGATGACCTGCGGCGCCGGCTGCTGGTCGACAATCCCGTGCGCCTGTACTGGGAGGCCTGATGACCGCGTACACCTCAGAGTTCGACGACATTCCCGGCACCAGGGTCTTCACGGCGCAGCGCGCGAAACAGGGCTACCACCTGAACCAGTTCTGCATGAGCCTGATGAAGCCGGAGAACCGCGTGCGGTTCAAGGCCGACGAGCGGGCCTACCTCGACGAGTGGCCGATGACCGAGGCCCAGAAGCAGGCCGTGCTCGACCGGGACTACAACGCGATGCTCGGCGGCGGCGGCAATATCTACTTCCTGGCGAAGATCTTCGCCACCGACGGGCTCAGCTACCTCCAGGCGGTGAGCACGATGACCGGCATGAACATCGACGACTACCAGCAGATGATGGTGTC
>DATAVV010000144.1:0-3361 GCA_036267555.1 Streptosporangiaceae bacterium | reverse complement strand
GCTGGAAGACGTACTGGCCGATTCCGACCTGACCCCGGGCGACTTCGTCCGGGCGGTCAAGCAGCTCATCGACCTGCTCGACCAGATCGCCGCCGCGCCCCGTTCCGGTCACGCCAGCGAGCACGTGGCCGAGACGGCCCGGGCCGCCATCGACGCCATCCGCCGCGGCGTGGTGGCCTACACCGCCGTCGCCGACTGACATTCCTGGCACTTATCGACCTCGCCTATCGGTAACTGCTGATCTTGGCATTAGTGCTATGGGTTGGGCCGGGGTATCCAGAGGGTGTCAGCTAGCTGCCGATCCCGGAGGTGACCGTGCCCCTCACCACCGAACGTTCGACTTGTCCGGCCGCGCTCACGTCGGCCGTGCGCTCCGCTGTCCAGGCCGCGGGCCCGGCGCCCGACGTTGCCGCCCGGGTCGCCGACGCCCTGTCGCGCCACCTGCCCGCGCCCGGACAGCTCCTGACCGCGGTTCAGCTCGCGGGCGACGCTGCGGGTTACCAGACCCACCCGGTGCACGTGGAGCCGGACGGCTCGTTCTCGATCGCGGTCATGGTCTGGCGGCCCGGCCAGGTCACCCCGATCCACGATCACGTCTCCTGGTGCGTCACCGGCGTGCTGGCGGGCATCGAATACGAGGAGATCTTCGGCCTCAGCCCGGACGGCGGCTCGCTGACCGCGGTGACCCGCCGCCAGAACCGGCCCGGCACCGTGGCCGGCTTCGCCCCGCCCGGTGACATCCACCGGGTCCGCAACTCGGGCGACGGTATCGCGGTCTCCATGCACGTCTACGGGACTGATCTGGCCCGCCTGGGCTCGAGCATCCGCCGCGTCTACGACCTCCCAGTGGACGCCCCCGCTCCGCGCTAGCTCCGGTGGGCGGGCCCGCCTGGCCGCGTCGCTAGCCCTGGCGGCGGGCGGCCCACTCGTGCTCGAGTACGGACATCAGCACCTCGTCGTACCAGCGTCCGTCATGCCACACGGCCTCGCGGCGGCGGCCCTCCTCGGCGAACCCGGCCTTCTCGTAGGCCCGGATCCCGGCCGGGTTGAACGGGGACACCCCGAGCTGAATGCGGTGCAGGCCCAGTTCGCGGAAGCCGTAGCTGACGATGACGCGCATCGCGCCGGTGCCGTAGCCCCGGCCGATGTGCTCGCGGCCGAGCGCGATGCCGATCGTCGCGCACCGGTCCTTGGTCTGCCAGCCCCACAGGCCGACGTGGCCGACCAGTTCGCTGGGATCGTCGAGCGTCTCGATGGCGAAGCCGAGACGGTCGTCCTCGTTCGCGCTCCACTTGGCGATACGTTCCTTCGCCGCCGCCTCGGACGGCGGGACCACCCGGTCCGCCAGCGTGACCAGGATCCCGGCGTCCATCTCGGCTTTCGCGAGCGTGGGCAGGTCGTCCTCACGCACGCCGCGCAGCCGCACCCGGTCGCCAGCTAGGAGTGAGTCGCCGTAGGCGAAGGCGCTGGAAAAATCGGTGAGTTCGGTCATGGGCTGATCCTGCCGCACGTTCGCCGGTTCACCCCAGAACTTTTTCGCCGCCCAACTTGCGTAAAGAACTTCGTCGATATATCGTCGAGCTAGCTAGACAGTAACGGGGATATCTAGATGGTCGTCCACGGGGGCGATGATCCTCCTGTCTGGCGCAACCGATCAATGACGAAGGAGAAACGCAATGTCACAGGAAGAATGGGGCCGCAGAGGCGGCCACCGGGGCCACGATCGTGGCCCGAAGCGCGGCTGGGGCGGCCCGCCGCCGGAATTCATGGGTGGCGGCCCGGGTGGCCGTGGCCGTGGCGGCCGGGGTGGTCCCGGGTTCGGCGGCGGTCCCGGCGGACCGTTCGGCGGCCCGGGTGGGCCGAGGTTCGCCCGCGGACCGCGGGTGCGCCGGGGTGACGTCCGGGCCGCGGCGCTGTCGCTGCTGGCCGAGGGTCCCCGTAACGGGTACCAGATCATCCAGGAGATCAGCGACCGCACCGATGGGGTGTGGCGGCCGAGCCCCGGTTCGGTCTACCCCGCGCTCCAGCAGCTCGAGGACGAGGGGCTGATCCGGCCCGAGACCGGCGAGAGCGGCCGCAAGGCGTTCGCCCTGACCGACGAGGGCCGCGCCTACACCGAGTCGCACGCTGACGAGCTGGCCGCGTCCTGGAACGCGGTGACCGGCAGCGTCGACGACGGCGAGGTGCAGCTGCGTCAGCTCATCCGCCAGGTCATGGTGGCCGTGTCGCAGGTCAGCCAGGCCGGTTCGGCCGCCCAGGTGAAGCAGGCCGGCAAGGTGCTGGCCGACACCCGGCGCTCGCTGTACCGGATCCTCGCCGCCGACGAGGAGGAAGAGAGCACCTCTGAGCCGTCCGGGCAGTGACGGGTTCACCCGAGGCGCAATCGCCGTGGTCCGCACTCCTACGGGTGCGGACCGCGGCGACGTTAGGCTCAAGCTTGAGTCCGCAGAGGGAGGCACCTTAGTGGCCGTACAGACGCCAGACGCGGCGTCAGCTCGCGAATTGTCCGGCAACCGCGGCACTGCGATCGCGGTCAGCCAGCTGACCAAGAGCTATGGGGAGATCGAGGCGGTCCGCGGCATCGACTTTAAGGTCGGTGTGGGGGAGACGTTCGGTTTCCTGGGCCCGAACGGGGCCGGCAAATCCACCACCATCAGCATCCTGTGCACGCTGGTGAAACCCACCTCGGGCCGGGCCGTCGTGGCCGGGCACGACGTGGTGAGCGAGCGGGACACCGTGCGCCGCAACATCGGCCTGGTGTTCCAGGACACCACGCTCGACACCTACCTGACCGCCGAGCAGAACCTGCGCTTCCACGCCGACCTGTACGGCGTGCCCAAGGCTGCGGTCGCGCCGCGGATGCGGCAGGTGCTGGACATGGTGGGCCTGTGGGACCGCCGGGAAAGCCTGGTCCGGACCTACTCGGGCGGCATGAAACGGCGGCTGGAGATCGCCCGCGGCCTGCTGCACGCCCCACACGTGCTGTTCCTGGACGAGCCGACCGTGGGCCTCGACCCGCAAACCCGCTCGTCGATCTGGCAGTACATCAACGAGCTCAAGCAGCGTGAGGACATCACGATCTTCCTCACTACGCACTACATGGATGAGGCCGAGCACTGCGACCGGATCGCCATCATCGACCACGGCCAGATCGTGGCCATCGACACCCCCGAGGCGCTCAAGGCCAGCGTGGGCAAGGACCGCGTGCAGATCAGCACCAGCGATGACCAGGCGGCCATCGCCGAGCTGGCCGAGCGATTCGGCCTCGAGGCCGCGATGCACGAGGGGCTGGTCACGTTCTCGGTGGAATCGGGGGAGCAGTTCGTCCCCCGGTTGTTCGCCGACCTGAACGTGTCCATCC
>DATAVV010000143.1:0-2533 GCA_036267555.1 Streptosporangiaceae bacterium | reverse complement strand
CGCCGAGCACCGGTTCCGGCCGCTCGACCAGGTTGGTGATCTCGTCGATCAGCGCCGCCTCGCCCGCGGTGTCCACGGCGCCGCCGACGCTGTCCGCGAGCGCCTGCGCCCCGGTGATCACCTGCTCCCGCCGCGCCGCGGTGTCGAGGACAATGCCGTGCCCGGCGAGCAGTTCCGCGTACCCGTCGGCCTGGCCGACCTCGATCACCGGCGCGTCGTCCGTGCGGTAGACCCGCGTCGAGCGCCCGCCGACCAGCGAGGACACCACGATCGGGATCAGCGAGTGGCCGTGCAGGGTCAGCAGCCAGCGGATCGGCCGCACGTAGGACAGGTCCGGGTCGTTCCACCGCATGTTGGTGTCGGCCCGCAGTTCGGTGACGACCTGCGCGAACACCTGGCTGAGCACGATCGCCGCCAGGCGCCCGGGGTCGGTGCTGACCGCGGCCACGTGCTCGGTGCCGTCCACGGTGATCCGGCTCAGGTCGGCCACGTCCACGCCCTGGCCGCGGGCGAAGCCCAGCGCGGCCTTGGTC
Source organism: Streptosporangiaceae bacterium (assembly GCA_036267555.1). GTDB lineage: Bacteria > Actinomycetota > Actinomycetes > Streptosporangiales > Streptosporangiaceae > JASHPR01. The sequence goes on along the minus strand of DATAVV010000143.1, from coordinate 2,000 downwards.
GGCTCGCCGTCGGGGCCGAACGCGGCGCTGACCCGCGGCCCGCGCACGGTGCGCTCGGCCTCGGGCTCGGCCGGGCTCAGATCGGCCACCGTGGCCACGATCCGCCGCGGCGTGGCGAACGCCTCGACCCGCCCGTGGGCCAGCCTGGTCGCGCCGAGTTTGGCCGCGAGCGCGGTCCGCAGGTACTCCGCGGCGCGGGTCACCTCGGCCGCGGGCAGTTCCTCGACGCCGATCTCCAGCAGCGCGGTCTTCGCCGGCCCGCTTCCGGAGGAGAACGAGGCAGCGGCCGCGGGCCCCGGGGGCTCCGCCACGCCCAGCGGGTACCCGAGTTCCTCGCGCCGCTGCACCCACAGCCGGGCCACGTCCCGGGCCAGTCCCCGCATTCGCCCGAACGCGGCGGCACGCTCGGTCGTGGATACCGCCCCGCGGGCGTCCAGCACATTGAACGCGTGCGAGCACTTGAGCACGTAGTAGTGAGCCGGGACGGAGAGGCCGGCGTCGACCAGGCGCTGCGCCTCGGCCGCGTAGTCGTCGAACAGCCGCAGCAGCGTGGCCACGTCGGCCTCGTCGAGGTAATACCGGCTCATCTCGTACTCGGCCTGGCCGAAGGCCTCGCCGTAGCTGACGCCGGGTGCGTAGGTGATGGCCGAGAAGTGATTGACCTTCTGCAGCGCCATCATGATGCGCTCGATGCCGTAGGTGATCTCCACCGAGACCGGGTTCAGCGGGATGCCGCCGGCCTGCTGGAAGTAGGTGAACTGGGTGATCTCCAGCCCGTCCAGCCAGACCTCCCAGCCCAGCCCCCACGCGCCCAGGGCGGGGGACGCCCAGTTGTCCTCGACGAACCGCACGTCGTGCGCGCGCAGGTCGATGCCGAGTGCCTCCAGGCTGCCCAGGTACTGCTCCTGCGGGTCGCCGGGATCGGGCTTGAGCACCACCTGGAACTGGGTGTGCGTCTGCAGCCGGTTGGGGTTCTCGCCGTAACGCGAGTCGTCGGGCCGGACGCTCGGCTCGGTGTACGCGACCCGCCACGGCTCGGGACCGAGCACCCGCAGCACGGTCGCCGGGTTCATCGTGCCGGCGCCGACCTCGGTGTTGAACGGCTGGGCCACCAGGCAGCCCCGGTCGGCCCAGTATCTGGTCAGCGTGAGCAGCGCGTCCTGCATCGTCAGCAACGGAAGATCCTTAATTCAGAAGACCCTTTGATCGGGGGAGGGTTGATCGGGGAGGGCTCACGCGCAGGCGGTACCCGGTCCGGTCGTCCGGTCACCGGCCGCCGGCGGCCCGCATCCGCCCGTGCGCGCACCGAGTCTACGAGCCGGGCGCGGCTCGGGCAGCCAGGTTTTACTCCCGGCGGACCAGTGTTTTCAAGCGTTGACAACGTTGTCGAGCGAACGTAGCGTCCAGGCTGGCGATGGGAGGTCTGCCCATGAAGAAATTCGTCTGCGGCCTTATATCGGTCCTGATCGCGGCGCCGTTAACGGCCTTCGCCATCGGGGCGGGGCCGGGCGCTGCTGGCGTGCCCGCCGCGAACGCGGAGGAGAACGGCGTCGGGCTTACCCCGGCCCTGGGCTGGAGTAGCTGGAGCTTCATCCGGCACGACCCGACCACGGCCGACATCGAGGCGCAGGCGCTCGCGATGAAGCGCAGCGGCCTGGCCAGCGTCGGGTTCCAGTACGTGAACGTGGACGACTTCTGGTACCAGTGCCCGGGCAGCCAGGGGCCCGACGTGGACCAGTACGGCCGGTGGGTGATCAACCCGGCCGCGTTCCCGCCCAGCGGGTCCGAGAACGGCATCGAGGCGGTCGCCAACTACGTGCACCACCTGGGCCTGAAGTTCGGCCTCTACGTCACGCCCGGCATCTCCAAGCAGGCCGTCGCGCAGAACACGCCGATCGAGGGCACCCCGTACACCGCGGCGCAGATCGCGACCACGTCCGGCGAGAACAACTACAACTGCGGCGGCATGACCGGCATCGACTACAGCAAGCCGGGCGCCC
>DATAVV010000142.1:0-12191 GCA_036267555.1 Streptosporangiaceae bacterium | reverse complement strand
GGATGGAATTGTCGCCACCCGAGGACAACCGGCATTGAGTGAAGGATACCCAGCACGGGATAAATCGGCTAGCTAACCATCCGGATCGGCCCTCAGGGCCAAATTACCGGGACTATTTTACTATCAAAAACTTTCGTGAAGTCGCAGCATGCCCGTCGGGTTCCTGCCTGGCACCGGCTAGCGGCTGGCCGCGCCCTGGGCCGCGCGGGTGATCGTGGCGCTGCCGAGGACGACGTCCCCGTCGTAGAGCACCGCGGCCTGGCCCCTGGCCACGCCACGGGCCGTTTCGTTCAGGCTGATCCGGAGGGTGCCGGCGTCCTCGCGCGCGGTCGCGGGGTAGACCTGCCCGTGGGCGCGCAACTGCACCAGGCACTCGACCGGGCCTTCGGGCGGGCGGCAGCCGCTCCAGACTGGTCGCTCCGCCTCGATCTGGTCCACGCCGAGTGCCTCGCCCGGCCCGACGGTCACGGTGTTGGTCACCGGCTCGATGTCCAGGACGTAGCGCGGCCGTCCGTCCGGCGCGGGCGCGGCGATGCGCAGGCCCTTGCGCTGCCCGACGGTGAAGCCGTAGCTGCCGTTGTGGCCGCCGACCACCGCGCCCTCGGTGTCGACGATGGGGCCGGGCGCGGCGCCGAGCTTGGCCTCGAGGAACTTCCTGGTGTCGCCGTCGGCGATGAAGCAGACGTCGTGGCTGTCCGGCTTGTCGGCCACGGCCAGGCCGCGGGCGGCCGCCTCCCGGCGCACCTGGTCCTTGGTCGTGTCACCGAGCGGGAACATCGCACGGGAAAGCTGCTCGCCGGTCAGCACCGCGAGCACGTACGACTGGTCCTTGCCCTCGTCCACGCTGCGCATCAGCCGCTGCCCGGCGCCGTCCGCCCCGGGCACGAGGCGGGCGTGGTGCCCGGTGCACACGGCGTCGAAGCCCAGGGCCACGGCCCGGTCGAGCACCGCGGCGAACTTGATCTTCTCGTTGCAGCGCAGGCACGGGTTGGGCGTGTTGCCGCGGGCGTACTCGTCCACGAAGTCCTGCACCACGTCCCGGTGGAACTGCTCGGCGAGGTCCCAGACGTAGAACGGGATGCCGATCACGTCGGCGGCGCGGCGCGCGTCCCTGGCGTCCTCGAGCGTGCAGCAGCCCCGTGCGCCGGTCCGGTAGGAACTCGGGTTGGCCGACAGCGCGAGATGGACGCCGGTCACGTCGTGGCCGGCGTCGGCCGCGCGGGCGGCGGCCACCGCGGAGTCCACGCCGCCCGACATCGCGGCGAGCACACGTAGCTGAGTCATCGCCTTCGAGAATATGCGTTCTATATATAACGCGGCACCGGAGCCGGCCTGGCCGCCCCGGGTTCGGCAGACTAGGGGCATGCCGCAGGCCGCCGTCACCAAGCTTCTCAGCGACGAGGACTTCCCCGCCCCGATCGACGATCGCTACTTCGAGGACTACCTGCCGGGTGCCGTGTACGAGTACGGGTACATCACGGTGACCGAGGCGGAGATCCTCGACTTCGCCCGGTCCTACGACCCCCAGCCGATCCACGTCGACCGGGAATTCGCCGCGGCGGGCCCGTTCGGCGGCCTGATCGCCAGCGGCTGGCACACGTCGGCGATCATGATGCGCATGTTCGCCGACCACTGCCTGTCCCGCGTGGCCAGCCTGGCCTCCCCCGGCATCGACGAACTCCGGTGGCCGGCCCCGGTCCGCCCGGGTGCCTGTCTGCGGCTGCGGGCCACGATCGTGGCGGCCCGCCGCTCGCGGTCCAAGCCCGACCGTGGCCTGGTGCGCACCCGCGCCGAACTCATCAACGACCGTGAGGAGGTCGTGCTCCGCCTCACCGCCATGAACCTGATCAAGGCCCGCCACCCGGCGGGATGACCCCCGGCTTCAGCGGGCGGCGGCTTCAGCGGGCGGCGGCGCGGCGGGCGCGTTCTACGGCCTCGCCGATGACGGCGCCGAGGGCGTCCACGTCCGACTGCGAGCTGGAGTGGCCCAGCGAGAACCGCAGCGACCCGCGGGCCCGGCCTTCGTCCGTACCCATGGCGAGCAGCACGTGGCTGGGCTGGGCCACCCCAGCGGTGCAGGCCGAGCCGGTCGAGCAGGCGATGCCCTTGGCGTCGAGCAGCATGAGCAGCGCGTCGCCCTCGCAGCCGGGGAACGAGAAGTGCGCGTTGCCCGGCAGGCGGCCAGGGCCGGGCCGCGCCCCGTTCAGCACCGCGTCCGGCACCGCGGCCAGGACCTGCGCGATCAGGTCGTCCCGCAGGGCGGCCAGCCGCTTGGCCTCCTCCGCCCGGCGCTCGGTGGCGATCTGGACCGCGACCGCGAAGGCGCGGATCGCGGGCGCGTCCAGGGTGCCGGACCTGACGTCACGCTCCTGCCCGCCGCCGTGCAGCACCGGCACCGGGTCGGTACCCCGGGCCAGCAGGAGCGCCCCGACCCCGACCGGGCCGCCGAGCTTGTGCGCGGTGATCGTCAGCGCGGCGGCACCGGTCTGCGCCAGGCTGACCGGAAGCTGGCCCGCGGCCTGGACCGCGTCGCTGTGGAACGGGATCTGGTACTCGCGGGCCACCGCGGCCAGTTCACCAACCGGCTGTATGGTCCCGACCTCGTTGTTGGCCCACATGACGCTGATCAGGGCGATCACGTCGGGATCGGCCTCGATGGCCGCGCGCAGCGCGGCCGGGCGGGCCAGGCCGGTCTCGTCCAGCGGTACCCAGCCGACCGCCGCCGCCTGGTGGCCGCGCAGCCAGCCCACGCAGTCGAGGACGGCATGGTGCTCGATCGCCGTGGTGAGCACCTGCTCCCGCCGGGGGTCGGCGGCCCGCCGGGCCCAGTACAGGCCCTTGACCGCCAGGTTGTCCGCCTCGGTGCCGCCGCTGGTGAACACCACCTCGCTGGGCCGGGCACCGTAGGCCGCCGCGATCTGCTCCCGGGATTCCTCCACGACCCGGCGGGCCCGGCGGCCCGGGTTATGCAGCGACGAGGGGTTGCCGAACTGGCCAAGCTCCTCGGTCATCGCGTCGAGCGCCTCGGGCAGCATCGGCGTGGTCGCCGCGTGATCCAGGTACACGGGCGTGGCCGGGGGCCGGCGGGGATGCACCGGAGCCCGGCGGCCGCCGTCGGCGTCGTGATATCCCATGATTCCTCAGCCTAGCCGCGGCCGGCGGGCGGAAGGTGACCCCAACGGGGTCGTTTAGCCCTGGCCGCGCTTGGTGATCTCCTCGGTCAGCTGGGGCACCACCTGGAACAGGTCGCCGACCACGCCGAAGTCGGCCAGCTCGAAGATCGGAGCCTCGGGGTCCTTGTTGATCACCATGATCGTCTTGGAGGTCTGCATGCCGGCCCGGTGCTGGATCGCCCCGGAGATGCCCACGGCCAGGTAAAGCTGGGGCGAAACGGTCTTACCGGTCTGGCCGACCTGGAACTGGTGCGGGTACCAGCCCGCGTCGGTGGCGGCGCGGGAGGCGCCCACGGCGGCGCCGAGCGAGTCGGCGAGCTTCTCGATCAGGGCGAAGTTGTCGGCACCGCCGACCCCGCGGCCGCCGGAGACCACGATCGAGGCCTCGGTGAGCTCGGGGCGCTCGCCGCGCTCCTGGACCACGCGGTCGGTGACCTGTGCGCCCTTCGCGGCGTCGCTGACATCGACGGTGACGTTCTCGACCTGCGCCTGGCCCGGGGCCGGCTCGGGGGCGACCGCGTTCGGGCGCACGGCCACGATTGGCGTGCCGGTGGTGACCTTGCTCTGGACGACGATCGCGCCGCCGAAGATCGACTGCTCGGCGACCATGCCCTCGCCGAGGTCGACCGCGTCGGTGATCAGGCCGGAACCGGTCTTGATGGCCAGCCGGCCCGCGATCTCCCGGCCCTCGGCGGTGCTGGCCACCAGCACCGCGGCGGGCGACTTCGCCGCGACCAGCTTGGCCAGCAGTTCGGCCTTGGGCGCGACCACGTAGCTGTCGAGATCCTCGTCGGCGGCCACGTACACCGTGGCCGCGCCGAACTCGGCCAGCCGCTCTTTGCCTGCCTCGGCGCCGGGCCCGGTCCAGACGACCGAGGGCTCGCCGAACCGGCGCGCCAGGGTCAGCAGCTCGCAGGTAACTTTCTTGACCGTCTCGCCGTCGTGCTCGGCAAGTACCAGGATCTCAGCCATGTGCGGGCCCTCCGGGCTCAGATGAACTTCTGGGCGGCGAGGAAGTCGGCGGCCTTCACGCCGCCGTCGCCTTCGTCCTTGACGACCGTGCCGGCCTGCCGCGGCGGCCGGTCGGCGAAGCTGACCACCTCGGTGGCGGCCGCGCCCAGGCCGACCTGGCCGGCGTCGAGACCGAGGTCGGCCGCGCTCAGCGTCTCGACCGGCTTCTTCTTGGCCGCCATGATTCCCTTGAACGACGGGTAGCGGGGCTCGTTGATCTTCTCCACCACGCTGACGATCGCGGGCAGGCTCGCCTTCACCTGGTCGTAGCCGTAGTCGGCCTGCCGGTTGATGGTGATGTCGGTCCCGTGGATCTCGACCTTGCTGGCGAACGACAACTGGGGCAGGCCGAGCCGCTCGGACAGCATCGCGGCCATCACGCCCATCCGGGCGTCGGTGGACTCCGAGCCCAGGATCACCAGGTCAAACTCGATTCGACCAAGCGCGGCGGCGAGGGCGGCCGAGGTGGCCAGCGCGTCCGATCCGGCCAGCGCGTCGTCGAGCAGGTGCACCGCCTTGTCCGCGCCCATGGACAGGGCCTTGCGGATCGACTCGGCCGCCTTCTGCGGGCCCATCGTGAGGATCGTGACCTCGCCGCCGTGCGCCTCGGCCAGGCGGAGCCCCTCCTCGACCGCGTACTCGTCGAGTTCGTTCATCACCCCGTCGGCCGCGTCGCGGTCCAGGGTCGAGTCGGCGGACCTGAGTTTGCGCTCCGACCACGTGTCAGGAACCTGTTTCATGCAGACGACGATGTTCATGACCGACGGCCGACCTCCCTCTGCAGACATGCGACCCGGCACGTTGTGGCACGTGCGAGCGCCACCGAGGCGCAAGGGTAAGCCTGCCAAATCGCGCCGGCCGCCTCACCCCCGGGTGCCCCGCACCCTTCTACAACTACATGTTACTAGTCAGTAGCGACTGCACCTGCCCCGCCTCGCGAGCCGCAAACCGGGTAAAACCATGAACGACCGTCCGGGGAGCGGCCAGGGCCGCCTCAGCCGGCCTCGGCCTGCCGCTCGGCGGCCACCACGACCTTGACCAACAGCATCGCCCGGGTCATCGGGCCCACGCCGCCGGGGACGGGCGCCAGCCAGCCGGCCACGTCCGCCACCCCCGGGTCCACGTCGCCGACCAGGCCGGCGTCCGTGCGGGTGATGCCCACGTCGACGACCACGGCACCGGGCTTGACCATGCCGGCGGTCAGCAGCCCGGGCTGCCCGGTCGCGGCGACCACGACGTCCGCGCGCCTGGTGTGCGCGGCCAGGTCCCTGGTGCCGGTGTGGCACAGGGTCACGGTGGCGTTCTCGCTGCGCCGGTTCAGCAGCAGGCCGAGTGTGCGGCCCACGATGATCGAGCGCCCGAGCACGGTCACGTCCGCGCCGGCGATCGGGATGTCGTAGCGCCGCAGCAGCACGATGATCCCCTCGGGCGTGCCCGGCACCGGCCCGGGCTCGCCGAGCACCAGCCGGCCGAGGTTGAGCGGGTGCAGGCCGTCCGCGTCCTTGTCCGGGTCGATGCGGTGCAGGACACGCTCCGCGTCGAGCCCCGCGGGCAGTGGCAGTTGCACCAGGTAGCCGGTGCACGCCGGGTTGGTGTTCAACTCCGCGACGACCGCCTCGACCTCGTCCTGCGTCGCATCGGCGGGCAGTTCCCTGCGGATGCTGGCGATGCCGACCTGCTGGCAGTCCCGGTGCTTGCCGTTGACGTAGGACCGGCTGGCCGGGTCGTCCCCGACCAGCACCGTGCCCAGGCCCGGCGTGATGCCTCGCTGCCGCAGCGCGGCCACGCGGCGGGTGAGATCTTCCTTTATCTCCTGCGCGGTGGCCTTGCCGTCGAGTATCCGTGCGGTCATCTTCACCCCAGTCCGTTGCTGTCCCGCAGGACCCACGATTGTGCCAGGCCAGGCCGGGCGAGACCGCAGCCGGCCCGCGCGCCGCGTTCAGCCGTGGTCAATGGAAGAAATGCCGCACGCCGGTGAAGTACAGCGAGATCCCGGCGTCCTGGGCGGCGGCGATGACGTCCTTGTCGCGGATGGAGCCGCCGGGCTCGGCCACGGCCCGCACGCCCGCGGCGGCGAGTTCCTCCAGGTTGTCGGCGAACGGGAAGTAGGCGTCGCTGGCCGCGACGGCGCCCTGCGCGCGGTCCCCGGCGCGCCGGACCGCGAGCCGGACCGAGTCGACCCGGTTGACCTGGCCCATGCCGACCCCGACCGCGGCCTCACCCGAGGCGAGCAGGATCGCGTTGGACTTGACCGACCGGCACGCCCGCCAGGCGAACGCCAGGTCCCTGAGCGCGGCGTCACCGGCCGCGGGGCCGGCCATGAGCTTCCAGCCGGACGGCTCGTCCCCGGGCTCGGACACCCGGTCGGCGGACTGCACGAGCATGCCCCCGCTGACCCGGCGCCACTCCGCGCCGGGAGCCCGCTCGGGCGCCGGGCAGCGCAGGACCCGCAGGTTCTTGCGCCGGGTCAGGATCTCCAGCGCGCCGGGCTCGAATCCGGGCGCGACGAGCACGTCGGTGAGGATCTCGGCGATCTGCGCGGCGAGCGCCTCGGTCACCACGCCGTTGGCCGCGATCACGCCGCCATACGCCGACACCGGATCGCAGGCGTGCGCCTTGCGGTGCGCATCGGCCAGGTCCGCGCCGAGGGCGATCCCGCACGGGTTGGAGTGCTTGGTGATCGCGACGCACGGCCGCGCGAAGTCGTAGGCGGCCCGCCGCGCGGCGTCGGCGTCCACGTAGTTGTTGTACGACATCTCCTTGCCGTGCAACTGCTCGGCGCCCGCGATCCCGCCGGGCTCGTCCCCGCCGACCCCGGCCCCGCCGGCCCCGGCGGCCCCGGCCCCGCTGCCCGGTGCGCCCGGCAGGTACAGCGCGGCCCGCTGGTGCGGGTTCTCGCCGTACCTGAGCACCTCGCTGCGGGCCCACAGCCCGCCGATCACGTCGGGCAGGCCGGTGTCCCGCGCGGTCTCGTCGGGCGCGTAGGCCGACGCGAACCAGGAAGCGACCGCGCTGTCGTAGGCGGCCGTGTGCGCGTAGGCGCGCGCGGCCAGGCGGCGGCGCTGGTCCAGCGTGAAGCCGCCGGCCGCCACCGCCTCGGCCACCTCCGGGTACAGCGCGGGGTCGGTGACGACCGCGACCGCGGCGTGGTTCTTGGCCGCGGCGCGGACCATCGCGGGGCCGCCGATGTCGATCTGCTCGACGCAGTCAGCGGGCCCGGCTCCGCCCGCCACCGTCTGCTCGAACGGGTACAGGTTGGACACGAGCAACTGGAACGGGGCGATGCCGAGCGCGTCAAGCTGGGCCAGGTGGTCGGGCAGGCTGGGGTCGGCCAGCAGCCCCGCGTGCACGTTCGGGTGCAGCGTCTTGACCCGGCCGTCCAGGCACTCGGGGAAGCCGGTGATCTCCTCGACCCTGGTCACCGGCAGGCCCGCGGCCGATATCGTCGCCGCCGTGCTCCCGGTGGAGACGATCTCGACCCCGGCCTGGTGCAGCGCCCCGGCCAGGCCGGCCAGACCGGTCTTGTCGTAGACGCTGATCAGCGCCCTGGTGATGGCTACCTTGGTCACGGTCCGATCCTCACCTTCCGGCCCTGGACGGACCATCCGTCGCGGACAAGCCGACCCACCGTATCCACGAGCAGGGCCCGCTCGGCGATCTTGATCCGCTCGTGCAGCGCGGCCTCGTCGTCGTCGTCGTGCACGGGCACCGTGGCCTGCGCCACGATCGGGCCGGTGTCGGTGCCCGCATCGACCAGGAAAACGGTGCAGCCCGAGACCTTCGCGCCGTAGTCCAGCGCATCCCCGACGCCGCGCATGCCGGGGAACGACGGTAGCAAGGCGGGGTGGGTGTTGATGACCCGTCCGCCGAACCTGGCCAGGAAGCCGGGCCCGACCAGCTTCATGAACCCGGCCAGCACGATCAGGTCCGGCTCGGAGCCAGCGCAGGCCGTGGTGAGCGCCCCGTCCCAGTCCGTGCGGCCAGGGAAGTCGCGCACCCGCAGCGTGAACGTCTCGACCCCCGCGGCCCGCGCCCGGTCCAGGGCGGCGATTCCGCCGCGGTCGGCGCCGACCGCGACCACGCGCGCTCCGTACGTCTCGTCGGCGCACGCGTCGAGCAATGCCTGCAGGTTGGTTCCCGCGCCCGACACGAGCACGACCAATCGCGAAGGACTGACGGCAGGACTCCCTGTCGCGGGGGCATGAGGTCAACGCCCAGGCCAGCCGGCCCGTGCGGCCCAAGCGTACCGGCCCGGCTCCCGGCCCGGCCTCCGGCCCGGCCTCCGGCCCGGCTCCCGGGTCGCCCCCGGCGCGTAACCCCGGGTCGCCCCGGCGCATAACGCGGCGCGGCGGGTGCGAAACGGCTGGCGCGGCTAGGACCCGAGGACGCCACCGGAGGTGGTGAAATAGGGGGGTCGCGTCCCGCGACCCAGCACGCCGCCAGAGAGGATCCCGGCCCTGCCAGCAGACCAGAGTCCGCGGCCTCCGGTGAGCTCGCCCGAGCAGCCGCAGGAGAAGGGAAAGTCGCCCGGGCTGCCCCGGCTGCACTTCCCGCAGCGGCCCGACGGGCAGGGGCTGGCCCCGGCACCCGGAGGCCAGCCTCCGCCTCCGCCCACACCGCCCGGCCAAAACGGGCCGCCCTCGCCGGACACCCGCCCCGGCCCGCCGCCGGGTGCTCCGCCCGATGCTCCGCCCGACGCCGGTCGCCCGTGGGGGAACCAGCCCCCGCCGGGCTGGTCACGTCCCGCGGGCCAGCCCGGACCCGGACGGCCGCTCCGGCCCCCCGAGACTGCCACGCGCCAGCAGGCCTGGGCCGCCCTCGTTCTCGGCCTGATGAGCGTGATCGCCATACCCGCGATCGGCAGCAACTTTCACCGGGGCATCTACCTGCTCGTCTTCTCCCTGGTCGTGGGCATCACGGCGTGCTGGTTCGGGATAACCGCGATGCGGCGGGCGCGGCGCGCGCTCACCATGCGCCCGCGCGGGGCGGTGGCCGGGATCGTGATCGGTGTCATCGGAGCCCTGGTCAGCGTGGTGCTGCTGGTCGGGTTTGTGGCGTTCTGGCCCCAGCTCAACGACTTCTCCCGGTGCCTGCAGAGCGCCAACACGCCGAGCGCGCAGCAAACCTGCCAGGACCAGCTCAACCGGTCGGTGGGCATCAGCGGGCTGCGGCCAGCCGGCTAGCGGCGGCCTGCTCTGCTGCCAACCAGCGGCGCGCTGCGGCCAGGCCCGCTAGCGGGCTCTCTTTCTCCCGCTTCCCCGGACTACGGGAGCGAGGAGGGACCGTGTGCGGCCGACGCCCGGCGGCCGGGCGAATCCTCGTCCGCCATTCCTGCCCACGGGTCGAGGTAGATCGTGTGGCCGTCCTCGGCCTCCCCGCCCGGGCCCAGGTCCGACAGCGCCGGCGGGTTCGCCGGCGTCGCGGCCCGCGGCCGCGACGCGGGCGAGCCGGCCTTCCTGGCCCGCAGGCGCAGCCAGTTCGTGACGCCGGAGGCCACCGCGGCGGCCACGCCCACCTCGAGGGCGGCGACGACGCCGACCTGCCACCCCGAGGGGCCGACCGCGGCCAGGCGGCCGTTGCCCAGCGGCCCGCCCGCGAACCCGGAAAGCACCGCGAGCACGAATCCGGTCAGCGCCCCGCAGGCGAAGCCCCACAGCGGCGCGGCTTCCAGCGCGAGCAGCGGCGCGGCCCGGGTCGTGAGCCATCCGCCGAAGGCGCCGGCCAGGTAGGGGATCAACAGCACGAACGCGGACAGCGAGGGCGGGACCGCCGAATGCACCCCCGGCGGCAGAGCGGCGAGCATGGGGAAGGCCGGCACCGACCCCAGCGCGGAACCCGTGGGCGCTATCACCGTCCCGGTACCGAACGCGAACCCCGGGCCGAGGGTAAAGGAAATGGCCCAGATCACGGCGTTGGGCACGTAGGAAAGCTGGGCGAGCAGGAGCAGCGCGGCTCCGACCGGACCGGGTGCCAGCGTCCGGTCGACCGCCGTGAACTGCGCCTGGTGCAGGGCGAGCGAGCCCCCGGCGAGCAGGCTTCCGGCCGCGGCCAGCACCACCAGCGCGCCGAGCGTGCCGACCGTGACCGAGCGGATCCGGTCGGGCAGCAGGCCGGTCAGCTTGCTCCAGGGGGCCAGAGCCCGGGCGCCGCCCAGGCCGCCCGCGGTCAGCGCGAGCAGGAACGGGCACACCACGGCCTCGGACAGCGAGGCCGTGGCCATCGCCGAACTGCTGGCCAGGGCCAGGGCGGCGGCCACCATCGCGTAGGGAACGGCCAGGGCCAGCGCGGCGTAGGTGACGTGTCGGAGCCTGGTGACCCCCCCGGTGCACACCACCCAGCGGCCCGCGCGCCACAGCAGCGCACCGGGCAGCAGGACCAGCCCCAGCGGCAGCATGCCGATGCGGCCGGTCCCGGGCAGGGTGAAGCCCACGTGGTGGCCGATCAGCCACAGCAGCGCGGCCGTGCGCAGCACGCCGGTCAGGCCCAGCCCGGCGTGCGGGGCCGCGATCCAGCCGGCCAGCGCGAGCATGGTCAGCACCACGAGCCCGGTGCCGGCGGCGGCGCAGGCGGCGATCGCCCCGGTGACGGCCAGAGGGCGTTCGGCACCGGACGGCACGGGGCTTGCGTCACCGCCCGCGGCCGGGCGCCGCGGGCGAACTGCCGAGCGAAGTGTCACAACAGCCAAGCCTGGCAATTGCCGCGCCGCTAGACGGGGAGGCGCGCCGTGGGACACTTCACGCACTACCCCAGCCGCCGGCTCAGCCGCCCCGCCCGACCGGGCCGAGGGCGGCCAGGCTGGCCGCTTTGCCGCGTTAAAGCGTGGCGGTTGCGGGGTGGCGCGGCGGTCAGCCGGCCTGGGTGACTACCTCGCGGACGAGCCGGGCGGTCTCGCTCGGGGTCCGGCCGACGCGGACGCCCACCTTCTCCAGCGCCTCTTTCTTGCCGCTCGCCGTGCCCGCCGATCCGGAGATGATCGCGCCGGCGTGACCCATCGTCTTGCCCTCGGGCGCGGTGAACCCGGCCACGTACGCGACCACCGGCTTGGACACGCTGCGCTCGATGAACGCCGCCGCGCGCTCCTCGGCGTCGCCGCCGATCTCGCCGATCATCACGATCGCGTCGGTCTCCGGGTCATCCTCGAACGCCTGCAGGCAGTCGATGTGCGTGGTCCCGATGATCGGGTCGCCGCCGATGCCCACCGCGCTGGAGAAGCCGATGTCGCCCAGTTCGTACATCATCTGGTAGGTCAGCGTGCCGGACTTGGATACCAGGCCGATCCGGCCCTCGGACGTGATGTCGGCCGGGATAATCCCCGCGTTCGACTTGCCGGGCGAGGCGATGCCGGGGCAGTTCGGGCCGACGATGCGGGTCGCGTTGCCCTGCGAGCTCGCGTACGCCCAGAACTCGGCGGTGTCGTGCACCGGGATTCCCTCGGTGATGACGATGACCAGGCCGATCTTCGCGTCTACCGCCTCGACCACCGCTTCCTTGGTCCCGGCGGGCGGCACGAACACGACCGAGACGTCCGCGCCGGTGGCGGCCATGGCGTCGGCGACCGTGCCGAACACCGGGACCTCGGTGCCGGCCAGTTCGATCGTCTGGCCCGCCTTGCGCGGGTTGGTCCCGCCCACCACCTGGGTGCCGGCCCGGAGCATGCGGGCACCGTGCTTGCGTCCCTCGGAACCGGTTATGCCCTGCACGATGATCCGGCTCTGGCCGGTCAGGAAGATCGCCATCTCATGCTCCCGTCGCGGCCGCGGAGGCCAGCTCGGCGGCGCGCCGCGCCGCGTCGTCCATGGTCCCGACCTGCTCGACCACGGGTATCTCCGCCGCGTCGAGGATCCGCCGCCCCTCAGCGGCGTTGTTGCCGTCGAGGCGGACCACGATCGGGTGGCGCACCTGCTCGCCGCGCGCGCCCAGCATCCCGATCGCGGAGACGATCCCGTTCGCGACCGCGTCGCACGACGTGATCCCGCCGAAGACGTTGACCAGCACGCTGCGGACCGA
>DATAVV010000141.1:0-20621 GCA_036267555.1 Streptosporangiaceae bacterium | reverse complement strand
CCCGGCGACGCCGATGCCGGCCAGCACGAGCGGGCCCAGCCTGCGCGCCCAGCGCGGGGCGCAGAAGACCAGCACCACGATGGCGGCCACGGCGGCCGCGACGGCCCAGATCGTGCCGCCGCGCGCCACCGCCACCCCGCCTAGCACCAGGACGCCGAGGGCGATGCCCCAGGCGGTCTCGCGCAGCCCGCGCGGAGGGTGGCTGATCCAGTCGTGCGCGGCCGACTCTCGCGAGGCCAGCACCAGGCGGCGGATCGCCACCGCGGCCAGAGACCTAGACACGGGCGGGCTCCTCACCTCGCTGCCAGCAGAATCCATGCTGAAAGCGTGGCGCACACGCGAGCCCAACGCCATGGGCACGCGCCTACTCGCGGAGTAGGTAAATGCCTACCGCGCAGGTCCGACCGCGCTGCTCACAGGGAACTCAGGTGAGATAGCGGTTGATGATGGCCATGAACTGGTGAATGTCGAACGGTTTCGCGAGAAAATCGGAGGCACCGAGCGCGAGGAGTTCCTTGGCGGCCCTCGATGAGTCGCCACTGACGATCACCACGGGGATCCCGGCCGTCGCCGCCGAGGACTTGAGCTGGATCAGGACCTCGCGGCCCGTCGCGTCGGGGAGCCGGTTGTCGAGCAGGATGAGGGCGGGCCGGATGTCGGTGGCGGCCTTGACGCCATCGCGAGCATTCGTGGCCACGTGCAGCCGCGCCCCGGCTTGTGGATGGCGCTTGACCAGCCGCTCGACCAGGCGGATGTTGTCTGGGTTGTCCTCAATGTACAGTACGGCATGGTTCATGCCGGTGTCGCCGGGGTGGGCGAACCGGCCTGAGGGTCGGGCGCGGAGGCCGCGAAGGAGTCAAGCAGGTCGCCGAGTTCGGCGAGGACAAGGGGTTTGGTGAGGTAGGCCCGCGCGCCGAGGGCCAGCGTGCGCCTGATGACACCGGGGGCGGCGTCAGCGGAGAGGACCACCACGGGGATGTCGGCCGTGCGCGGTTGCGCACTGAGCTTTTCGAGGACCTGATCTCCGCGGAGTCCGGGCAGGTGGAGATCGAGAAGGATGACGTCGGGGACGTCCCGGATGGCGCATTCGAGGCCGGCCTGGCCGGACGTGACGGACGTCAGCCTCGCGTTCGGCCGCGCGTTCAGGTACCGGGAGATCACCTCGACATTCGCCGGGTTGTCCTCCATGTAAAGGATGTTGGTAACGTCTCCGGCCGACCCGCGGTACCTGGCTGGCCTGGCTGGTGACGGGGGCGCCGGGCCAGAGATCGGGGTACCGATCATGTCCGGGGCGCGCGGGAGGCTGACGGTGAAGGCGGATCCCTCGCCGATGACGCTCGACGCGGTCAGCCCGCCACCCATGGTCTCGGTGAGGGCCTTGGCCAGCGGCAGCCCGATCCCGGTGCCCTCGATCGGGGTGAGCTCGGCGCCGAGTCTCTCGAAGGGGATGAAAATGCGATCGAGATCTTCCTGTTGTATCCCCGGCCCGGTGTCCGAGACCGTCACGCTGACCTGGCCGGCGCCCGCCTCCTGGCTGGTGATCGTGATGGTGCCGCCGCGGTGGTTGTACTTGATGGCGTTGGAGATCAGGTTCATCAAGATCTGCGAGAGTCGCTGCCGGTCGGCGTTCGCCGTGAGGCCGGGGTGCGTGCAGTACTGGACGATCGCTATCGAGCGCTCAGCGGCGAGCGGAGCCAGAAGATGGCTGGTCTCCTCGATGAGCGCAAGGACCGAGACCGGCTCGACAGACAGGCTGAGCTCACCGGACTCGATGCGGGCGATGTCGATGAGCTCGTTGATCAGCGCGAGCAGATGGCGCCCGGCCCCGAGGATGCGCTGGACGCAGTCACGATCCTCGTCGCCGAGGTCGGACATCTCCAGTAGCTGGGTGAATCCGAGGATGGAGTTGAGCGGAGTCCGCAGTTCGTGGCTCGTATTCGACAGGAACGCGGTCTTGGCCTGCGTGGCTATCAGGGCCTGATCCCGGGCGGCCACCAGGTCTGCCGCCCGCCTGGCGAGCAGATCCTCGGCCTGGGCGAGTGAGTCGGCCACGCGGCCGATCTCATCCGCCGCGTCGGCCGTCGGATTGAGGGGCTTGCCCTCGCCCAGCAGTTTCGCGTTCGCCGCGTTCATCGCGACCCGGCGGGAGACGCCCGAGGTGAAGAGGGCGACGCCGAGCAGCCCGGCGAGGAGCCCCAGCACCAGGCCGGCGATGTTGAGCG
The DNA here is from genome assembly GCA_036267555.1 of Streptosporangiaceae bacterium. GTDB lineage: Bacteria > Actinomycetota > Actinomycetes > Streptosporangiales > Streptosporangiaceae > JASHPR01. The sequence continues at coordinate 18,399 of DATAVV010000141.1, read as the reverse complement.
CGTCGATGGTCGATTCCAGCCGGGTGATCACGCCGTGCTGAGCGACCGCCACGGCCGTCGGGCCATAGGCCAGGCTCGCTACCTGCCGGCGTAGCAGGTCCATAGTCATCTTCCCGCGCTCCAGCCCCGGACGCAGGTTGCTGAGCGAGACGCGGGCGGCGATGCTGGAACGTAGCCGCGAGAGTTCTGCGAACGCCGTCGCTGCGGTCGCGTCGACCGCCTGCTGCTGGCGACTGTCGCCCTCGGCCACGGCGGCTTCGCCGAGCAACTTCCGGTCGGGATCGATCCGCCTCAGGGCGAGGTAGTAAGGGTCAAGGAACAGCGGGTCGCCGGTCGCGGCGTAACCACGGACACCGGTCTCCGCGTTGACGGCGTCGGCCCGTACCTGATTGGCGGTCTTGGTCAGGTTATTGGCCGCCAGAGAGACGCCGCGCTCCTGGCGTTCGCTGTGCTCGAGCACCAGGCTGGCCGAGGTGACGAGGACGAGGGCGATCAGCGGGCCCGCGATCACCATCAGGCCCTTCGTCCGCATGCACCGGTCGAGCCACCACCGCCGGAGGCCCCGCGCGCGGCCCGCCGCAGGCGTCGCTTGCGGCGGCTGATGTAATCTCACGGCGACCTCCAGGCGGTAACTCAAGATAGCTAACCGCTTACTGCACGTTACCACCTTCGGTCCACCAGGCCGGACACCGCCTGTTAGAAGCGTGCACGGGACCAGGCTCGGGTGAGCTCGCTGTTCCTCAGAGAGCGAGGTCGGCGAGGATCTCCTCGAGCCGGGCGAGTTCGGCCGCGATCCACGGGAGGGCCAGCGGATCGGGCGCGGCCAGCGCGGCCTCCTGCTCGGCGTCGGTCTCGCCGTAGAGCAGCCCGGTGGCCAGTCGCAGCCGTAGCGCCTGCGCCGGCTCGCCGAACACGCTGCCCGGCAGGGTCCCGGCACCGTACTTCTCCAGCAGCAGCCGGGCCAGGTCTCCGCTGGTGCTGATGCCGTGGCGGCGGCTCAGGTGGCCGGCCCACAGCGCGAAGTCCGGGTAGACATAGAACGCGGCCTGCGGCGGCGGGACCTCAAGCCCGGCGGCGGCGCAGATGCCGGCCACGGCCCGGCTGACCGTGGCGTGCAGGGACCGGCTGGCGCAGACCCGGTCCAGCAGGACCCTGGGCTCCCCGAAGGCGACCGCTGCGGCCTGCTGGATCGGGGCGGCGGGCGCCGACCAGATCTCGCTGCCGATGCCGACCAGCTGGCCGCGCAGCCAGCGGCCGAGCGGGCCCTCGGGCAGCCGGGCCACGCCGATCCGCCAGCCGCCCAGGGCCAGGCTCTTGCTGAGCGCGGTCGTGACCACGGTCCGGTCCGGGGCCACGGCCGCGGGGGAGAGGACCGGTGTCGCCGGATCGTGCACCAGGTCGCGGTAGATCTCATCGGAGATGATGATCAGGTCGTGTTCGGCCGCCACCGCACACAGCGCCCGCACCGTGGCGGGCCGGGGGAGCCGGCCGGTCGGGTTGTCCGGCAGCGTGACGACCACCGACCGGATCGTGCGCCCGGCCGACCGCGCCGCCGTGACCGCGGCCGCGAGCGCCTCGGGATCGCAGATGCCGCCCTCGCCGGGCGCGGCGGGGACGAAGTGCGCGCGGGCGCCGGCCAGGCTGGCCTGGGCCGCGTAGCTGACCCAACTGGGCCGGGGCACGACCACGTCCGCGCCCGTCGCCAGCAGCAGGCCGAACAGCAGCGGCTTGCTGCCCGGGCCGCAGACCACAGACTCCGGGCTGGTCGGCAGGCCGCGCCGCTCCCAGTACCCGGCGGCGGCCGAGCGCAGCGCGGTCAGGCCGGCCACGGGCCCGTAGCCGTTGCGGTCGGTCGCCGCGGCCAGCGCCTCCTGCAGCGCGGGATGGGCGGGCAGCCCGGCCTCGCCAAAGGCCAGGGGCAGCACCGGCTGTCCCTGGCTGCGCCGGGCGGCCAGTGCTTCGTTGGCCGCGAGCGTGGCCGAGACCGGCAGCGTCTCGGCGACGTCCGGCTTGGGCGGGGCCGGCGCCGCGCCCAGCGCGGCGGTCAGGGACGCGGCGGTCGTGGTCGGGGAAGCCGGTGTCACGGTGCCGGCATAGGGCATGGGAAGAACTCCAAAACTGCGGGGAGGGGTTGGGGGTAGACGCCCAGTGAATACAGAATCGCTGGCGTTGTGAGCACAACTTTTGCGCCTTCACCAGCATGTATCTATTTAAGCGTTAGGGCAAGCGGGCATGTCTGTCGCAGAGAGTAAGCTTCTCTTATGCTCGATACTCACCGGTTGCGGCTGCTGAGGGAATTCGCCGAAAGGGGCACGATCGCGGCCGCCGCCGCCGCGCTCGGCTACACGCCCTCGGCGGTGTCGCAGCAGTTGGCCGCGCTGGAGCGGGAGGCGGGAGCGGTGCTGCTGGACCGGACCGCCCGGGCCGCGGAGTTGACCGACGCCGGGCGTCGGCTAGTCGACCACGCCAAGCGCATCCTGGCCATGATCGAGACGGCCGAGGCCGACCTGTCCACGGCGGGTCCCACCGGGCGGGTGACGGTCACGGCCTTCCCCACCGCCGCCGTGGCGTTCGGCCCGGCCCTGGTCCGGCGGGTCCGGGCCCACCCCGGCCTGACGATCCTGCTGCGTGAAACGCCCCTGGAGGAGGGCTTGCGGCTGGTCCGGACGGCCGAGGTGGAGGTGGCCCTGGTGGCGGACTGGTCGGGCCGGCTGACCAGTGCGGACCCCGGGGTCTTGCGATTCTATCCGCTGATCCGCGACCCGGTCGTGCTGGTGGTCCCGCGGGGGCATGCCGCCGCAGACCCGGCCAAACCCGTTGACCTGGATGAGCTCCGCGACGAGCCGTGGCTGGCCGCGCCGGCCACCGAGCCGTCCCGGCAGGCCGTGGACAAGCTGCTGTCGGGTACGGGCGGAATCCCCCCGGCTCCGTGGGAGTTCGAGGGCCTCTCGACGATCCTCAGCCTGGTCGCGCGCGGCATCGGCATCGCGGCCCTGCCCCGGCTCACCCTGGCCGCCGCGGACCGCCGGGTCGTCGCGCGCGACCTGCCAGGAACGGTCCAGGCCCGCGACGTCTACGCGGTCGCGCGGGCCTCCAGTGTGCGCAGGCCGTCGGTGGCCGTCATCCTCGAGGCACTCGCCGCCGCCGCCGAGCGCCTTGGCCGGTTAGCGACCCGTCCGTCCGGTTCACCGGACGCGGGCCCGGGTATTGACGGATTGCGGGCTGGGGGGACGGGCATCTCACGGACGGGGGCCGTGACGTCATGGGGGTATCGCGAACCGGGCCAGTCGCCGACGCGGCCGCTGCGGACGGCCCGGCCGACATCGAGCAGGCTAAGGCGGCGCTCGCCGCGAGCGAGGCGCGCTGCCGGCTGCTGGCTCAGATCGCGCCGGTCGGGATCGTGCAGACCGACGCCGGCGGGCAGGCCACGTTCGTCAACGACCGCTGGTGCGCGCTGACCGGGACCACCGCCTCGGAGGCGCTGGGTGCGGGCTGGTCCGACGCCCTGCACCCCGATGACGTTGACCGCATCACCGAGGAGTGGATACGCGCCGCCGAGCACGGCCTCGAGTTGCGGACCGACTGCCGCCTGACCCCGGCCGCCGGCGACGACCTCTGGGTCCACATGGCCGTCAACGCGCTGCCCGGGCCCGACGGCCAGCCCGTGGGCTACCTGGCGGCGATCACGAATATCTCCGACCGCAAGCGCGCCGAGGGCGAGCGGGAACGGCTGCTCGCCGACGCGCAGGAGGCCCGCACCAGCCTGGCCGACCAGACCGCGCGGCTGGGCAGCCTGATCTCCGCGGCGATCCCCGGGATCCTGTTCGCCGACGAGCACGGCCTGATCACCCAGGTCAATGCCAGCTTCTGCGACATCTTTGACATACTCGACGATCCGGAGGACCTGACCGGGACCCCGGTCGCCGCGCTGGCGAACCGGATCAAGGAGTCGTTCGCCGACCCGGCCGGGTTCCTGCGCCGGGCCACCGAGGCGCTGATGGCCCGCGAGCCGGCCTCGGGGGAGCGGATGGCCGCCGCGGACGGGCGCACGCTGGAGGGTGACTACTGGCCGGTGTTCGTGGACGGCGACTACCGCGGCGACCTGTGGCTGGCCTGGGACATGTCCGAGCGCAAGGCGCTCGAGGACCAGTTGACCGAGCAGAACGCCCGGCTGCGGGACCTCGACGCCGTCCGCGGGCAGTACCTGGCCACGGTGTCGCACGAGTTGCGCACGCCGCTCTCCTCGATCATCTCGTTCACCGAGCTGATCAGGGGCTCCGACCGGCACCTCAGCCCGGACACGGCCAGCTCGCTTGGCATCATCGAGCGCAACGCCCGCCGCCTGCTGCACGTCGTCGGTGACCTGCTGCTGCTCACCCGCATCGAGGCCGGCGGCATGCCGCTGGATCTCGAGCCGGTGTCGGTCCCCGACCTGCTCGCGGACGTGGCCAAGTCCGGCTCGCCCGAGGCCGGCCGGCGCGGCGTGCGGGTCGAGGTCACCGTGGCCGACGGCCCGCCGGTGCGGGCCGACCCGATCCGGCTGCATCAGGTGTTCGAGAACCTGCTGTCGAACGCGGTCAAGTTCACCGCCGAGGACGGGCGGGTCCGCCTCACCGCCACCCGCGACGAGCGGTACTGGCGGGTCGACGTCGAGGACTCGGGCATCGGGATCCCCGCCGGTGAGCTGGCCCAGATCTTCGACCGGTTCGCGCGGGCCACCAACGCCCGGATCGCCGGGCTGCCCGGCACCGGGCTCGGCCTTTCGGTGGTCAAGGCCATCACCGAACTGCACGGCGGCCGGGTCGAGGTAGACAGCGCCGAGGGCACCGGCACGACATTCCGCGTCTACCTGCCGATACAGGACGTGCCGCGATGAACGACCCGATGCCCTCGGGGGGGCGACCCCCTCAGACCCCGCAGCGCCCCGAGCCCGCCGGCCGGGGCCGGGTGCTCGTGGTCGAGGACGACCAGGACACGGCCCGCTTCGAGGTCGAGGTACTGCGGCTTGGCGGCTTCGACGTGACCCACACGCCCGACCCGGCCGTGGCGCTGAGCCGGGCCCGGGAGGGCTGGGACCTGATTGTGACCGACGTGCAGATGCCGGGCATGAGCGGCCTGGATCTGCTCGAGGCGCTGCGGCGGGTCGCGCCGGACCTCCCGGTGGCCGTGGTCACGGCCTACGCCACGGTGAACAACGTGGTGACCGCGCTGCGCAGCCGGGCCGATGAGTTCCTGCAGAAGCCGCTGATGCCCGACAAGCTGCTCGCCACGGCCACCGCGCTGGTCGACAAGGGGCGCGCCGCCCGCGAGGCCGCGCGTGTGGTCGTGCTGGCCATCGGCGCGCACCCCAGCGACGCCGAGGCCGGCGCGGCAGGCACCCTGGCCGCGCACAGCGACATGGGGCACGAGATCGCGCTGCTCACCCTCAGCCGCGGCGCCCGCGACGGCGAGCAGGACCGGCGGGCCGCCCACGCGCGCGAGGCCGCGGGGATCCTCGGCGCCACGCTCTACCTCGAAGACCTCGAGAGCGCCCGGATCAGCGAGGGCGATCCGACGATCGGGATCATCGGCGACGTCGTGGCCGCGATCAGGCCGACCACGGTCTACACGCACTCGATGCGCGACGTGCACTCCGACCACCGCAACGCGCACCGGGCCGCGATGGTGGCCATCCGCGCGATCGGCCGCGTCTACTGCTATCAGTCGCCATCGGCCACGGTCGACTTCCGGCCCACCCGCTTCGTCGGCATCGACCGGCAACTGGACCGCAAGCTCGGGGCGATCGGCGTCTACGCCGAGTCCGGCGAGGCGCACGAGGACATGGAGCCGGACCTGATCCGGTCGATCGCACGGTCCTGGTCCCGCTTCGCCGACGGGCGCTACGCCGAGCCGTTCGAGGTCATCAGGGACCGCGCCGACGTGGCCGCGGGCCAGCAGGCCCACGCCTGACGGTCCGCACTTCCTGACCGCTCACGCGTCTCGCTCGATCGGGCAGGTCATGCACCGCGGCCCGCCCCGCCCCCGGCCCAGTTCGCTGCCCCGGATGGTGATCACCTCGATGCCGCTGCGCCGCAGCCAGGAGTTCGTGGTGACGTTGCGCTCGTAGGCGACCACCACGCCGGGCGCCACCGCGAGCACGTTGCAGCCGTCGTCCCACTGCTCGCGCTGGGCCGAGTGCACATCCTGGGTGGCGGTCAGCACCCGGATGCGGCCCAGTCCGAGCGCGGCTGCGATCGCGGCGTGCATGTCCTCGGGCGGGTGATCGGTCACCTTGAGCTCGCGCGGGCCGCTGCCCGGCTCCACCGTGTAGGACGGCAGCATGCCCAGGCCCGCGTACTTCACGAACACCCCGTAGTCGGCCATGGTCAGCACGGTGTCCAGGTGCATGAACGCCCGCGCCTTCGGCATGTCGATCGCCACCAGACGGTCGGCGGCTCCCGACCTGAACAGCCGGTCGGCCAGCATCTCCACGGCCTGCGGCCGGGTCCGCTCGCTCATCCCGACCAGCACCGCGCCGTTGCCGAGCACCAGGATGTCCCCGCCCTCGATGGTGGCCGGGGCGGCGTCGGCCCCGCTCAGCCAGATCTCGAACCCGCCGCCCGCGAACATCGGGTGCCACCGGTACATCGCCTCGTGGCTGACCGTCTCCTGCATCCGGGCCCGCCGCCGCATGGCGTTGACCGACACCCCGCCGTAGATCCAGCTCGAGGTGTCGCGCTGGTAGAGCAGGTTCGGCAGCGGGGGCAGGACGAAGTCGTCGGGGCCGAGCGAATGGAACGCGATGCTCTTCGGCTCGGGCCCGAACTCCAGCATCTCGAGCTTGGTCAGCCCGCCGATCAGGAACTCGGCCAGTCCGGCGGCGCCGAGCCCCTCCATCGCCTCGCGCAGCGCGTCCACGGCCAGCGGCCCCTGGGCCCGGGGGTCGAAGATGCGGTCCAGCACGTAGGTCCGGGCCTCGCCGATCTCCAGCGTCTGCGCGAACAGCGTGCCGTAGTAGTGCACGCCGACCCCCTGGTCGCGCAGGGCCTGCGCGAACGCGTCGTGCTCGGCCTGCGCCTCGCTCACCCAGAGCACGTCGTCGAACAGCAGGTCGGCCGCGTTGTCCGGGGTCAGCCGCTTCAGCTCAAGCCCGGGCCGGTGCAGGATGACCTGCCGCAGCCGGCCGACCTCGGAGTCCACACCGAACATGGGTCCCGATGCTATCGGGCGTTCGCCGGCGCGCCGTTATACTTCGGGAGTATATTCTCAGTACTTACTTTTACGCGGCAGAAGGGCTGGCCTGTCATGCGCCATATGTGCTGTGCGTTCCGTGTGCCCCGGCGCCGGGGCCAGCGTCTCGGGACGGCCACCGCGATCGCGGTCAGCCTCGGGCTGGCCGTCGCGGGCTTACTGGCGCGGCCCGCGCCCTCGTCCGCGAGCACCGGCCCGAGCCCGGGGGCCGGGCCGGCCAGCGCGGTCACCAGGGCCCTGCTGGCCGGCCGCGCCGTCGGCGGCGGCCGGTACCTGGCGGTCGTCGAGCGGACCGAATACGGCATCCCGCATATTCTGGCCGGCAACTACGCGAGCCTGGGCTACGGCTACGGGTACGCGTTCGCCCAGGACAACCTCTGCGTCCTGGCCGACCGGGTGATCACCCTGCGCGGCGAGCGCTCGGAGTTCTTCGGCCCGGCGGCGGACTCGGGCGACACGCTGGGGTCTTCCACCGACAACCTGGACAGCGACGTCTATTACCACGCCGTGCAGCGCTCGGGCGTGCTGGCCCGGCTGCTCGCGCGCCCGGCCCCGTTCGGCCCGACGGCCCAGGCCCGCGAGCTTGTCGACGGGTACGCGGCCGGTTACGACCGCTACCTGCGCGACACCGGCGTGGCGCACCTGCCCGACCCGACGTGCCGGGGCCAGGCCTGGGTCACCCCGATCACGCCCCTGGACGTGTGGCGGCTGATGTACGACATCGACACGCTGGCCGGGTCCTCGGCCAACAAGCAGGGCATCGCCACGGCCCAGCCGCCCGGCACCGGTGGACCATCCCCGCAGCCATCTCCCACGCCATCCCCCAAGCCAACCGCCAAGGCAGCCGTAGCGACCTCGCTCGTGCCGTCCGCCCTCTCGGCCTCCAGCAACGGCTGGGCGCTCGGCCGCGACGCCACGGCCGGCCACGACGGCATGGTGCTGGCCAATCCGCACTTGCCCTGGGCCGGCAACGCCCGCTTCTATCAGGTGCAGCTCACGATCCCCGGCCAGCTCAACGTGTCCGGCGCCAGCCTCTACGGCACGCCTGCGATCGAGATTGGGCACACCCAGGGCCTGGCCTGGACCCACACCGTCTCGCACGCGCAGCGCTACACCCTGTACCGGCTGACCCTGGTGCCCGGCCACCCGGCCAGCTACCTGGTCGACGGCCACGCGGTGGCGATGACCCGGCAGGCCGTGACCGTGACCGTGCGCGGCTCTGGCGGGAAGCTGTCCACGGTCACCCGGACCCTGTACGGATCCCGCTTCGGGCCGCTGCTGGCCCAGGGCTGGACGACCGCGAACGCGTTCGCCATCGACGACGCCAACGCCGACAACCTGCGCTCGGTGAACGAGTGGCTCGCGATGGACCAGTCGCAGAACCTGGCCCAGCTTCGCCGCGCCCAGGACACCTACCAGGGCCTGCCCTGGGTGTACACGATCGCCGCCGACACCAGCGGCACGGTGTCCTTCGCCGACGCCTCCGTCGCCCCGAACGTGACCACCGCCGAACTGAACCGCTGCCAGGTCGACAAGAACCTGGGTCAGAACACCGACGGCAACCTGATCATCCTGAACGGCTCCACCTCGGCCTGCGGCTGGGGCCGCGACCCGGACGCGATCGAGCCCGGCATCTTCGGCCCCCGCAACTACCCGCGGCTGACCCGCGCCGACTACGTGGCCGACTCCAACAACAGCCCTTGGCAGGCCAACCCGAACGCGCCGCTCACCGGCTACCCGCCCGTCTACGACACCCGCCAGGAACTGGAACTGCGCCCCCGGCTGAGCCTGAACATGATTTCCGAGCGCCTGGCCGGGACCGATGGTTACGGCCCGCCCGGCTTCACGCTGGCCACCCTGCAGCAGACCATGCTCGGCGAGCGCAACTACAGTGCCGACCTGGCCCGCGACGCCGTGGTGGCCATGTGCCGCGCGCACCCGGTGCTGACCGCGTCCGACGGCACGGCGGTCAACGTCAGCGCGGCCTGCGACGTCCTGGCCCGCTGGGACGGCCGCGCGGCCCCGGGCAGCCGCGGCGAGATCCTCTGGCGCCAGGCCTACGGCCAGCTCAACTACACCGATAGCTGGTGGAGCGTGCCGTTCGACCCCGCCCACCCGCTGACCACCCCGCGCGACCTGGACACCGCCCAGCCCGCGGTGCAGCAGGCCCTGGCCGACGCCGTGGAGTTCTTCCGGGCGAGCCACGTCCCGCTGAACATCTCGGTGGGCGCCACCCAGCACTACGCCGGCGTCCCGCTGGGCGGGTGCACCGAGGGCGAGGGCTGTTTCGACCGCGACGAGGGCGACCAGGCCGCGGGCGACCCGGTCGGCACCGCCGTGAACTCCGGGTCCAGCTTCATCATGGCCGTCGAGCTGACCCGGCAGGGAACGAGCGCCCGGACGATCCTGACCTACTCCGAGTCCGCCAATCCCGATTCCCCGCACTACGCCGACCAGACCGCGCTGTACTCCCGGCACCAGTGGGTCACCGAGCGATTCACCCAGGCCCAGATCGGCGCCGACCCCGGGCTGCAGGTCACGGTGCTGCGCGGCTGACACCGGGCGGGGCGGCCGGCCACCGACCCGGTACCGTGCCGTTATGGATCTCGATCTTTCCCTGGCGGCGCCCGGCCTGACCGGCCGCCTGGTCGACACCGAGTCCGTCAGCGGGACGGAGGAGCCGCTCGCGGACGCGATCGAGACGGCGCTGCGCGAGCTTCCGCACCTCGCGGTGCACCGCGACGGCAACGCGCTCATCGCCCGGACCAGCCTCGGACGAGACCAGCGCGTGGTGCTCGCCGGGCATATCGACACGGTCCCGATCGCGGGCAACGTGCCGTCCCGCCGCCAGGGAGACGTCCTGTGGGGGTGCGGAAGCTGTGACATGAAGGCCGGCGTCGCGGTCCAGCTTCGCCTCGCGGCCACGCTCGACGCGCCGAACCGGGACGTGACCTACGTCTTCTACGACTGCGAGGAGGTCGAGGCCGAGCGCAACGGCCTGCTGCGGGTCAGCCGCAACCGCCCGGACCTGCTCGCGGGCGACCTGGCCGTGCTGATGGAACCCACCGACGGCGCGGTCGAGGGCGGCTGCCAGGGCACGATGCGGGCCGAGGTGCGGGCCAGCGGCCAGCGCGCGCACAGCGGCCGGTCCTGGCTGGGCCGCAACGCCATCCACGAGGCCGGCCCGATCCTCGAGGTGCTGCGGTCCTACCAGGCGCGCGAACCCGACGTGGACGGCCTGACCTACCACGAGGGCCTGAACGCGGTCTGGATCTCCGGCGGGGTGGCCATGAACGTGATCCCCGACGAGTGCGTGGTCACGGTCAACTACCGGTTCGCGCCCGACCGCTCACTCGACCAGGCCCTCGACCACGTGCGGGAGGTCTTCGACGGCTGGGACGTGACCCTGACCGACGGCGTCGGCGGGGCGCGCCCAGGGCTGGCCGCGCCCGCGGCCGCGTCATTCGTGTCCGCGGTCGGCGGCACGCCGCGGGCCAAGCTCGGCTGGACCGACGTGGCCCGGTTCGCCTCCCTCGGGATCGCGGCCGTCAACTACGGCCCGGGCGACCCCCAGCTCGCGCACCGCCCGGACGAGCACGTCGAGATCGCGTCGATCACCGACTGCGAAGCGAACATGCGGGCCTGGCTGACCGCCTGACCGCGACACAAATCAGCGCGGGCGATTCTCAGGCCTATGCGCTGTGAATCGCCCGCGCTAACGTCGGCGAGCGCTACTGGGGCGGCGCCCCGAGCAGGGCCAGCTTGCTGGTGTGCTGCTGGTTGGAGGTGTCGACCCAGGTGACCGAGATCGAGTTACCCGGGTGGTAGTTGGTCAGGATCTGGGTCAGCGAGTTGGGCGAGCTCACCGCGTGGCCGTTGACCGAGGTGATCACGTCCCCGGCGGTGAGGCCGGCCGAGTCGGCGGGCGTGCCGCACAGGGAGCCGAGGATCAGCGTGCCGCTGCTGACCGGGGCGATCGTCTGCGGCACGCCGGCGTTCTGGTCGTTCTGCATGCACTGCGTGCTCGACGGGGGCCCGAATCCGCTGCCGCTGCTGCCCTGGCTGAGCTGGTCCTGCCGCTGCTGGGCCGGGCTGACGGCCGAGCTTGCGCTGTTCGAGGGCACCAGCACACCGAGGAACCCGGAGGCGCCGATCTTGATCGTCGAGCTGGACTTGCCCTGGATGATCTGATGGGCGATGTTCAGCGCCCGGTTGATCGGGATCGCGAAGCCGATCGTCGAGGTCTGGCTGCCGATGCTGCCCGAGGACGCCGCCGTGTCCATGCCGATGACCTTGCCGGACGCGTTGGCCAGCGGGCCGCCGGAGTCGCCCTCCTGAATGTCCGCGTTGGTCTGCAGCATGCCGTGCAGGGTTTCGGTCCCGCCCAGGTCATCGCTGGCGGTGATGGTCTGGTTGAGCTGGGTGACGTTGCCGGTGACCACCGTGGGCTTGCCGCCGACGCCCTCGGCGTTGCCGATGGCCACGACCCCGTCGCCCACCTTCACGCTGTTGGAGTCGCCCAGCGGGATCGTGGTCAGGCCGGACGCGTGCTCAAGCTGGATCACGGACACGTCGTCGGTCTTGTCGTAGCCGACCCACTTGGCGGCGAAGGTCTGGCCGTTCGAGACCAGCCTGGCCTTGAGCCCGGTGGTCGCGTCGATCACGTGGTTGTTGGTCAGCACCAGGCCGGACTTGCTGATCACCATGCCGGTGGCCTCGGCCGTGCCGCCCGCGTACGACAGGTTGCTCACAATGTCGACGACGCCCGGCTCGACCGCATTGGCGACCTGCTGTTCCTGGGCGCTGTTGACCCCGGTGCCCGCGTTTGAGCCCGAGCCGTTGTTGCCGTTGCCGAAAACGCCCGGGTTGAAGCCATTGCCTGAATTGGGGTTCCCCCCGGCGCTCGGTGTGTTCTGCGAGCTGGACGTCGAGTGATCCAGCGCGGCCACGGCCCCGGCGCCGACCCCGGCCGCGAGCGCGGCCACCACGAGGTAGATGATCAGGCCCCTGGCCTTGCCGACCCGCCGCGGCTTCTGCTCGATGTAGTCGGCCGGGTGCCCGTATCCGCCGCCGTATCCGCCGTAGCCACCGGACGGGTAACCGCCCGGCTGCCCGGGCGGCTGGCCGTAGCCTCCGGCCTGCCCGCCCGTCTGTCCGTAGTCGCCGGGCTGGCCGTAACTGCCCTGCTGGCCGTAGCTGCCCTGCTGGCCGTAGCTTCCGATCGGCTGCGTCTGGCCCGCCTGGCCGTAGCCTCCGGGTGGCCCGTAACCGCCGCTCTGCTGGCCGGACGGCCCGGGCTGGCCGTAGTTTCCCGGCTGGCCGTAGCCGCCGCTTTGCTGGCCGTAGGTTCCCGGTTCTCCGTAGCCTCCCGGCGCCGCGAAACCTCCGGCCGGGCCGGAACTTCCCGGCTGGCCGGAACTTCCCGGCTGGCCGGCAGCGCCCGGGCTCGCGCCCGGCTGGCCCGGCCCGGCGAGCGGCGCCGTGGCGCCCGGCCGTCCGGGAGCGGCTTGCGGCGGCGGCGGCCCGGTCGGGCCAGCCTCAGGTGGCGTGCTGGCATCGTCCTTGGGCGACGACCACGGGCCCACGTACTCGGGCTGCTGGTCGTCGCGGCCGCTCTGCTCTTCCTGCATTACTCCCTCACCTCTGCCCGAAGCCAGCGTAATCCGTTCGCCGCCACCTGAACGAGGGCAACTGGCACGGCCGCCCATGTGTTCCGGCCCATTCTCAAGTAAGCACCACGGGTCTGGACGTTGCCTGAATGTCCACTGAGGATTCCCCACTGTGATGTGAGTCACTCGTCGCTGCGGTCGCTCGTCCTAGTTTGCCCGCCGACCAACCGGGTTACGCCACTCGTTGCGTACTACGCCTAGCAAGAGTGCTCGCTACGGCTAGCGCTTGGCGAAGAAGCGATATATCTTAAGTACTGCCGGACACCGTAACTCAGGGAGAGAAAATGACGGCGCCAACTCGTAACGACGGGCCGGGCCTGACCCGGCGAGAAGAGCTATCGGTCTCCAGCTCGGCCATGTCGGGTGCACCATGGAAGGCGGCCGGCGCCGCGGGCGTCGTCGTCACCGGAGCCGATATAGCCCTGCACGCCATGGGCGGCCACCTGGGCCTGGCCCCCTCGCTGTCGGCCGGCGCCGTAGCGCTGTTCGCCGTGGCCGGGGGCGGCGCGCTGGTGCGCTCGCAGTCTGGTCGGGCCATGCGCTGGGCGCGCGCCAACCCGTGGCGTTTCGCTCTGCTGCCCGGCGCCGCCGCGGCCATCATCGTGTTCGTGCTGTCGGTAGTGATCGGCAGCAGCGGCGTGTTCGGCGGGGCCTTCACCGCGGTGTGGCACGGCGCCGTGGCCTACGGGGCGACCGGCCTGACCGGCACGCTCGCGGGCGGGCGCAACCGGCGACGGGCATGAGCCGCGGGCAGGCCGGCCGGGCTCGCCTGAGCGCCCGCCTGCTGCTGTTCCCGTCCCGTCCGGCGGGAACCGGCGGGGCCGCCGCGGCGTCGGGCGAGTCCTGCTGGCCCCGCCCGCCCCAGCCGCCCCGCGGCCCGGCCACCGCGCCCTGCTGGCCCGACCCTCCGGCCTGGCCCGCCTCCTGCTGGCCGCCGGGCCGCGCCTGATCCCGACTCGGCAGAAGACGCCAGACGGGCCGGGGCACCCCGGTTCTCATGATCTGGGATACTCGCGTGCGACATACGCGGGCGGGTTCACCCAGATCATGGAAAGCCCGTCTGGGCGGGCGCAACGGGGATCCCTCGCGGCGCTCCCGTAACTCGCGTACCACAAGGGTGACCGACAGAAGACAAGGCAACCGGTCGATACAAGCGGGGGCCCGGCGGGCCGGACCGGGACGAGGTCGCCTCGCGAGTCGCATGCGGCTCGCCCCCTTCCCGACTCGGCGCGGGGGTGCCAGGGCGGCGGGGCGCCGCGTTGCGGCACAAGGTCGTTAACGGCGAGCGGGAGCGGGCGTTCGCATCGCTGGGCAGATAACCTCCTACTAGCAAGCGATTCCTTGACGTTTGGTAAAGAGCACCAGCGGTAGGAGGCCAGCGTGACCCCCGCGCAGTCCGCCCCCGATCTTCGCGACGGCGACATCACGTGGCAGCGGCCTTCCCAGCTCCTGCTGCGGGCCCGGCGCCTCCAGACCGCGCTCGTCACCGTGCCTGTCGCGCTGGCCGGCGGCCTCATCGCGGGCGCCGCGGGATCCGCCGCGCTGGGCCTCGGGATCGGGCTCGGGCTGGTGGTGCTCGGGCTGATCTGGGAGCGGTTCCTGGCCCGGCGCGTGGCCGCCTGGGGCTACGCCGAGCGGCGCGACGACCTCATGGTCCGGCGCGGGGTCATGATCCGCCGGCTGTCGGTCATCCCGTACGGGCGGATGCAGTTCATCGACGTCACCGCGGGGCCCGTGGAGCGCTCCCTGGGCCTGGCCACCGTGCGCATGCACACCGCCGCCGCGGCCAGCGACGCGCGCATCCCCGGCCTGAAGCGCGACCAGGCCGCCAGGCTGCGTGACCAACTCGCGGAACTCGGCGAGTCTCAGGCAGCCGGCCTGTGACCGCGCCACCGGAGGATACGGGCCGTCCGCCGGACGCCGCGGGGCTGCCCGCCTATTCGAGCGCGCCGGGCCGGGTTGAGCGCGCGCCGGGCCTGGCTCAGGGCGCGCCGGGCGTTCCGGGGCCGGGCGTTCCGGGCGACATCTCGAGCTGGCACCGGCTGCACCCGCTGTCGCCGCTGGTCCGGTCCGGGCGTCATCTGGTCACGCTGTTCACCGTCATCGTCGTGCTGCTGTTCGTCAACCGCAGCCAGGCCCGCGGGGACATCATCACCGACGTCGTGGTCGTGGTCGTGGCCATGTCGGCGGGCGTGGTGAGCTGGCTCGTCACCCGCTGGCAGGTGTCCGACGGCGTGCTGCGCATCGATACCGGCCTGGTGCGGCGCGACTCGCGGCGCTTCCCGCTCTCCCAGGTCCAGGCCATCGACGTGGTGCAGACCGGCATCGCCCGGGTGCTCGGCCTGGCCGAGTTGCGGCTGCGCATGGCGGGCGCCGATTCCTCCGGCGGCCGGCTGGCCTGCCTGCCGCTGGCCGACGCCGAGCAGCTTCGCGAGCGGCTGCTGGGCATGGCCTCCCGCGCCGCCGCGTCGGGCGCCGCGGCCGCCGCGGCCGTCGCGGCCGCCGTGCCCGGTGCGCCGGGTGCGCCGGGTGCGCCCGGCGCGACCAGCGGGCCCGAACGGCCGCTGTTCCGGGTCAAGTCCGAGCGCCTGGCCGGGGCGGTCGCGCTGAGCCGGCCCGGCGCCTACGCGGCCACGGTGATCGCGGCCGTGATCCTGATCATCGTGTTCACCGGGGACCCGGGGATCATCACCCCGTTCGTGTTCTTCGCGTTCGGCGTCGTGGTTGCCTTGTGGCGCCAGTTCAACGGCGAGTTCGGGACCGTCGTCGCGGAGGGCCCCGATGGCCTGCGGCTGCGGTCCGGGCTGGTTCAGACCACGGCCGAGACCATCCGTCCTGGGCGTGTGCAGGCCATACGCCTGGTTGAGCCCCTGTTCTGGCGGGCGTTCGGGTGGTGCAGGCTCGAAGTGGACGTCGCGGGCGCGCGCCAGCGGCGGGAAAACCGGTCCGAGGGCCAGCGCCTGCGCGCGCTGATCCCGGTCGGGTCGCGCGCGGACGCGCAGCAGATGCTCGGTGAGCTGATCGGCACGCCGCCGCAGCCGACGCGGCGGGCCCCGGCCAACACGCGCTGGAAGGCGCCGCTGACGAACCACTTCCTCGGCTGGGGCGAAGACGACCGCTACGTGGTTGCCGCGCGCGGCCGGGTGTGCCGCAAGACCACCTGGGTTCCGCTGGAGAAGGTGCAGAGCATCCGGTGGGTCCAGGGGCCGCTGCAACGCCGGCTGGGACTGGCTTCGATCAAGCTTGATGTGGCCGGCCGGCGGGTGACCGCCAGCATCCAGGACCGCGGCGAGGCCGAGGCCCTGGAGATACTCGGCCGCCTGCCCGACCTGGCCCGGGCCGCCCGCGCCGCGGGTCCCGCCGGCTGGGGCGGCGCGCCGCGCGGTGCCGCGGAAGGCGCGTCCCGCGGTGATGCGGAAGGCGGCGCGCCCCGCGCGGATCCGGGCTTCACCGCCCGTCGCGGATGATCGCGCGCACGAAGCGCCGGTTCCGCAGCGTCACGATCGCCATGATCAGCAACAGCAGGATCGCGCCGGCCGCGGTCGTCCGGCCGAGGCCGATCCAGTCGATGACCGGGCCCTGCACGAGCGAGCCGATCGGATAGGCGACCCCGAGGGCCACCAGGAAGAAGCTGAGCACCCGGCCCCGGTAGGCCTGCGGGGCGCGCAACTGGACCAGCGTGGTGAGCCCGGACAGCACACCGATGTACACCAGTCCCACGACGAACAGGCCCGCCGCGCCCTGCCACGGGGTCTGGGCGGCGCCGTAGGCGATCAGCACGACCGGCAGCACGGCCAGGTTCCAGCCGAGCAGCCGTCCTCGCCCCAGGCGGCCCGCCAGCGGCGCCAGGCAGAGCGCGCCGGCCACCGCCCCGACGCCCTGCGCGGTGGTGAGCAGGGCGGTCGTCTGCGCGACCGCCCTCGAACCGCCGTGCGTCAGGTGATGCGCCATGACCGGGACCAGCGCGATGAACGGCGAGGCCAGCAGGGCGATCACCGCGATGCTGACGATCGCGGCCCAGCACGACGGTTCACGCTTGGCCGCGGTGAACCCCGACCGCAGCGCGTCGAACAACCCGGCCGCGTGGCCGGCGGGCCGCCCGAGGCGCACGAACGCGAGCGCCACCACGACCGCGAGGAACGACACCGCGTTCGCCACGAACGCGATCGGGTACCCGAACGCCGCCACCGTGGCCCCGGCCAGCGCCGGTCCCACGATGCGCCCCAGGTTGAACTGGGCCGAGTTGAGCGAGGTCGCCGCGAGAAACTCCGACTGCGGCACCAGGTCGGGCAGGATGGCCTGCTGGAACGGCCCGATCAGCGCCGAGGCCGAACCCTGCAGCGTGACCAGTGCCACGAGCGCGCCAGGATGGTCGTTGCCGCCCGCCACGAGCACCGCGATGAGGACGGCGGTCGCCGCCGCGGCCAGGTTGCCGACCGCGAGGACCGGGCGCCGCGGCCAGCGGTCGGCCAGAGCCCCGCCGATGGGGGACAGCAGCCCGATCGGCAAGAACGCCCCCGCCGCCACCAGCACGGCCCAAGTCGCGCTCCCGGTGTTGGCGACGACCAGGGCGCCCACGGCCACGGTCTGCATCCAGGAGCCCACCGTGGAGATGAGCCCTGCCCCCCACAGCAGCGTGAAGCTCCGGTGCCGGAATGGCTGCAACGAGGTGAGGCCGCGCCGTGGTCTCGCCTCGACCTGGTCTGGCGTCCGGGCCGCCCCGCCGGCGGCTTCCGCGGCCAGATCCGGTGCGGCCGCGTCGAGGTGCGGCGCTCCCGCGTCCGGTTCTGTGGCTTCGCCCCGTCCTTGGTCCTTCGCCCGGTGGTCCTCCCGGCTGCGCATCAGCCGGGCCGCACCGTTGACACCACGCTCACCAGGAGCAGCCTGGCGCAACGAATGTCTCGGCTCATGCCGCCAACCTACCGGTCCCGGCCACGGCCGTTGCGCCCGCAGCCTGGCGTTTAGCGATCCCCGGGGCCGCTCACAGCTTGGGAATCCCGGCCGTCACCCGGGCGCGCTGGAGCGTACCGGACATCGGCCGGCACACCGACAGCGGCCACGACACGCTGGGCAAGGTCGGCGCCACTGCGGCCGTCAGCTAACGCAGCGTATTGGCTCGGCGTCGGCCAGGCGGTTCCGCGTCGGGCCGGCCTCACCCGTGGCCACGGGCAGCGACAGGGCGCAGGGCTGGCCGGCGCCGTGACCGATCTCGATGTCTACCGGGATCAGGCGGGTCGCGGTGGCGGGCGGTTCGCCGGTTCCGGTGTTGCGGGCGAAACGCGGGTGGGCGCCTCCGGCGAGTTGCACCCGGAGCCGGTGCCCGGCGGCGAAACGGTGCGCGGTCGCGCTCATCGGCACGGTCGCGTCCGACCATGCGCGGCCATCGGAGCCGGCCCCCGCGTGGTCGGCTCCGAACCGGACCAGGCCGTCACAGATGTTCCAGGAGTGCCCCCGGGCGTCCACGTCGCACAGCCGGGCGAACACGTCGAAGTGCGGGCCG
>DATAVV010000140.1:0-9461 GCA_036267555.1 Streptosporangiaceae bacterium | reverse complement strand
TTGATCAGCGCCGCGATGCCGGTGACGACCGCGCTGGCCGCGGCGGTGCTGCTGACCTGGGTGTAACCGGTCGGGGTGGCCGCGGGCATCCCGACGCCAGCGGCGGTCAGCGTCACGTAGGACTGGCGGCTGGTGAACGGGGCCTTGACGAAGCTCTTGTCGAACGCGCCCACGGCGATCACGCCGCTGTAGGCGGCCGGGAAGTTCTCGTTGTCGTTGCCGGCGCCGTTGTCGCCGTCCGGTGCGACCAGCACCACGCCCTTGCTGAGCGCCATCGCCACGGCGGCGCGCTCGGCGGCACTGCCGCCCGCCGCCGCCTGCTCGGCCTGGCTCGCCGCGGAGGTCCCCGTGGTCCCCGCGGTCCCCGAGCCGGAGCCAGCAGAGGAGGAGGCGACGAGCGCGCCGGTCGACTGGCCCGGGTCCAGCGGCAGGTCGATCACCTGGGCCCCGGCGCTGACCGCGTACCTGATCCCGGCGGCGATCGCGTCGGGCAGCCCGGACGTCACGCTCGCGTCGGTCGCCTGCGAGCTGGTGCTGTCCAGCGTCACCTGGACCGACAGCAGCCGGGCGGCCGGGGCGACGCCGAGTACGCCATCGGAATTCCCCGAGCCGTGGCCGTGGCCCACGATCAGGCTGGCCATCGCGGTCCCGTGGATCCCGGCGAACGTCGAGGGCTTCGACCCGCACGTGGAGCCCGTGATGCAGTCAGGCCCGGAGATCACCGACCCGGTCAGGTCGGCCTGGTTCGGGTCCACACCGGTGTCCAGCAGGGCGATCGTCACGCCCGAACCCTGGGTTGTTTTCTGCGCCTGGGTGATCTGCAGGCCGCCCAGCCACCACTCGTTCGAGCGCGCCTGGTCGGCGAATGCCGGGACGCTGCCAACCGCAGCCCATGCGACTACCAGGCCGATGGCTGCGGTGATTACTACCGGGCGCGGGAACCTGAGCGGCACGCGGTCCTTGCCTTCCGTGCGGTTACCCGTATTCTGCCATCTTCACGTGGGTTGCGTACTGTCTGTCCACAGGCTCGACAGGCTAGTGCGGTCAGGCCGGGCGGGCCACCGAGAGCCGCACATGCGCACCGGGCGGCAGGCCCAGTTGCTGCGCCGCGTCGCCCGCGTTCACGGCCAGCGAGATCAGCCCG
Source organism: Streptosporangiaceae bacterium (assembly GCA_036267555.1). Lineage (GTDB taxonomy): Bacteria > Actinomycetota > Actinomycetes > Streptosporangiales > Streptosporangiaceae > JASHPR01. The sequence goes on along the minus strand of DATAVV010000140.1, from coordinate 8,317 downwards.
GCGCTGTCGGTGAACGCCACGATCTCGCCCGGCGCCACAGACGCGAACGTCTCCACGAACGGCACGGTGAGATGGCGCCGGCCGGCCCGGACGACCAGCGGAGAGCCGAATCCGACGCCCATCCCGCTCACGTCGGCCGCGACGATGGACAGCTGAACGTTGCCGAACCTGTCCACCGACATCACCTCGCCCTCGGCCTCGCCGTCCCGCACCCGGCTGGTCGGCGCGGGCAGGATGACCAGGTCGGCCAAGTCGATCTGGTCCCCGGCCGCCTCCAGGTCCTTCCCAGCGGCCAGATGTGCCGCCACGGGCATAAAAATGTCCCTTCCGTGGAAGGTCGGCGATACCGGATGCAGCCACAGGTCGCCGTTGGTGAGCTGGACCGCCCGGCTGGCCCCGCCCAGCGCGTCGACGGCCCACGACAGCAGCCCGTTGTCCGGCCCGACCAGGATCCCGTCTCCGGCCGCGACGGCCACGCCCCGGCGGGCGGTACCCACCCCGGGGTCCACCACGGCCACGTGCACGGCGGGCGGCAGGTACGGGATGGTCTGGGCCAGCACCGCCGCCCCCCGCCGCACGTCACCCGGCTGCACCAGGTGCGTGATGTCGATGATCCTGGCCGAGGGCGCGATCCGGGCGGCGACACCGTGACACGCCGCGACGAACCCGTCCTCCAGGCCGTAATCAGTTATGAAGGTCAGGGAATCAAAAGAAGCCACGAAGGGTGACTGTACGACGCCGGGGCCTCGGCGCATAGAGGCGCCTACCATGGAGGCGGGGACATGAGGGTGTGGAGGGCGCTATGGCGGGGCTGACCGAGCTCGACAAGCGCATCCTGGCCTTCGAGCAGAGCTGGTGGCGTTTCCCCGGGGCCAAGGAGCGGGAGATCCTAGAGGTGTTCGGCATGCCGGCGACCCGCTACTACCAGCTCCTGAACGCGCTGATCGACCGGCCGGAGGCGACCGAGTTCGACCCGGTGCTGGTGACCAGGCTGCGCCGGCAGCGCAGCCGCCGCAACCAGATCCGGTCGGCGCGCCCGGACTGATGCTGCCCACACCGAGCACGGCGGCGGGCCGGGCCGGCCTGGCCGCGCTGATCCGGCACCCGGACCGGGCGCTGATAGCCGTGGACTACGACGGCACGCTGGCCCCGATCGTTTCCGACCCGGCGCAGGCCCGGCCGCACCCGCAGGCGGTCGCGGCCCTGCGGAGGCTTGCCGGATACGTCGCCACGGTGGCGGTCATAACGGGTCGGCCGGCCACGGAAGTGATTGATGTCGGGGGCATCGACGAGGTCCCCGGCATCATCGTTATGGGGCATTACGGGCGGGAACGGTGGGAATCGGGAAGGCTGTCGTCGGAGCCGGTGCCCCCGGGAGTGGCCCGGGCCCGCGAGGAGCTGCCGCGGGTCCTGGCGGCGGCGGGGGCCCCAGACGGCACCTGGGCCGAGGACAAGGCAGGCGCGCTCGCGGTGCACACCCGCCGCACGGCCGAGCCCGGGCCGGCCCTGGCCCGGCTGCGGGGCCCGCTGACCGCCCTCGCCGAGCGGACCGGCCTGACCGTGCAACCGGGCCGGATGGTGATCGAGCTGCGCCCTCCGGGCTCGGACAAGGGCCAGACCCTGAAAAACCTTGCGTTTGAACGCGGCGCCGGGGCTGTCCTGTATTGCGGCGACGACCTGGGTGACGTGCCGGCCTTCGAAACCGTCGCGGAGTTGCGTGCCGACGGACTGGCCGGACTGGCCGTGTGCAGCGGCTCGGCGGAGGTGCCGGCCCTGACCGAGCTGGCCGACCTGGTCGTCGACGGGCCCGCCGGCGTGGTCGCGCTGCTGGACGGTCTCGCGACGGCAATGAAAGCCGGAGGCTGAATTAGCTGACTTGTCCCTCCCGCCCGCCCTGCGCGGCGCGCCGGTCCAGGGCGGCGAGCTGGTCGGCGAACCAGCGGGCCGGCGGCAGCGCGGCGGCCTTGCTGGCCAGCGCGGCCGACCGGGCCTTGCGCTCGTGATCGGGCATGGTCAGCGCGTCGTGCAGGGCCCGGGCCGTGCCGGACACGTCGAACGGGTTGACCATCAGGGCCTCGGGTGCGAGTTCCGCGGCCGCGCCGGCTTCCCGGGAGAGCACCAGCGCGCAGCCGCCGTGGGCCAGGATCGGGCCCTCCTTGGCCACCAGGTTCATGCCGTCGCGGATCGGGTTGACCAGCAGCACGTCGGCCAGCCGGTAGGCGGCGAGCGAGCGGGCGTAGTCGTCGTCCACCTGGAGGATCAGCGGATCCCAGTCCCCGGTGCCGAACTCCTCGGTGATCTCCCTGGCCGTCCGCTGCACGCGCGCGGTGTACTCGCGGTACTCGGGCAGGTCGTGCCGGGACGGGTAGGCGAAGGCGACGTGCACCACGCGGCCCTGCCACTCCGGGTAGGAGGTCAGCAGCTCCCGGTAGGCCGCCAGGCCGCGGACGATGTTCTTGGACAGCTCGGTGCGGTCGATCCTGACGATCAGCTTGCGGTCTCCCGCGGCCTTGGCCAGCGCGGCCGCCCGGGCCAGCACGTCCGGCTCGGACGCCCGGCTGGTCAGCTCGCCGGCGTCCACGCCCAGCGGGTGCACGCCGATCCCGGTGACGTGGCCCTGGTAGCTGACCTCCCCGCGGACCCGGTCCACGCGCGCGTCCGCGCCGAGCACCGCCTCGCAGCAGTCCAGGAACGCGTCGGCCCACCGCTGGCTGAGGAACCCGGCGTGGTCGGCGCCGAGTATGCCGTCCAGCACCTCCCTGGCCACGTCGGCGGGCAGCATCCGGTAGTAGTCGGGCGGGGCCCAGGGCGTGTGCGAGAAGTGCGCGATCCTGACGTCCGGGCGCAGGTCGGCGAGCATCCGCGGGGCCAGCGTCAGGTGGTAGTCCTGCACCACGGCCCGGACCGGCGTCCCGGCCGGCCCCGCGTCCTGCGCCAGCGCCTCGGCGAACGCGCGGTTGTAGGTGCGGAACGACTCCCACTCCCGCTCGAAGGCCAGGCCGAAATCGGGCTGGTTGGGCGTGTCGTAGAGCATGTGGTGCACGAACCACAAAGTGGAGTTGGCCACCGCGTTGTAGGCCCGGTTGAAGATCGCCGGCGGGATGTCGAGCATGCGCACGGCCGAGCCGCCCGGTGTCCCGTCCAGGCTGAGGCGGCCTTCGGGCGCGGCGCGCGCCGCCGCCCGGTCGGCGTCGCCGAGCGCGGCGCAGACCCACAGCGCGTCGGAGTGCTCGGCCACCGAGGAGAGCCCGGAGACCAGGCCGCCGCCGCCGCGCCGGGCCGTCAGCTGGCCGCCGTGGTCGAGCGTGAAAGAAACCGGCCCCCGGTTGGAGGCCATGAGAACCCGGCCGCCGACTGCTGCTGCGCACACGGTGGGCCAGGGTAGCGGGAACGGCCGGCGAAGGCCGGTACCGGCCCGGCCGTCGCGTGTTCAACCCGGCGGCGGCGTGCGTCGCCCCAGGTCGGGAGCGCTGATGCGACTCAGCGGCCAATCCGGGTTACAGTGCTGGGTACAACTTAATAACGCTCATCCAGAGGGGTGGAGGGATCGGCCCTGTGAAGCCCCGGCAACCATCACGGTGATTGCGTGTCCGCGCCACGTCCGCGAGGCGCCCTGCGGGAGACAGGGCTGACCAAGCGCCACTTAAGGCGAGGCCATTTCGTGACAGGTGCTAACTCCGGCCCGCGGTCAGAAGGCCGCCGGGAAAGATGAGGAGAGAGGGCCTCGCCACGTGAGTAGAGCTGCGACAAGCAAGATCGATTCCCCGTCCCGTTTCGGCTACGCCAGCAGGCTGTCTTGTCGCGAGTGCGGGCAGACCGGCGAACTCGGGGCCCACCACGCCTGCGCCGAGTGTTTCGGGCCGCTCGAGGTCGTCTACGACTTCCCGGCGGTGACCAGGCAGTCCATCGAGGCCGGCCCGGCCAACATCTGGCGGTACGCGAGCCTGCTGCCGGTCGCGCCGGACGTGGCCAGCCGGCCGAACACCGAACCCGGCTGGACCCGCCTGGTCCGCGCCGACCACCTGGCGCGCGCGCTCGGCATGCGCACGCTGTGGGTCAAGGACGAGCGGGCCAACCCGACCCACTCCTTCAAGGACCGCGTGGTCGCGGTCGCCCTTGCGGCCTCGCTCGAGATGGGCTTCAAGGTCCTGGCCTGCCCGTCCACGGGAAACCTGGCCAATGCCGTGGCGTCCGCCGCGGCTCGCGCGGGCATCCGCTCGGTCGTGCTGATCCCGGCCAACCTCGAGCCGCAGAAGATCGTCGGCACCGCGGTCTACGGCGGCACCTTGGTCACGGTCGACGGCACCTACGACGACGTGAACCGGCTGGCTTCCGAACTGGCCGACGACCGGGACGACTGGGCGTTCGTCAACGTGAACGTGCGGCCCTACTACGCGGAGGGCTCCAAGACCATCGGCTACGAGATCGCCGAGCAACTGGGCTGGCGGCTGCCGCGGCAGATCGTCGTCCCGGTCGCCTCGGGAGCGCAGCTCGTCAAGATCGACAAGGCGTTCCGCGAACTGGCCACGCTGGGCCTGGTGGACGAGGCGCCGTACCGGGTGTTCGGGGCCCAGGCCACCGGCTGCGCGCCGGTGGCGAACGCGTTCCGGGCCGGTCACGACGTGGTCGCCCCGGTCCGGCCGGACACGATCGCCAAGTCGCTCGCGATCGGCAACCCGGCGGACGGGCCCTACGTGCTCGACGTGGCCCGCCGCACCGGCGGCGTGGTCGCGGACGTGAGCGACGAGGAGATCGTGGACGCGATCGGGCTGCTCGCCGCGACCGAGGGGATCTTCGGCGAGACCGCGGTCGGGGTCACCCTGGCCACCACGCGCAGGCTGCTGGCCGCCGGGGAACTCGACCCCGAGGCCGAGACGGTGATCGTCAACTCGGGTGACGGGCTCAAGACCATCGATGCCATCGCGCCGTCGCAGCCCACGCTCCGCCCGATCCGTCCCTCCCTGCAGGCTTTCGCCGAGTTCGAGTCCGCTCAATCCCCCAGAAAGGCAGTCGCATGAGCGAGAGTGTCTCGGTCCGCATCCCTACGATCCTGCGCAGCTATACGGGCGGTGCTGCCGAGGTCAGCACGGAGGAAGGCACGCTGCGTGACGTCATCGCGGGCCTGGACGCCGCGTACCCGGGTATCGGCGGCCGGATTCTCGACGAGGCGGGGAAGCTGCGGCGCTTCGTGAATGTCTACATCGGCGAGGAAGACGTGCGCCTGGCGCAGGGACTCGACACCCGGGTGCCGCCGGGCATCCAGGTCTCGGTGATCCCGGCGGTGGCAGGCGGCTGAGCAGCGGCGACTCCTCTCTGGCGGGGGCGGATTCGGGGAGTAAGTGGACGCAGAGGCGCACGCTGCGGGTAAAGTCTTGTCCGGTCGCTGTCGGTACGGCGAGTACGGCAAGCAAGCTTGCGCACCACGTCTAGCCCGCTCCGCGATCCCGGGTTTCGTGTGCAAGGGCGGAACCCGCAGCCCGAGCAGAGTTAGGGAGTTGTTGGTAATGGCTCAGGGCACCGTCAAATGGTTCAACGCGGACAAGGGCTACGGCTTCATCGCGGTCGACGGTGGTAGGGACGTGTTTGTCCACTTCTCAGCTATCCAGTCGGATGGCTACCGCACCCTCGAAGAGGGCCAGCGGGTCGAATTCGACATCACGCAGAGTGATCGCGGACCGCAGGCAGAGGCGGTCCGCACGGTTTAGCCTCTGAATGAGTGCTAGGCGGCCCGGTCCCCGGTGCGGGGGCCGGGCCTTCTGTTTATCGCAGTTTTTCCCAGGGGGGACGACCCCCCTTCGACCCCCCGACGCTCGCTGGCGCTTCGCGAGACCGTTTTGCCATTCGCTCGGGCCAGCCTTCGGCCGGCCGTCGCGCCTGGCACGGCCCTGGTCGGGCCGAAGCCCCTACGGGGTGCGCGCCATTCGCTCGGGCCAGCCTTCGGCCGGCCGTCGCGGCTGGCCCCGGCTATCGCCCTTCCTCGGGCCGGGGTCCCGCAGCATCCCCAGCGCCCCAGCCCTCCGGCCCCCCGAGCTCTCCGGCCCCGCGAGCCCTCCAGACTCCCAGCTTCCCGAGACTCCCACCCTTCTCCCGAGACTCCCGGCCCCGCGAGCCCTCCAGCCCCCGAGCCCTCCAGCCCCGCGAGACTCCCGGCCCCAAGCCCCAGCCCGCCAGGCCGTGGGACCCTGGGCCTGGCGGGACCTTGGGTGGTCGGGCGGGATTGGTTTGCACTCTCACCCCGAGAGTGCTAAACATGGCGTTGGCACTCTCGGAGTGAGAGTGACAATGCAGTGGCGTGATCGGGGCGATGAGGCCGATCCGGCGGCAGGCAGGGACTGCCAGCCCGGTCGGCCGTCCGTCGCGGGCGTCGGCTCGGTCGGCACGCGAGGCACAAAGTTCCGGGAGGACTGGAGCCTATGGCAGCGAAGATGATCGCGTTCGATGAGGACGCCCGGCGCGGCCTCGAGCGCGGTATGAACCAGCTCGCCGACGCCGTGAAAGTAACCCTCGGCCCCAAGGGCCGGAATGTGGTGCTCGAGAAGAAGTGGGGCGCTCCCACGATCACCAACGATGGTGTGTCCATCGCCAAGGAGATCGAGCTCGAGGACCCGTGGGAGAAGATCGGCGCCGAGCTGGTCAAGGAAGTAGCGAAGAAGACCGATGACGTCGCGGGCGACGGCACCACGACGGCGACTGTGCTCGCGCAGGCGCTGGTTCGTGAGGGCCTGCGCAACGTGGCGGCGGGCGCCAACCCGATGTCGCTCAAGCGCGGCATCGAGGCGGCCGTGGAGCGGGTGAGCGAGGAGCTGTCCAAGCTCGCCAAGGACGTGGAGACCAAGGAGCAGATCGCTTCTACGGCCTCGATTTCGGCTGGGGACACCGCGATCGGCGAGATGATCGCCGAGGCGATGGACAAGGTCGGCAAGGAAGGCGTCATCACCGTTGAGGAGAGCAACACCTTCGGCCTTGAGCTTGAGCTCACCGAGGGCATGCGCTTCGACAAGGGTTACATCTCGCCCTACTTCGTGACCGACCCCGACCGGATGGAGGCCGTCTTCGACGACCCCTACATCCTGATCGTCAACTCGAAGGTGTCGGCCAACAAGGACCTGATCCCGGTGCTGGAGCAGGTCATGCAGTCGGCCAAGCCGCTGGTGGTTATCGCCGAGGACATTGAGGCCGAGGCGCTCGCCACCCTGCTGGTTAACAAGATCAAGGGCGTGTTCCGGTCGGTGGCCGTCAAGGCCCCCGGTTTCGGCGACCGCCGCAAGGCCATGCTGGGCGACATCGCCATCCTCACCGGTGGCCAGGTCATCAGCGAGGAGATCGGGCTCAAGCTCGAGAACACCACGGTGGACCTGCTCGGCCGGGCCAAGCGGGTTGTGGTCACCAAGGACGAGACCACGATCGTGGACGGTGGGGGCGACGGCGAGGCGATCGCCGGGCGGGTCAACCAGATCCGGGCCGAGATCGACAACACCGACTCCGACTACGACCGCGAGAAGCTGCAGGAGCGGTTGGCCAAGCTGGCCGGCGGTGTGGCCGTCATCAAGGCCGGTGCCGCCACCGAGGTCGAGCTGAAGGAGCGCAAGCACCGCATCGAGGACGCGGTGCGCAACGCCAAGGCCGCTGTGGAGGAGGGCATCGTCGCCGGTGGCGGCGTGGCCCTGCTGCAGGCGGGCGCGAACGCGTTCAAGAAGCTCGAGCTGACCGGCGACGAGGCGACCGGGGCGACCATCGTGCGCCGGGCGCTGGAGGAGCCGCTGAAGCAGATCGCGATCAACGCCGGCCTCGAGGGCGGCGTGGTGGCCGAGAAGGTGCGGTCGCTGTCGGCCGGCCACGGCCTGAACGCTGCCGACGGCGAGTACGTCGACATGTTCAAGGCTGGCATCATCGACCCGGCCAAGGTGACGCGTTCCGCGCTGCAGAACGCGGCGTCGATCGCCGGGCTGTTCCTCACCACCGAGGCAGTGATCGCCGAGAAGCCGGAGAAGGAGAAGGCTCCGGCCGCTCCCGGCGGTGGCGGTGACATGGACTTCTAGTCCCGCCTAGTACCACGCGAGGAGGCGGTCCCGGCTAGTTCGGGACCGCCTCTTAGCGTGTTTGTGGACCTGTGATAGAAGTCTCCTCTCCACAATGTCGCTCAGAAGAGGGATTATCGGCGCATGAGACCTCCCGCCGAGCAACTCATCCGCGACTACCTCAACCGCCTCTCGGTTGCGGCGCGGACCAGGCTAAGGTCGGAAGATAGGCGCGCATTTCTCGCGCGTACTCGCGATTTCATCGAGCGCCAGTCTGGTGCCCGCGGTACCGACGATCC
>DATAVV010000139.1:0-18174 GCA_036267555.1 Streptosporangiaceae bacterium | reverse complement strand
GCCCGCGCGCCGCCGAACGGCTGCTGCCCGACCACGGACGCGGTGGGCTTGTCGTTGACGTAGAAGTTGCCCGCGGAGTACCGCAACGCGTCATCGGCCTGCTCGAGCGCGCTCGGGTCGGCGGCGAAGATCGCGCCGGTGAGCCCGTACGGCGTAGACTCGTCGACCAGGCGCAGGGTCTGCTCCCATTCGGCGTCCTCGTACACGTAGGCCGACAGGACCGGGGCGAACAGTTCCTGGGTCAGGAACGGCGAGGCCGGGTCGGGGATCTCGAGCACGGTCGGGTCCACGAACCAGCCGACGGCGTCGTCGGTGTTGCCGCCCACCACGACCAGGCCCTCGGCGCGAGCACGGGCCAGGGCGTCGGCGTGCTTGCCGAACTGGCGCGCGTTGATCACGGCGCCGACGTAGGTCCGCGGCTCGGTCGGGTCGCCCACGACGACCGACTCGGTGAGCGCGACCAGGCGTTCGGAGAGCGCGGGCCACAGGCTGCGCGGCGCGTACAGGCGCGAGGCGGCCGAGCACTTCTGGCCCTGGTACTCGTACGCGCCGCGGACGCAGGCCACGGCGAGGGCCTCAACGTCGGCGGTCGGGTGGGCCAGGATGAAGTCCTTGCCGCCGGTCTCGCCGATCACGCGGGGGTAGTTCCGGTACGACGCGATGCTGGCCCCGACGGTCTGCCAGATGTGCTGGAACGTCGCGGTCGACCCGGTGAAGTGCACGGCGGCCAGGTCGCGGTGGGCCAGGGCCACCGAGCCGATCTCGGGCCCGTCACCGTAGACGATGTTGATCACGCCGTCGGGCAGCCCGGCCTCGCGCAGCAACTGCAGCGACAGGTGCATGACCAGCGAGGCGCTCTCGGCCGGCTTCCAGACCACGGTGTTGCCGAGCACGGCCGGGCCGAAGGCCAGGTTGTTCATGCAGGTGAAGTTGAACGGCGAGATCGCGAACACGAAGCCTTCCAGCGGCCGGTAGTCGACCTGGTTCCAGGCTCCGGGCTGGGATCCGGGCTGCACCTCGTACATGCCGAGCATGTTCTTCACGTTCGCGCGCAGGAAGTCCACGGTCTCGCAGGCGGCGTCGATGTCGGCCTGGTAGGTCGTCTTCGACAACTCCAGCATCGTCGCCGCGTTCAGCCGGTCCCGCCACGGGCCGTGCTGCAGCATGTCCGCGGCCCGCAGGAACGGCGCGGCGCGCTCCTCCCACGGCAGCCGCCGCCACCACGCGGCGGTGGCCAGGGCCGTCTCGATCGCCCGCGTGGTCTCCCGCGCCCCGGCGTAGTGCACCCGCCCGAGGTGGCGGGCGTGCTCGTGCGGGGTGACGATCGGCACGGTCCGGCCGGTGCGCACCTCCTCGCCGCCGATGACGTTGGGCACGTCGTAGTCCGCCTGCCGCACCTCCTTGAGCCCGGCCGCGACGCTGGCTCGCTCCGGCGACCCGGCGGCGAACGTCGGCGGCGCGGTGGGACCGATCGGGAACAGCGCGGTGCGGCCTGCGGATGCGGTCATGGCAATTCTCCGTAACGCGGCGCGAGGGTACTCGGAGGACGTCGCCTGCACTGTAGGCAGCCGGGCCGGCCAACGGCATCGGCGCCGCGGCGGAACTTCTTCTGCTCGTTTCCTACGATTGTCGAAAAGCGCAGGAGGGGATGCTAAACGGGAGGGGCTGACCGGGACCGGGGCGAAGCCCGTCGCGGGGGAACGCCGGGCCGGAAGCCGTATTGGGAACCGGGAGGAGGGTGAAGCGTGCGGGACGTGCAGTCGGCCGTCGACGAACTCGGCGCCGCGCTGGCCCATCCGGTCCTGATCGAGGACGCCCGGCACCGGCCGATCTGGTGGAGCGCCCAGGGCGAGGTCGACGGGACGCGGCTGCGCACGATACTGCGGCACGAGGTCGGCCCGGCGGCGGCCGCCGTCGTCGCCCGCCTCGGACTGGCCCGCGCCGAGGGCCCGGTGCACACCCCGGCCGTGCCCGAGGCGGAGATGCTGGCCCGGTGGTGCGTCCCGCTGCGCTCGGGCCGGGAACTGCTCGGCTACCTGTGGGTCCTGGACGGCGACGAGACCATCACCGAGGCGCGGTTGCCCGAGATCGTGGCCTGCGCGGAACTGGCCGCCGCGGTCCTGGCCCAGTCCCCGATGACCAGCGAGGGACGCGAGCGCCGCCGGGTCACGCTGCTGGCCCGCCTGGCCGCGGGCCCCGACGACGACGCAGCGCGTGACCTGATCGCGCTCGAGGACCTGGACCCGTCCACGGCGGTGGTCGTCAACGCGCCAGGGGCCGCCGGCGGCTGGCCGCTGCGTGACGGCATGACCGTCCACGTCAACCCCGTGCCGCGGGCGGTGGCCACGAGCGGGCCGCCGCTCCCCCTGGCCCGGCTGCACCTGGCCGCGCACCGGGCGATCGTGACGCGGCAGGCCCTGCGCGCGGGCGCCATCCTGGCCCGGCCGTCCTGGGACGCGCTCGGCTCCTGGCACCTGGTCGCGGGCGCGCCGGACGACCTCGCCGTGGCCGACGTCCATCCCGGGGCCCAGGTCCTGGCCTACCTGCCCCGGCCGGACCTGATGGTCACCACGCGGACCGTGCTGGACCACGGCGGCGACATCGCCCGCGCCGCGGCCGCGCTGCACATCCACCGCACCACGCTCTACTACCGGATCGAGCGCATCGAGGCCCTGACCGGCGTCAACCTCAAGACCAGCCCCGAGCGCGACGACCTGCACATGGCCCTGCGCCTAGCCGCCTACCGCCGGGCCGCGCCCTGACCCGCCCGCGGCCCGGCGGGTTTCGACATTTGTCGGAAGGCGGGGTGGTTTCTTCCGCGCTGGCGCCGATGTTCCGGCTCGGGCGGCGCGCTTAGCGTCGATGTCACTGAGCAGCCCGCGACGGGAGCCCCCGATGGGTGAGGACGGCAGCAGCGACGTCATCGTGGTCGGCGCCGGGGCGATCGGGGCCAGTTGCGCCTTTCACCTGGCCCGGGCGGGCCTGCGGGTCACCGTGCTCGAGTCGTTCGGCGGGCCGGCCGAGGGCAGCACCGGGCGGTCGTTCGCGTCGATCCGGGGCCAGTGGGCGGACGCGCTGAACATCGAGATGTCCTGGCGCAGCATCCGCCGGTTCCGTTCGTTCCCGGCCGAGCACGGCATCGACGTCGGCTACCGGCCGACCGGTTATCTGCTGCTGGTCCCGTCCGCGGCCTGGGCGGCCCACCTGGCCGCGGTCGAACTGCAGCGCGAGCACGGGGTTCCGGTCGACGTGCTCGGCGTGTCCGAGGCCGGGCGGATCACGCCGCTGGCCCCGGACGGCATCGCGGGCGCGACGTGGGGGCCCGCCGACGGCGTGGTCGACCCGCACCTCGTGACCGTGGCCTTCCTGGGGCTGGCCCGGGCCGCCGGGGCGCGGGTGCTGTTCCGGCATCCGGTCAGCGCCATCGCCGGCCCGTCACGCGACGGCGGCTGGGTGGTGACCGCGGGCGGGCGGCCCTTCCGGGCGCAGCACGTCGTGAACGCGGCGGGCGGCTGGGCGGGCGAGGTGGCCGCGCTGGCCGGGCTCGGCGTGCCGGTCGTGCACTCGCGGCGCAACATCTACGCCACCGCGCCCGGTGCCCTGCCCGCCCCGCTGCCCATGACCATCGACCTGGGCACCGGCGTATTCGTGCGCAGCGAGGGACCGCGGCTGCTGTTCGGCGCGGCCCGGCCCGGCCAGCCGGACGGGTACGACGTGCGCGTCGACTGGCCGTGGCTGGAGCGGGTGCTGGAACTCGCGGTCGCCCGGTTCCCCTGGCTGGCCGAGTTGCCCCTGGACCGGTCCGGCTGCTGGGCCGGGACCTACGAGAACAGCCCGGACCACCACGGCATCCTCGGCCCGGACCCGGCCGCGCCGACCTGGATCAACGCCTGCGGGTTCTCCGGGCACGGCCTGATGCAGGCGCCGGAGATCGGCCGGCTGGCCGCCGAGCAGATCGAGACGGGCGCGATCACCAGCATGGACGCCAGCGCGCTGCGGCCGGACCGGTTCGGCGCGGCCGCCGGCGCCGCCGGAGCGGCCGGGCGCCGGCTCGGGCTGGTGTTCTGACCAAGGAGCCCGGGCCGGCCTCCGGGGAGAAGGAGAGCAGATGTACCCCACGCTGCGGGCCGACCCGGACCGGGCCGCCTGGATCGATACCACCGCGGCCGAACTGGCGCACTTCGGCGAGCGGCACCGCGACGCACTCGACGCGGCCAACCGGGCCGGGGAGTTCCCGCGCGATATCTACCGCGACCTCGGCAAGCTCGGCTACCTCGGGCCGCTCGTGCCGCAGGCCTACGGCGGGCTCGGCGGCGGGGTCAGCGAGTACGTGGTCATCAGTGAGGAGGTCGGGCGGCACGGCCTGGTGTCCGGGCAGATCGCGGCGCAGGGACAGTGCTGGCTGGTCGACTGGGGCACCGACGAGCAGAAGGACCGGTGGCTGCGGGGCATCGCCACGGGCGAGGCGGTGTTCTCCGAGTCGATCAGCGAGAAGTACGCGGGCTCGTCGTTCAAGGCCATGAAGTCGACCGCGGTCCGTGACGGCGGCGACTGGCTGCTGACCGGCGACAAGACGCACGTCAACCTGGGCGCCGACTGCGACGTGACGCTGTTCTACGGGATCGCCGAGGAGGGGCTGACCAGCTTCCTGGTGGACATGAGCCTGCCCGGCATCACGACCGCGGTGACCGACCCGGTCGGGCTGCGGCTCATCCGCACCGCCGACGTGTCCTTCGACCGGGTCCGGGTGCCGGACGCGGCGCTGCTCGGGCCGCCCGGCGCCGGCCTGCGGACGTTCCTGTCCACGTTCAACATCAGCCGGCTCGGCAACGCCTCGGAGCTGATCGGCCTCGGCCGGCGCTCGCTCGAACTCGGCCTGCGTTACGCCTCCGAGCGGCAGGTCGGGGACAGCATGGTCACCGACTTCCAGGGCATCCAGTGGATGGTCGCCGACGCCTGGACCGGCCTGCAGGCCGCGTCGCTCGCCCGCGACGACGCCGCGCTCGCTCACGAACGCGGCGAGGACATCGCGCTGCGCACGACCATGGCCAAGCACCTGGCGATCACCGCCGCGGAACACGCCTCGGACACCGCCTACAGCCTGACCGGCGGGCACGGCCTGTACTTCGGCGAGCCGTATACCGACATCGCGGGCGACATCAAGGTACTCAAGGTGGCCGGCGGCTCGGCCGAGATCATGCGCAACTACATCGCCCGGCGGGTGCTCAAGGATCCCGGGCACGAGGGCCTGGCGTGACCAACCTCGCGCGGGCCATCGTCGCGCAGGCCGCGGCCCGGCCGGGCCTGCGCCTGGGCACGGTTGACGACCAGGTCACGCTGCCCGACGCGGTCGAACTGGCCGCGGGCCGCGCGCGGGAACTGCTCGCGGCCGGGCTGCGCCCCGGGCAGCGGGTCGCGCTCGTCGCGCCCACGTCCACGGACTACGTGATCACCTGGCTGGCCTGCCTGCTGGCGGGCACCCCAGTCGCGCTGGTCAACCCGACCTACCCCGGCGAACTCGTCACGCGGATGCTCGCGCCGCTCGCCCCGGACCTGGTCCTGGACCAGGCGCGGATCGAACGGGCCCGGGTGCCGGGGCGCGCGGAACCCGCGGCGCTGCCCGGGCTGGCCGCCGACCGGTTCGCGGTCGTGTCGTACATGCACACCTCGGGAACCACGGGACTGCCCAAGTTCTGCGCGCAGACCCACGACTACTTCCGCCGGCTGGCGGCGGCCATGGCCGGGGCGCTCGGCCTGCGGCCCAGCGACCGGGTCCTCGCGCCGCTGCCGCTTTTCCACATCAACCCGATGGGCTACGGGGTCATCACCGCGCTGCTGACCGGGGCCGACGCGCTGACCGTGCGGAGGTTCTCCGCCCGCGCGCTGTGGCCGGCCGTGGTCGGCGAGCGGGTCACCGTGCTGATCCTGCACGCGCCCCCGGTGGAGATCCTCAAGAAGGCCACCGCGCCGGCGGACGCCGCGGGCCACCGGGTCCGCACCATGTTCTACGCCGACGCCGCGTTCCTGGCCCGGTTCGCGATACCGGCGGCGGTGTCCGGTTACGGCTCGACCGAGGCGGGCGGCATCTCGCACCTGACCCGCTGGTCGGCGGGGGACGACATCCCGCCCGACGCCAGCAGGCACGGCGGGCCCGGCCGGGCCGACATCGAATGGCGCGTCGACGGCAGCGGCGTCATCTTCCTGCGCGAACGCGAGCACGCGGCGCTGTTCGACGGCTACGTGACCGCGGACGGGCTCGATCCCGCGCGCGACCCCGGCGGCTGGTTCGACACCGGGGACCTCGGCCGGCCCGAGGGCGACGACTACCTGGTGTTCCTCGAGCGCGCGGCCGAGTCCATCCGGGTCAAGGGCGAGTTCGTGCCGATTCCCTACGTCGAGAACCACCTGGCGGCGGTGACCGGGCTGCGCGACCACGCCCTATGGAAGCGGAAGGGAGCCCTGGTGGACGACGAGGTGGTCCTGTACGCGGTGGGCGACCCGCTCCCGCTGGAGGCGTTGCGGCAGCGGATCGCCAGCCTGCCCGCGTTCATGCGGCCGGTGGCGGTGGCCCGGGTCGGCACGCTGCCCCGGGACGCGGCCGCGGGCAAGGTGCAGCGCCGTCTGCTGGGCGAGCAGCCGGTCCTGGACTGGGTCGAGCTGACATGACCGGGACAGCTCCCGGCACCCCGGCCCCGCTGCCCCGCCCTGACTGGGCCGACGGCATGACCGACCTGCACGTCCACGCGGCACCGAGCCTGCTGCCCCGCCACGGCGACGACCGCGCCACGGTCGCGGCCGAGCGCGCGGTCGGCTTCGCCGCCGTGGTACTCAAATCCCACGAGGGGAGCACCGTGGAGCGCGCCACGCTGGCCGGGGACGCCGCGTTCGGCGGAATCGTCCTGAACAGCCCGGCCGGCGGGGCCAACCCGGACGCGATCGAGGTCGCGGCGCGGCTCGGCGGCCGGGTCGTGTGGATGCCGACCGTGTCCGCGCGCACCCACAAGGCGGGTGCGGCGTCGCCGGAACTCGCGGTGCACCGCGGCTTCGAGTTGCGGCTGGTCGAGGTGCTCACCGAGGCCGGGGCGCTGCGGCCCGAGTGGTTCGACGTGCTCGACGCCGTGGCCGCGCACGACCTGCTGCTGGCCAGCGGTCACCTGTCAGCGGCCGAGGCCGTGGTCCTGTTCACGCAGGCCCGGCGGCGCGGGGTGCGGCGGATGATGGTCAACCACCCGCTGATGGCGTTCCTGAACTGGAACGAGGAGTCGGCCGCCGCGCTGCGCGACCTCGGCGTGCATCTCGAACTCGGCATCCTGCCCGACATCCTGGGCGGCCCCGGCCGCTCCTGCCTCGACCTGGCCGCCACGTACCCGGCGTCGCTGCTCGTGTTCGGCGGCGACCTCGGTCACGCCGAGCACGACCCGCCCGCGGTGGCCGTCGCGCCCTGGCTGCACAAACTGCAACGCCGCGTCGGGCCAGCCCGGGCCGCCGCGATCATGACCACCCAGACGAGGGACCTGCTGCTGCCATGACCACGATCTCGCTGCTGCCGGGGGACGGGATCGGGGCCGAGATCCTCGACGGCCCCGTGGCTTTCCTGCGCCGGCTCGAACGCGAAGGCGCGCCGGTCCGGATCACCGGGCCGTGGCCGTACGGCACCACCGGGTGGGTCCAGGCCGGCTCGATCCTGCCCGATGAGACGATCGACGCCTGCCGGGACGCCGACGTGATCCTGTCCGGCGCGGTCGGGACGCATCCCGGCGTCACGGCCGAGCAGTGCCCGAACCCCGAGGCGGCGCTGATCCGGCTCCGCCACGTCTTCGACCTGCGCATCAGCGTGCGCACCGTGCACGTCCCCGGCGGCGAGGACGTGATCATCGTCCGCAACATCACCGGCGGCGCGTACGCCGGCCCCGACCGCCACGCCGAGAGCGACGGGGTCAGCCCGGCCGAGGACCGGCTGGTGCTGGAGCCCGCCCGGGTGCGGGAGGCGTTCGACATCGCGGTCGGCTACGCCCGGCAGCGCCCGGGCCAGCGCGCGATCAGCGTCGACAAGGCGAGCGTGTTCGCCACGTCCCGGCTGTGGCGGCGGATCGCGCACCAGACGTCCGCGGCCTCGGGCGTCCCGTTCGCGGACGTCAACGTGGACCGCGCCGCTTACGAACTCGTCACCCGCGAGGACCTGCCCGCGGTCATCGTCACCGAGGGGATCTTCGGCGACATCCTCTCCGACGTCGTCTGCGCCCGGGCGGGCTCGCCCGCCCTGTGCGGGTCCGCGACGATCAACCCGGACCGGGCGTTCGGGCACGGCGCCACGGCACTGTTCGAGCCCGCGCACGGCTCGTCGCCGCACCGCACGGGCAGCCGCCGCTCGAACCCGGCCGGTGCCTGGCTGGCCCTGGCCGACCTGCTGGCCTGGTGCCCGGACCTGGCCCCGCTCGGCCTGCACACCGAGGTCCGCCGGGCCCTGGAAACCGTGCTGGACGGCGCCCCGCCCACCTACGACCTCGCCCCGCCCGGCGCGCAGACCATCGGCCTGGACGAGTTCAACGCCCGTGTCCTCGCCGCCCTCGCCGCCCGCCCGTGCCTGGAGGCCCAGCCATGACCACCCCGGCCGTCACGCCGTTCCGCGAACTGCACCACATCTGCCTGGTCGTGCGCGACATCGACCAGAGCGTCGCCTACTACGAGTCGATCGGCATCGGGCCCTGGCAGGACTACCCGCCGCTGACCGAGTACACCCGCCTCTCGGTGCCGAACCCGGACGCGTTCTACGCCATGAAATACAAGGTCGTGAACCTGGCCAACGTCCAGCTTCAGCTTTGCCAGCCGCCGGATCTCGACTGCCCGCAGCGCCGGTTCCTGGACGCTCACGGCGAAGGCGTGTTCCATATTGGCTTCGAGTCCGCCCTGGAGTCGGCGGCGGGCGCCGCCGACTCCCTGGGCCTGCCCATACTCATGAGCGGCCAGCGCGACAACGGCACCGGCTTCATCTACTTCGACACCTACGACCAGGCCGGAACCGTCCTCCTAACCCGCCAATCGGCCTAAACGCCGGGTCCGCACCCCCAAGCGAGCGCGGGCACCGGGGGCGCCCGGCTTGATCAGGTCAAGGAGAGCAGGATGGCGGCCAGGTCTTCGGGGCGGTTGCTGGGGATCATGTGGTTGGTGGCGATCTCCTCGTAACGCCACGCGGGCGAGTTCCTGGCCCGGTCGGCCGCGTCCCAGAACGGGCCGCCGCGCTCGGGCCGGGGGTCGCCGGTGGCCTTGATGTAGGTGCGGATGAACGGGAAGTCCTCCAGCGGGCGCTGCAGCCGGACCGGCTCGGTGAACGTGCCCAGCGGCTGCGGCGAGCGGCGGGCGTCGAACCACGCCGCCTCGGCCGGGTCGTCGTACTCGCGGGGTAGCGGCGGCACCAGCCAGTCACGGCCGGGTCCGGTCACGGCCGCCGCGGCCGTGGGCGCGTCGACGGCGGCTCTGGCCGGCCTGACGGGAGCCAGGGCGGGCGCGGCGAGGGCGCCGACGCTCTCGCCGTCCCCGGGCACGAACGCGTCCAGGTAGACCAGGTGCGCGACCCGGCCGGCGATGTACTCGAGCGCGCCGGTGACCACGGCGCCCCCGTAGGAGTAGCCGAGCAGCACGACGGCGTCCAGGTCCTCGTACAGGACCGTGTTCACGACGTCGGTGATGTGCGTGGACAGGCACACCTGGGGGCTGGTCAGGTGGGCGCGCTCCCCGATGCCGGTCAGGCTCGGCGTGAACACCTCGTGACCGGCCGCCCGCAGCGGGCCTCGGACCTTGCGGAAGCCGTGCGCGCCGCCCCATGCCCCGTGAACCAGAACGAACGTTCCCATCTGCGCCCCATCCCGAGTGCCGGACTTTTCGTCTTATCCTGGCGAGCGAACGAGTCATATCTTGTCATCGGGGGGATCTCGTCGTACGCTGTCGATATATCGCGATCGTATCGTGCGAAGCGGAACGGGGGTGCGGCGATGCCGGCACCGAGATGGCGGGTCGGGGATTTCGACCCGGGTCTGTTCGACGCGGTCAACTGCGCGGGTGAAATGCTCGGCCACCTGCGCAAGGCCGCCTTCTGGATGGCGGCGGGACCCGGCCGCAAGGGCGGCCCGTGGGTCCGCGGCGGTTTCACCGGGCCCGGGGGCGGCGGTGACTTCGGGCCCAAGGGCGGCTTCGGCGGGCCCAGGGGCGGCGGCCCCAGGGGCGGCTTCGGCGGCCCCAAGGGTGGCCAGTGGGGCGGGTCCGGCGGCCCGTGGGGTAGCTGGTGGCCCGGGCCTCCGGGATCGCCGGGCACCGGGCGCGGCCGGAAGGCCGGCCGCGGCGACGTGCGGGCCGCGATCCTGGCCCTGCTGCGGGAGGGCCCGCGCACCGGGTACCAGATCATGTCCGACATCGAGGAACGCAGCAGCGGCGCATGGCGGCCCAGCCCGGGCGCGGTCTACCCGGCGCTGTCCCAACTGGCCGACGAGGGCCTGATCGCGGGCGAGGAGTCGGCCGGGCGGCGCGCGTTCACGCTCACCGACGCCGGGCGCGAGTACGTCGAGCAGAACCCGGACCGCGCCCGCGGCGCGTGGGAGTCCACGGCCCAGCAGGAGGCGTGGGAGTTGCCCGGGCTGTTCGCGGAGGCGGCCAGGCTCGGCGGCGGCATCGTGCAGATCGCGCACGCAGGCACGCCCGAGCAGGTCCAGGCGGCCGAACGGCTGCTGGAGCAGACCCGGCGCAAGCTGTACCAGATCCTGGCCGACGACTCCGGCGACGACCAGGACGACCAGGACGACGAGGACGAAGACGACGACGAACACGAAGAACCGCTGGGAGGCCACCATGGCCACGAATGACCGCATCCGGACCTCGGACGCGGACCGGGAGCGCGTCACCGCCCGGCTGCGCGAGCACTTCGCCGAGGGACGGCTCACCCGCGAGGAACTCGATGAGCGGGTCACGACGGCGCTGAACGCCAAGACGTTCGGTGAACTGCGCCGCGTCCTGGCCGACCTGCCGGAGCCGGTGCCGGTGCTGCCGGACGGCCGCCGGCCCCGGGCGGCCTGGTCCGGGCCGGCCCCGGTCTTCCGGCGGCGCGGCCCGCGGCTGTTCCCGCTGGTGGCGCTGCTGCTGATCCTGGCGGTGGTGCTACCGGGCGCCGGCTGGGCGATCCTGCAGGTTCTCCTGGTCATGATGCTGGTGACGATCCTGGGCGGGATCTTCGCCGCGGCCCGGTTCCGGCGGCGGATGCGCGAGCACTGGCAGGCGCACCAGGAGTTCTGGGGCGACCAGGGCTGGAACGGCCCCGGCTGGCACGGACCGGGCGGGGGCGGACCGGGAGGCCGACGCGGGCCGGGCCAGGTCGATTCGGGCTGGGGCGGCCCGGGCGACGACGAGGCCGGCGACGACGAGCCGGGCGGGTCCTGGGGCTGGCCCGGCGGCCACTGGCAGCATCACGCCCGCTACTGGGCCGGCCCGGCCACCCCGCCTTACCAGGCCGGCTAAGGGTCCGGCGCACCCTGGCATCGGGGAAACCAGGGCGGCAGGATGTCGAAATCAGCGCGCCAGGGGTGTCTACCGGGTGAGAGCGCCAGACAGGCGCGCAGAACGAGGGGGTAGGTAGCTATGGACTGGAAGCTGGAAGTCGTGGTCGTGCCGGTCAGCGACGTGGACCGGGCCAGGAGCTTCTACACCGGCAAGCTGGGGTTCCGCCTGGACGCGGACACGCAGCCGCAGCCGAGCATGCGAGTGGTCCACATGACGCCGCCCGGGTCGGCGTGCTCGGTCGTGATCGGGCCCACCCTGATCGAGCCGGGCAGCCAGCGGGGCGCGGTGCCCAGCCTGCAACTGGTCGTCACCGACATCGAGGCCGCGCGAGCCGAACTGCAGGGGCGGGGCGTCGAGGTCTCCGAGGTCCAGACCCTGGACCCGCGCGACGGCGGCAAGTTCGTGTTCTTCGCCGATCCCGACGGCAACAGCTGGGCGCTCCAGGAGATCCGCGACCACGTGGGCGCCGAGCTGAGCTGAGCCCCGGCCGGCCCAGGGGCCGCGCCGGCCCAGGGGCCGCGCCGGCCCCACGGGACACGCGTGGCGAGCGCCCCGACCGTGGCCCGGCTGCGGGCGGCCGAGGCGGCGGGGACGCTGGACGGCGCGGCGGCGCGCACCCTGATCGAGGCGTTCGGCCTCATCTTCGCGCTGCGGCTTGATCATCGGGTGGAGCAACTGCGGCGCGGCGGCCAGCCCGACGACGTCGTCGACCTCAAGGCGCTGGATCCAGGGACCCGGTCGTGCCTGCGCGAGGCGCTGCGCGCGGTGGCCTCGGTGCAGTCGGGCCTTGCGGCCGAGCTTTCCCTGGGTGTTCGGTGGGGCTGAGCAGCAGGAGGCGGTCATGGGCGCGGAGCACTACGACTACATCATCGTCGGCGGCGGCTCGGCGGGCAGCGCGCTCGCGAACCGGCTCAGCGCCGACCCGGCGCACCGCGTGCTCGTGCTCGAGGCGGGCCGGTCGGACTACCCGTGGGACGTGTTCATCCACATGCCCGCCGCGCTGACCTACCCGATCGGGAACCGCCTCTACGACTGGAAGTACGAGTCGGAACCCGAGCCGTTCCTGAACGGGCGCAAGGTCTACCACGCCCGCGGGAAGGTCCTCGGCGGCTCGAGCAGCATCAACGGGATGATCTTCCAGCGCGGCAACCCGCTGGACTTCGAGCGCTGGGCCGCCGACGCAGGGCTGCAGGCCTGGGACTACGCGCACTGCCTGCCGTACTTCAAGAAGATGGAGACCTGCCTGGCCGGCGGCGGGCGGTGGCGCGGCCACGAGGGCCCGCTGATCCTGGAGCGCGGGCCGGCGTCGAGCCCGCTGTTCCTGGCCTTCTTCGAGGCGGCCCAGCAGGCCGGCTACCACCTCACCGACGACGTCAACGGCTACCGGCAGGAGGGCTTCGCGCCGTTCGACCGCAACGTGCACCACGGCCGGCGGCTGTCCGCGGCCCGCGCGTACCTGCACCCGGTCATGCGCCGCCCCAACCTGACCGTGCGCACCCGCGCGTTCGTCACCAGGATCCTGTTCGAGGGCACCCGCTCCACCGGCGTGGAATTCATCCATAACGCGGCGCGCCCCCAGCGTGTGTCCGCCACCGAGGTGATCTTGTGCGGGGGCGCCATCAACTCGCCTCAGTTGCTGCAGCTATCCGGCGTGGGCAACGCGGCGGACCTGGCCAGCGCGGGGGTGGACGTGGTCCACGACCTGCCCGGCGTGGGCGAGAACCTGCAGGACCATCTCGAGGTGTACGTCCAGTACGGCTGCAAGCAGCCGGTCTCGGTCCAGCCCGCGCTGAAGCTGCGCAACCGGCCGCTGATCGGCGCGGACTGGCTCTTCTTCCGCAACGGCCCGGGCGCGACCAACCACTTCGAGGGCGGCGGGTTCGCGCGCAGCAACGAGGACGTGGCCTACCCGAACCTGATGTTCCACTTCCTGCCGATCGCGATCCGCTACGACGGCTCGGTCCCGGCCGGCGGGCACGGCTACCAGGTCCACATCGGCCCGATGTACTCCGATGCCCGCGGCTCGGTCAAGATCACGTCGGCCGACCCGCGGGTACACCCGGCGCTGCGGTTCAACTACCTGTCCACCGAGCAGGACCGCCGGGAGTGGGCCGAGGCCATCGGCGTGGCCCGGCACATCCTGAACCAGCCCGCGTTCGAGCCCTACAACGGCGGCGAGCTTTCCCCGGGGCCCGACGTGGCCAGCGACGAGCAGGTCCTGGCCTGGGTGGCCCGGGACGCCGAGACCGCCCTGCACCCCTCGTGCACGTGCCGGATGGGCGCGGCCAGCGAGCCGGGCTCGGTCGTGGACCCGGACACCATGCGGGTCCACGGCCTGGACGGGCTCCGCGTGGTCGACGCCTCGGCCATGCCGTACGTCACCAACGGCAACATCTACGCCCCGGTGATGATGATGGCCGAGAAGGCGGCCGACCTGATACTCGGCAACACCCCGCTTCCGCCCGAGCCCCTCGAGTTCTACCGCCACCAGAAGGCGCCGGGAACCCGGCCGTCGTCCCAGGGCTCCCGCTGACCCGCCGGGTCTCGTTCAGAGCGCCGCGTAACTGATTAGCGTCAATTTTGAACCATGGCTGGGTAGCGGGCGTGTAAACGGTAGCAGGGGCCATTTGGGCGCATGCCCAGATTGAGGGGGACTCAATGCTTCGGACGACGTTACCCGCGGATACGGCGGCCGTCTCCGCGTTAGTTGATCAATGGCGTGACTTAGCCGGATCGGCCGGATCCACCGGAACTGTAACAACCCCGCTCATCAGCGCCACCCGGACCGCGGCCTCCGCCGCGCTGGCGGCCGACTGGCTCAGCCGCGACCGGCCCCGCCCGCCGCGTACCGGCTTCTTCGGGGCCGGCCTCATCGCCCGCTACATTCACACGTTCCTGGCCGGGACCGGCTGGTCGTTCGAGGAGATCGGGGTACACGACCTGTCCGCCGCCCACGCGGCCGGCTTCAGGGGCTACCTGGAGCAGTCGGGCGCCGCCGGCCGGATCACCGTGCACGACAGTGCCGAGCAGCTCATCCGCGCCAGCGACCTGGTCATCTTCGCCACGGTCGCGGGCGAGCCGCACGTCACGCAGCCGGCCTGGTTCGCGCACAACCCGTTGGTGCTGCACGTGTCCCTGCGCGACCTCGCGCCGCAGATCCTGCTCGCATCGGCCAGCATCGTCGACGACGTCGACCACTGCCTGAAGGCTAGCCGACGGGCTTCTCCCAGACCGAGACGTGCTGGCGGCTCTCGTGCGTGAACGGCTCGCGGCCCCACCCCTCCCACCGTTCGCGCAGCCGCAGGCCGGCGATCTGAGCCATCAGGTCCAGCTCGGACGGCCATACATAGCGAAACGGCATCGAGGAGTACTCGGCGCCGCCACCCTCGGTCAGCGCGAAGTAGTTGGAGCTCATGGCCTGGGTGGCACAGTCGTAACGGTCGAACCCCCAGTGCGTATCGCTCACGTGGAACGGCACCACGGTCTGCCCGGGCGGGAGCAGGCGCAGGCCGGGCACCTCGACTTCGATGACGAAGCATCCGCCCGGCTCGAGATGGGCGGCGGCGTTGCGGAAGCAGGCGACCTGCGCCTGCTGCGTGGTCAGGTTGTCGATCGTGTTGAAGACCAGGTACACGAGGGAGAACGTCCCTTCCACCCTGGTCGCCGAGAAGTCCCCGATGGTCACGCCGAGCGCGTCGCCGCCCGGCTTGGCCCGCAGCCTGGCCACCATCGCCCGCGACATGTCGATGCCGTGGACCGGGACCCCGCGGCTTGCCAGCGGCAGCGCGATGCGCCCGGTCCCGATGGCCAGTTCCAGGGCCCGCCCGCCGCCCGCGAGGCCGGCCAGGAAGCCGGCCGTCTGGTCCACGGCGGCCGCCGCGAACCGGTCCCCCTCCTCGTCGTCATAGCTCGCGGCCACCCGCTCGCCGAAGTACCCGTCCGGATCTTCCATGGCCCGGACCGTAACCCAGCCCGCCACCCCCGCGCACCTGGGTTTTCGCCCGGCCCGCTTAGGCTCGGAATCTCCAGGGGGATGTCCGGTAACCGGCCGCGGCCTCGACGTCTCTGCTGGAGCGCCCAGACGGGTGCCCTGCGACGGGAGGAACCACCGTGAAATACATGATCTTGGTTTACGGCTCACAGCACGACTACGACGCCATGACCGGCAAGCCACAGGGCGACGGGCCGGCCTGGACCGGAGAGGACTTCGCCGCGATGGGGACGTTCATGGAGTCGTTCTGCAAGGAACTGGCCGAATCCGGGGAACTGGTGGACACCCAGGGCCTGAGCGCTCCTGTGCACGCCCGGCGGATCCGGCTGCGCGGCGGGGCGCCGGTGGTGACCGACGGCCCGTACGCCGAGACCGAAGAGGTGCTCGCCGGCTACTGGATCGTCGACTGCGAGAGCTTCGACCGCGCGACACAGATCGCCGCGAAGCTGACCAGCACTCCGGGACCGGAGGGCGTCGCCGACCGCGCCGTCGTGGACGTGCGCCCGATCGCGGACTCCCGCGCCGATCTGGTTACCTGACCAGCATGCCGGATGCCCCCGTCGAGGACCTGCTGCGCGAACTGGCGCCGCAGGTCCTCGGCGCGGTGGTGCGGCGCTACGGTCACTTCGACACCGCCGAGGACGCCACCCAGGAGGCGCTGCTGGCCGCGGCCGCGCAGTGGCCGGCCGAGGGCATCCCGGACAGCCCGCGGGGCTGGCTGATCACGGTGGCCGGGCGCCGGCTGACCGACCTGCTCCGCCGCGAGCAGGCCCGCCAGCGCCGCGAGGACGCCGTCGCCCGGCAGGCGCCGCCCGGCCAGTGGCTGGCGCCCGCGGCCGACCAGCCGCCGCCAGAGGCCGACGACACCCTGGTCCTGCTGTTCATGTGCTGCCACCCCGCGCTGTCGCCGGCCTCGCAGATCGCGCTGACCCTGCGCGCGGTCGGCGGCCTGGCCACGGCCGAGATCGCCCGGGCCTTCCTGGTCCCGGAGTCGACCATGACCCGCCGGATCAGCCGGGCCAAGCAGCAGATCAAGGACAGCGGGGTGCCGTTCCAGGTCCCGGCCCCGGCCGAGCGCGCCGAACGGCTCGCCGCCGTGCTGCAAGTGCTCTACCTGATCTTCAGTGAGGGGTACGCCAGCACCTCGGGCCCGAGCCTGCTGCGCGCCGAACTGACCGCCGAGGCGATCCGGCTGGCCCGCCTCGTGCACCGGCTGCTGCCCGGCGACGGCGAGGTCACCGGGCTGCTCGCGCTGATGCTGCTCACCGACGCGCGCCGGCCCGCGCGCACCGGCCCCGACGGCGAACTTGTGCCCATGACCGACCAGAACCGCGATCTGTGGCACGCCGGCCAGATCAGCGAGGGCGTCGAGCTCATCACCGGCGCGCTCGGCCGCACGCCCACCGGCCCGTACCAGCTCCAGGCGGCCATCGCCGCGATCCACGACGAAGCGCCGAGCAGTGACGCGACCGACTGGCCGCAGATCCTGGCCCTGTACGAACTGCTCCTGCAGGTCGCCGCCAACCCGGTGGTCGCGCTCAACCATGCCGTGGCCGTGGCCATGGTGCACGGCGCGCCCGCCGCCCTCGAGTTGCTCGCCGACCTCCAGGCCGACCAGCGCGTCGCCGACGACCACCGCCTGCACGCGGTCCGCGCTCACCTGCTGGAGATGGTCGGTGATCCGGCTGCCGCGCGCGCCTCCTACGAGGCGGCGGCCGGACGGACGACCAACCCGCGCCAGTGGCGCTATCTCCAGGCCCAGGTCACCCGGCTGGACGACGGGTGACCCGCGCGGGCGGCCTACTCGGTCCAGGTCCCGGTGGTGTCCAGGCGGTCCCGCCACTGGCGGACCAGCCCGCCGCCCGGCTGCCACCGCTCGCCCAGGTCAAGCAGCGCGCGGCACATGGCCAGCATCGCGCGCTGCCGATCGGCCCAGGCCGGCCGGTGCCCGTACCCCTCGAACAGGTCACCGAGCGCGCCGACGTCGCCTGGATGGTGCATCCGCACGATCCACTCGCACCAGGCCAGGTCCTCGACCGGGTCGCCGGCATGCACCCACTCCCAGTCCACGACCGCGCTGACCCAGGCGGCGGCCGGGTCGAGCAGCACGTTGTTCGGCCCGTAATCGCCGTGCACCAGCACCCCCGCCGGCTGCGCGTCGCCCAGCACCAGGCTCGGCTCCGCCGCCTGGATGCGCCGGAGCATGCGCCCGCACGCCCGCAGCACGCCGCGGGCCAGGCCCGCGTCGATCAGGTCCTGGCCGGGCACGCCCGCCATCAGCCTCATGCTGACCCGCGTATCCGCGGTCTCGATCAACGGCGGGACCGGCAACGTCCCCGCCAGCGCGGTCAGCGCCGCGACCTCCCGCGTACACCGGCGTGCCGCGTCCGGCCCCTGATACTCCTTCGTCACCACCGACCCCGACCGGACCGTGCGGTTCGTGTAGCCGTGCGGCATCAGTTCCACAGGCTGACTCCCCGCGTCACCCATCGGTGTCACCATGACAATTCGCATATGACCGAGCTGAGGACCATCCACACCGCCGATCTCGACACCGCGACGAGGTCGGCCATTCGCGGCCTGCTCGACGCGGCGTTTGGCGGAGCCACCGACGATACCTACGAGAACGTGCTCGGCGG
>DATAVV010000138.1:0-8335 GCA_036267555.1 Streptosporangiaceae bacterium | reverse complement strand
GACCGTCATGTTCACGGTCATCCTGTCGATCATCGGGACGCTGCAGTTGTTCAACGAGCCGGTGGTGCTCAACGACATCGCCTCGATCGGCACCAACTACACGCCGAACCAGATCATCTACAGCACCGCGTTCTCGTTCGGCAACGAGTCGCTGGCCGCGGCCCAGTCGCTGGTGCTGGCCGTGATCACGATCGGCGCCACCATGGCGTTTTACGGCATCGTGCGCCGCCGCGCCGACCCGCTTGGCATCACCAGGAGGCCGAGGCGATGAGCGCGGTCCTGCCCTCGGCGCGCCGCCTGCGCGCCACCCGCCGGGCCAAGATGACGGTCGGCACCGCCCTGCTCACGCTGGCGGCGGTCTACGTGCTGGCCCCGCTGTACTGGCTGCTGATCTCGTCGACCAAGAGTTCCTCCCAGCTCTTCGCCACGCCGACGTTCCTGCCTCCGTCGCACCTCTCGCTGGGCCAGAACCTCTCCACCCTGTTCTCGTTCAACAACGGCGACTTCAAATTCTGGATCCTGAATTCGGCCCTTTACGCGACGCTCACGGCCGGTCTGGCCACCGCCGTGTCCACGTTGTGCGGCTACAGCCTGGCCAAATACCGGTTCCGGCTGCGTCGGGCGGTGTTCGGCCTGGTCGTCGGCTCGCTGATGGTCCCGGCCACCGTGCTAGTCGTGCCGATCTTCATGCTGGAGAGCTACCTGCACCTCAACAACAGCTACGAGGGCGTGATCTTGCCGCTCGCGCTGTACCCGTTCGGCGCCTACTTCATGTCCATCTACTCGGCCGACGCGGTGCCGGACACGCTGATCGACGCGGCCCGCATCGACGGGGCGGGCGAGCTGACGATCTTCTGGCGGGTGGCGCGGCCGGTGCTGGTGCCCGGCATGGCCACGCTGTTCCTGCTGTCGTTCATCGGGACCTGGAACAACTACTTCCTCCCGCTGGTCCTGCTGGGCGACCCGGCCCGCTTCCCGCTGACCGTCGGCCTGACCACCTGGGCCAGCGAACTGCACCTGGCCGGTGTCAGCCAGCCGCTGTACCCCGAGGTGATCCTCGGCTCGCTGATCTCGGTCCTGCCGTTGCTGATCTTGTTCCCGTTCCTGCAGAAGTACGTGGCCCGCGGGCTCACGTTCGGTGCGATCGCCGGTGAGTAGCTGTGCTTCCCTCGGGGGGACGACCCCCCCAGACCCCCCCGGAGTACCGATGACGTCCTGGCCCCGAGGCGCCTGGCCGGCGCCGCGCATCCTCTACGGAGGCGACTACAACCCCGAGCAGTGGCCCCCCGAGGTGTGGCGCGAGGACGCGGCGCTTATGCGCAAGGCCGGCGTGAACCTGGCCACGGTCGGGGTGTTCTCCTGGGCCCGGCTGGAGCCCTCGCCCGGCGAGTTCGACTTCGCCTGGCTGGCCGACGTGCTCGACCTGCTGGACGACGCGGGCGTGGCCGTGGTGCTGGCCACCCCGACCGCGTCGCCGCCGCCCTGGCTGTCGGCCCTGCATCCCGACGTGCTCCCGGTCGACGCGGCGGGCGTGCGGTACTCGCCCGGCAGCCGCCAGCACTTCTGCGTGCATCATCCCGAGTACCGGGCCAGCGCGCTGCGCATCGCGGGCGAGATAGCCCGCCGGCTGGGCCACCACCCGGCGGTCCGCATGTGGCATGTCCACAACGAGTACGCCTGTCATGTCCCGCAGTGCTACTGCGATGTGTCGGCCGCGGCGTTCCGTGACTGGCTGCGCCGTCGTTACCCGACCATCGAGGCGCTGAACGACGCGTGGGGCGCGATGTTCTGGAGCCAGCGCTACCGCGAGTTCGACGAGGTCCTGCCGCCGCGGGTGACGCCCGCCGTGCCCAGCCCCGGGCACGCTCTCGACTACCGTCGCTTCTCCAACGACTCCTACCTCGAGGCGTTCACCGCCGAGCGCGACCTGCTCCGGTCGGTCGCCGGCGCGGTGCCGGTCACCACGAACTTCATGGGCTTCTTCAAGCCTCTCGACTACTTCGCCTGGGCCGCGGCGGAGGACCTGTGCTCGACCGATAACTACCCCGACCCCGCGGACCCGGGCTCGCCCATGTCCACGGCCATGCACTACGACCTGATCCGCTCGGTCAAGAAAGACGTGCCGTGGGTGGTCATGGAGCAGGCCACGTTCCGGGTCAACTGGCGCCCGGTCAACTCGGCCAAGGCACCGGGCGAGATGCGCCGGGGGAGCTACCAGGCCCTGGCGCGCGGGGCCGCCGGGATCTCGTTCTTCCAGTGGCGGGCTTCGGCGGCCGGAGCCGAGAAGTTCCACAGCGCGATGCTCGGCCACGCGGGCACGGCCTCGCCCGCCTGGCGCGAGGTCGTCGAGCTTGGCGGGGAACTGCAGCGCCTGGCCGAGGTGGGTGACGCCGCTGTGGCCGCGGACTGCGCGATCGTGTTCTCCTGGCCGAACTGGTGGGCGCTCGAACTGCCCTCCAAGCCGTCGTCGAGCCTGCGCATGCTCGACCAGGTCCGCTGGATGTACCGGCCGGTGTTCGAGCGCGGGATGACCGCGGACTTCGCCCCGCCCGGCGGCGACCTGTCCGGCTACCGGCTCGTACTGGTGCCCAGCCTGTACCTGCTCACCGAGGCCGAGGCGGCCGGCCTGCGGCGCTACGTCGAGGGCGGCGGAACGGCCGTGATCTCGTTCTGGTCGGGCATCGTGGACGAACGCGACCACGTCTACCTCGGTCCCTACGGCGGGCCGCTGCGCGAACTGTTCGGCGGCGACGTGCTGGACGTCGTTCCGCTGCAGCCCGAGCAGACCGCGGAGGTGACCTGGGCCGACGGACGGCAGTCGGCCAGCACCTGCTGGCTGGACGTCATCGAGGAAACCGGCGGCGAGGTGCTGGCCCGCTACGGCTCCACGCCCTGGGCCGGGTCCCCCGCGGTGCTGAGCACGCGCTTCGGCGCTGGCCGGGCCATCTACGTGGGCACCCGGCTGAGCGACGACGACCTGGCCGCGCTGCTGGGGCCGATCCTGGCCCCGCCCCCGGCCGGGGACCCGGCCGGCCACCCGGCGGACGCCGCGGCCGGCCACCCGGCCGCCTGGCCTGCCGGGATCGAGCGAGTGGTTCGCCACAGCCCCGCGGTCAGCTACGAGTTCCTCATCAACCACACTGGCCAGCCCGCCCGGATCGCGCTGGCCCGCAGCGGCTTCGAGTTGCTGACCGGCGCCGACGTCACCGGCGAACTGCAGTTGCGGCCGCAGGCCGTGGCCATCGTGCGGAGGGCCCGAGAGTGAGCCGCGCTCAGGCGCGCGCGGCAGGTCGGTCAGCCTGGTCCCTCAGCGGCGCACCCGCCGGTGCGCCGGCGGGACGCCCGGTAGCTCCGGGGGGCGGGATGAATGGAACTTTGATGCTCATATACGGACACCAAACTCACATTCATAGCCATGATCACCCCTTCGCGAGTTCGAAGCGGCACGCGGCTGGGGCGGAAGGTGATTAAGAGGCTGCCGGGGCGACGTCGGGCGCGGGTCAGGGCTTTCGGGCTACGGCGACTAGGCCCGCGTACTGGCTCGGGTCGGCGGGCACGTCGGCCTGCGAATCCGGGCGCCACAGCGGGATTAGTACGAGCCCCGGGTCCACGAACTCGAAGCCGCCGAAGAAGCGGGCGATCTGCCCGCGCGACCGCATGTGCACGTTCGTGGTGACGCTGCGGTTGTACACCTTCTCGGCGGCCTGCATGACCTCGGGCCGGTCGTCGTCGGTGGCGTGGCACAGCACGAGGTAGCTGCCGGGGACCAGCGCATCGCGCAGCGTGGCCACGATCTGCCAGGGATTGTCGTCGGCGGCGATGAAGTGCAGGACACCGACGAGCAGCAGCCCGACTGGCTGGCCGAAGTCGATCAGCCGCCGCAGGTCGCGGTGGGCCAGGATGCCCGCCGGGTCGCGCACGTCGCCCTCGATGATCACGGCATCGGGGTTCCCGGCCAGGATCGCCTTGCTGTGGGCGATCGCCACCGGGTCGACGTCCACGTACGCCACCCGGGCCGCCGGGTCGGCGATCTCGTGCACGTTGCCCTCGGTCGGGATGCCCGAGCCGATGTCGAGGAACTGCCGGATGCCGGCCTCGGTCAGGAACCGCACCGCCCGGCGCAGGAACGCGCGGTTGGCCTGAGCGATCGCCCGCACGTTGGGCTCGACCGCGGCGATCGCGCGGCCCGCGTCCTGGTCGGCCAGGAAGTTGTGCGTGCCGCCCAGCCAGTAGTCGTAGACCCGGGCCACGTTGGCACGCTTGGTATCGACATCCGGGGGTATCCAGTCCGTCTCGCCTGCGGCCACGGGCTTCTCCCTGGATGCGATACATTTCGTGGCTAAACGATATCTTAGGGTGCCAGGAATGGCAGCTCTCCGTTCGCCGCGGTGTACCCGGCGCGAGGCGTCCCGCCAATCTGAAATGGCGAGGTCATTGCGGTCGCGGCCACCACCGGCCCATTTTGTCTTTGCCCCGTTACCGCGATATCATGCGAATTATCAACTTATCCGGTGATCTGGGGCCAGCACGCCCTGGAAGGGCAGGCGTGATGGCGGGCGAGGCGGACTGGGCACCGCCGGGAGTCGACACCAGGCGGGCCAACGTGGCCCGGGTCTACGACTACTGGCTCGGCGGCACCCACAACTTCCTGGCCGACCAGGACGTCGGCCGGGCCGTGGCCGCGGTCGAGCCCGGGATCCGGGCGATCGCTCAGGCCAACCGGGCGTTCCTGGGCCGGGCGGTGCGGTTCCTGTCTAAGGCGGGCATCCGGCAGTTCCTCGACATCGGCTCGGGCATCCCGACCGAGGGCAACGTGCACGAGGTGGCCCAGAGCGCCGACCCGCAGGCCAGCGTGGCCTACGTGGACGTCGACCCGGTCGCGGTCGCGCACAGCCGGGCGATCCTGGCCGGGAACCCCCGGGCCGGGATCATCGACGCTGACCTGCGCCGGCCGGAAGAGATCCTCGCCCACCCGGCCACCGGGCAGTTGATCGACTTCTCGCAGCCGGTCGGGCTGCTGCTGGTCGCCGTCCTGCAGTTCCTGGCCGACGCCGACGACCCGTGGCGGACCGTGGCCATGCTGCGCGATGCGCTGGCACCCGGCAGTTATCTCGTCGTGTGCCACGGCACGGATGAGGGCCGGGCGACCACGGCCCTGGCCGCGGGCAGGGTGTACAACGGCAGCGTCAGCACCGAGATCCACATGCGACCGCGCGCGGACATCCTGCGCTTCTTCGACGGGTTCGATCTGGTGGACCCGGGACTGGTGTTCATTCCCCAGTGGCGGCCCGACTCGCCGGCTGACGTCCCCGCGCAGCCCGGTAAGTTCTGGGCCCTGGTCGGGGTCGGGCGGAAGGCCTGACGCGCCGGCCGGCCCGGCCCTGAGCATAAGTCGCACGTCTTAACGCAAGCTAACTTATTTAACCGCCTGGGATGCGATACATTTCGTGAATAATCGATATCTTAAGGTGCCGGGAATGGCCGTCGTACCCGCGCCGACGAGGCAGGTACAGGTGGAGTTACAGATCGCCGGGGGAGGTGAGCCCGCGGTGTCGCCCCCGGGCGGGCTCGGCCTGACCGGGCTGGCCGCGTTCACCCTGGACGAGCAGGGGCGGGTGGTTTCCTGGCCGGTGGCGGCCTCGGCCCTGTTCGGCTTGGGCGGCGACGCGGTGATCGGCCGTGACGTGCGAGATGTGCTGCTGGCTGTGTCGGCCTCGGGGGGGCGACCCCCGCAGACCCCTCCGACTGACCACCGTGAGACTGACCACCGTGAGACGGGCCACCGTGAGCTCGTCGACCGGGCCCTGGCCGAGATCGCGGCCGGGCGGGTCTGGACCGCGACCCTGCCCCCGGTCTCGGCGGCGGGCCGCCCGACGACCATCCGCTGCGAGCCGCTGGGCGGCCCCGGCAGCGGGGCTCTGGTCACGGCCTTGCTCGCGCCGCCGGGCCCGGGCTGGCTGAGCGAGGCGGCGACCCGGATCGGCAGTTCGCTGGATCTCGCCCAGACCGCGCGTGAGGTGACCGAGGTCGCCGTGCCCGGGTTCGCGGCCATGGCCACCATCTTCGTGCCGGAACGGATGATGGCGGCCGGCGAACTCGCCTGGCACCGGACCGGGCACCCGACCGTGGTGCGGCGGCTCGCGGCCCGCCTGGACGGCCAGTCCCCGGATGCGACCGACGGCCTGCTGTACCCGGGTGAGGTGCTCGCACTCGGCGACGAAACGGCCTCCTTCCGCGCGATGGCCGACCGCGGCCCGGTCGTCGTCGACCGCCTCGACCTCGAGAGCGCGCAGCGGGTCGCCCGCCGGCCGGGCGGCAGGGAGTTCACCGGCGCGCACACGTCGTACCTGGCCGTGCCCCTCATCGCCCGCGGGACCGTGGTGGGGTGCGCCGTGTTCGGCCGCACGGCCGGCAGCCCGGCCTTCGGGCAGGCCGACGCCGTGGCCGCGGGCGAACTGGCCTCCCGCGCGGCGGTGTGCCTGGACAACGCGCGGCTGTACGACCGGGAGCGCCGGACCGCGGCCGCCCTGCAGCGCGGGCTGCTGCCGGGACGGCCCCGGGTCCCGCCGGGCCTGGAGGTCGCGCACCGCTACATGCCGGTCGGGGACAGCGTGGTGGGCGGCGACTGGCACGACATCGTCCCGCTGCCCGGCGGCCGGGCCGCCCTGATCGTCGGCGACGCGATGGGCCACGGCCCGGAAGCCGCCGCGGTCATGGTGCAGTTGCGCACGGCCGCGCACGTTCTGGCCGACCTGGACCTCCCGCCGGGTGAGGTGCTCAGCCGGCTGGACAAGATGGCGGCCGGCCTGGCCTCCGCGCCGTTCGCCGCCACGTGCATCTACACGATCATCGACCCGTCGGCCAGTTCCTGCGAGTTCGCCCAGGCCGGGCACCATCCGCCGCTGCTCGTGCTGGCGGACGGCACCACGCAGGTCCTGGACCTGCCGCCCGGGCTGCCGCTCGGGCTCGGCACCGGATCGTTCGTCGCCACCCGGATCGGCCTCCCGCCCGGAGCCACGCTGGCCCTGTACACCGACGGCCTGGTCGAGAGCCGCACGCGGCCGCTGGACCAGGGGATGGCCGCACTGCGCGACGCCCTCGGCTCCGCCCTGGCGCGGCCCCGGGCGACGCTGGGGAGCACCTGCGCGACCGTCTCCCAGGCGCTGCGCCAGCAGGGCGAGGACGACATCACCCTCGTCCTCACCCGGATCCGCCGGTGATCACCGGCCCGGCACAGTGCTCATCTTCCCCACCATTGCCTTTCCGCCACCGCTCCGGCTGCACCGGGCACGGTAGGCTAGATAGCGAAGGGGAGTAGTCCCTCGCTGGACGGCCGACATACCGGCGCGCAAGCGCCCGGTCCCCGGGTCACGGTTTCGTGGCGGACGAGACCTTCGGCTCACTCGCGTGCCCGGCCGAAGGTTCCCCAGCGGAGAGTCCCGGCCCGGGGAACCGACCGGAGGAAGACCCCATGGCGTACCTGGCCGTGATTGGCGTGGCCTTCGCGGTGACGTTCCTGGCTGAATTGCCGGATAAGTCGATGGTCGCCACGCTGGTACTCGGCACCCGGTACCGCCCGCTCTGGGTCTGGGCCGGCGTCGCCGCGGCGTTCACGGTGCACATGGCGGTCGCCGTCACCGCGGGACAGTTGCTGGCCCTCCTCCCGCACCGGGTCGTCGAATCCATCGTGACGGTGCTGTTCCTGGCCGGCGCGGTCTACCTGTTCGTGACCAGCTTCCGGTCCTCCGCGCGGGAGGACTCCGACGCCGCCCGCCAGGGCAGCACTTCACCGTCGTTCCTGCGCGTGGCGGGCATGAGCTTCGCCGTCATCTTCCTGGCCGAATGGGGCGACATCACCCAGGTCACGGCGGCCAACCTGGCCGCCAGGTACCAGCCGCTGCCGGTGTTCGCCGGGGCCACGCTGGGCCTGTGGGCCGTTTCGGCGTTGTCGGTCACCGTCGGAGCCAAGAGCCTGGAGTTGATCCCGATGGCCTGGGTCCGCCGCATCACCGCGGTGATCCTGCTCGGCCTCGGCAGCTACAACGCCGTGGCCGCGTGGTAGCGGCGGTGGCCACTTTCGGCCGCTAAGTCGCATCTAAGTCGCATCTAAGTCAAGGCGGCACCGTATTTTGTCAGTCGTTTTGCGCCGGTCTCGTTACGATGGGTGTCGAGGGGCGGAATGCCGCTAGATAGCGGCATTGCGCTGCGGCGGGAGGATCGGGTGGAGTTCGGCCTGCTCGGGCCGCTGGTGGTACGCGTCGGCGGGTCCCGGGTCACGGTGTCGGCTGGCAAGCAGCGGGTGCTGCTCGCGGCCCTGCTGCTGCGTGCCAATCAG
>DATAVV010000137.1:0-8130 GCA_036267555.1 Streptosporangiaceae bacterium | reverse complement strand
AAGCCGACGACGGCGATCGGACGGGCGCCGATTTTGTCGGTGAGCCTTCCGGCCACGTTGCGGGAGAGCAGGGCGCCGACGCCCTGCGGGACCAGCATGATCCCGGCCGTCAGCGCGGAGGCGCCGCGCACCTCCTGGTAGAAGAGCGGCAGCAGCAGCATCGCCCCGTACAGGGAGAACCCGGAGAAGAACAGCACCGCCGAGGCCGAGCCCACCGGCCGGCGGGCGAGCAGGCGGACGTTCACGAGCGGGTCGCCGTCCCGGCGGCCCAGGCGGATGGCGTACGCGGTGAAGGCCGCGAGCAGGGCGACGCCGGTCGCGAGCGGGACGATGACGTCGGGGTGCGCGAAGCCGGCCGCGCTGCCCGCGTTGCTCAGTCCCAGGATGAGCGCGGCGACGCCAGGGGCGAGCAGGGCGAGGCCCGGCAGGTCGGGCCGCGGCCGCGGTGTCCCCGGAGCGGGCTTGTCCGCGGACATGTAGCGGGCGGCGAGAGCGAGGCCGGCCAGGCAGAACGGCACGTTCACCCAGAACATGAACCGCCAGGACAGGTGGGTGAGGAT
Organism: Streptosporangiaceae bacterium; assembly: GCA_036267555.1. Taxonomy (GTDB): domain Bacteria; phylum Actinomycetota; class Actinomycetes; order Streptosporangiales; family Streptosporangiaceae; genus JASHPR01. The sequence goes on along the minus strand of DATAVV010000137.1, from coordinate 7,570 downwards.
GGCACCGCCGATCAGCGGCCCGAGGATCGGGCCGAGCAGCGCGGGCAGCGTGATGATCGTGACTGTTCGCCCCAGGGCCTTGCCCCCCGCGGCCTGGATGATCAGCGTGGTCAGCAGCGGGAGCATGATGCCGCCGCCCACGCCCTGGACTACCCGCCAGGCGATCAGCGAGTCCACGTTCCAGGCCAGGCTGGAGCCGATCGAGCCCACGAGGAAGATCGTGAGGGCCGCCATCCACAGGTTCTTCCCGCCGAAGCGGCGCAGCGCCCAGGTGGACAACGGCACCGCGATGCCGAGCGCGAGCAGGTAGCCGGTCGAGACCCACTGGATCGTCGACACCGGTGCGTGCAGTCGCGCGGACAGGGTGTGCAGCGCCACGCTGACGATCGTCGTGTCGAAGATGACCGCCATGGCGCCGACAACGAGGATCAGCGCACTCTTGAGAACCTTCGGGTCGATCTTGTCTTGGCCTGGAGCCGATTTCGCCGCCATGCCCTGCTCCTTAGATAAGAGAAGTTTTCATCTCTTATGAGAGTAGGTTGTTCAGATAAGGAATGCAAGCCTCTCTTATCAGCGGGGGCGGCTATCCTGGTTGACGTGACTGAGCAGCTGCACCGGCAGCGGCGGCGCGGCGAGGAACTCGAGTCCGCGCTGCTGGAGGCCGCCTGGGATGAGCTGGTCGAGGCCGGGTTCGCCAAGCTGACCATGGAGTCGGTGGCCGCCCGGGCCAAGACCGGCGTCGCGGTGCTGTACCGGCGCTGGCCCCGTAAGGACGCCCTCGTGATGGCGGCCATCGCGAACCACGGCACGATGAATCCGGTCGACATACCGGACACCGGAAGCCTGCGCGGCGACATGCTCGCGCTGCTCGACGACGTCAACGACAAGCGGTCATCGTTCACCGCCGTGGTCACCGCCACCTTCGCCGGCCTGCTGGCCAGCTCCGCTCTCACCCCGGCGCAGGTGCGGGAAAGGATCATGGCTAACCGGCCGTTCTGGTCGGACCGGATCTTCCAGCGCGCGCACGAGCGCGGCGAGATCGACCTGGAGAAGATCCCGCCGGCCGTCTTGACCATGCCGTTCGACCTGATCCGGCTGGACCTGCTGATGACCCTCAAGCCGGTGACGGCCGAGCGCGTCCGGTCGATCGTCGACGACCTGTTCCTGCCGCTGGTCGCCGCGTACCGCGAGCGGGGCTAGTCCCAGAGCAGCGGCTGGACCTCATCCAGCGAGGCGATCGTGGTCAGGCCGGGGACGGGCGTGGCCTCGCCCAGGCGCGCGATCCGCACCGCGCTGATGCCCAGCTCCCGCGCGGCCGCGCAGAACCGGGCGTTGTCGTCCACGAACAGCGCATCCTCGGGCCGCGCTTTCAGCCGGTGCAGCGCCTCGGTGTAGATCTTGGCCGCGGGCTTGGCCGCGTGCACCTCGCAGGACAGGACGAGGGCGTCGACCAGCGGGGTCACCCCGAGTTCGGCCAGCAGGTCGCGGGTGTTCTCGTCGCAGTTGCTCACGATGGCGAGCTTGACCCCGTGCTCCCGGGCGGAGTGCAGGAACGGCAGCACGTCGTCGTAGAGCTCGCCCGCCTTGAGCAGCAGCTCGCGGGACTTGGCCGCGAGCGCCCGGGTCAGCTCCGGCCGCGGCACCACCCCGGACATCTCCAGGGCTTCGGCGAACGCCTGCCGGACCGTGGCCTTGCCCACCGTGAGCAGGGGCGCGACCCGCGCGTAGGCCGAGTAGAGGTTCTCCGCCGGCACGTCGGCCAGCCGGGGCAGCACCTCGGCGTAGGGCTCGAAGTCGGTGTGCAGGATCGTTTGATACGCATCAAGCAGACATACCTTGGGCCCGGCCATCAGCTCAGCCTAGAGCCAGCCAGCTCGAGAACATGCGGCAGACGCCTGATACGCCAGTGGCCCTAGCCGCTGACCGGGCGGATCTGGCCCGTGCTGACCGTGTCGATGACGTGCCGGCGGAACAGCTCGGCGGCGGGCAGCAGCGCCTTGTCGGCCGGCCAGGTGAGGTAGATCTCCCGCTCGGCGCCGTCGTCGAGGATCGGCGGGTAGAGCACGGGGCCGGGGCCGGCCACCGGGGACCCGGCGCGGGGCGCGGGGACGATGGCGACGCCCAGGCCCGCCGCCACCAGGCCGCGGACGTTGGACAGGTCGTCGCCCTCGAAGACGACCTTGGGCCGGAACCCGGCCGCGGCACACAGGCGGTCGCCCAGCTGGCGCAGGGCCGACGTGGTCCGCAGGGCGATGAACGGCTCGCCGGCCACCTCGGCCAGCCGGATGCCCGGCTTGCCCGAGTCACCGAGTCCGCCGTTGCCGGGCCGGGCCGCTGCACCTGGCCCAGTCCCTGCATCTGGCCCGGTCCCGCCCGCCTTCCCTGCACTGTCGCCCTGCCAGGCAGCGCCGTCCCGCCGGACACTGTCACCCTGGTGGGCGGCGAGCGGGTGGGACGCGGGCAGCGCGAGGCGCAGCGGCTCGACGCCGATACGCTGCGTCCGCACGGCGAGATCGCCGGGACGGTTGGCCTCTTCGCCGGTCCGGAAGCGGCGGGTGCCGATCTCCAGGTCGGCCGCGCCGCCGTCGAGCGGCAGCCCGTGCAGCTCGTCGCGGACGTGCATCAGCCGGAACTCGACGGTGGGGTGCGCGGCGCGGAAGCTGCCGAGCAGGTCGGGCACCAGCCACGACCCCAGGGACTGCTGGAACGCGACCGCCACCGTGCCCGTCTCGGGCGAGACGAACTGCGCCACCGCGTCCAGCCCGGCCCGCAGTTCGTCCAGCATCCGGTCCACGTGCGGCTTGAATACCGCCCCGGTGCGGGTCAGCCGCAGCGTCCGGCCCGACCGTTCCAGCAGCGGGGATCCCACCTGCGACTCCAGGCGGGCCAGGGCCCGGGACACGCCGGACTGGGTGACCATCTCCAGCTCGCTCACCTCGGTGACGGTCGCCCCCTCGGCGACCAGCGCGAACCAGCGGAGTACGTCGGTATCCATAATCCATGACTTTACGGCATTGATTCTTTGCGAATAACTCATTGGACGCATGTATAAGAACCGGGTTCACTGGAAGCGTCGGAGAATTTAGACCGACAGGCAAAAACATCATCCGCAACCAAGAAGGAAGAACCACCATGGCCAGCTCAATCTTGAACCGGCTGCACGAGATCCGCGAAGACCACGCCCGGCGGCGCGCCCTGTGGCGCGAGCTCTCCTCCTACCAGAGCGCCGGCGCCATCAACGACATCGAGGCCGCCATCGCGCGGAGCGAGACCCAGGAAGACCCGGAGACCCAGCAGATCCTCCGCATCCTCGCGGCCCAGCGGACCGCCGTCCTCAACCAGCGCGCCTAGGGCCCGTGCCGGTGCCGCGCTGCGACGGCGCAGGCGGCGCCTCCAAGCACCGGTGCGGCCTAGCCCGCGGTGCAGCCCAGCCCCGGAGCGCCTAACCGCGGGGCGGCCCAGCCCGGCGCAGCCCAGCCCGGCGCAGCCCACTGCGGTGCACCCGAACCCGGCGCGGCCCCAGCCCCCGGTGCAACCAAGCCCGGTGCAGCCCCGGTCCGGCAGCGTCCCAGCCCGGGAGCGGCCCAGTCCCCCGGCGCCCCCGGCTGAGCCCGTCTCCCGCTACGGCGCCGCTTCCGACCGGGCCAGCCGCTTGACCGTGCCGATGATCGGCGCACTCTCCACTGACTGCAGCCCGGGCAGGTCGGCCAGCCGCGTCGTCAGGTAGTCGTACAGCTGGCGGGTATCACGGAAAACCGCACTGGCCACGAGGTTGGTGGTGCCGGTGGTCGCGCCGGCGAACGGTATCTCGGGATGGGCGGCGATCGCGCGCCCGGCGGCCTCCAGCCGGGCGGGCTCGATCTTGAGCCACAGCATCACGTTCACGCTGACACCGGTCACCGCATCGTCGATATCCAGGTCGAAGTACAGCAGCCCGGCCCGGCGCAGTTCCTCGATCCGCCGCCGCACGGTCGACTCGTGCCAGTGCGTCGCGGCCGCCAGGTCAGCGACCGGCGTCCGGCCGTCCCGGGCCAGCTCGGCGATCAGCGGGTCGTCCTCGGCCCGCAGCACCGGCACGTCGGACGGGATCCAGAAGTCCCCGGTCGCCGGGGCCGGTGCCTGCTGAGACTGGGCCGATAGATCCGCCTCGAACGGCGGATCCGGCTCGGGCACGGCTTCGCGCAGCGCGGCCAGCTGACCGGGCGACAAGGCGTTGGCATAGGCGGCGTACGCGACCGGGGAGAACACGTGCAGGATCGACTGCGCGGCGATGGCCGTGACGTGGCGGCTGCCGGGCAGGCCGCGCAGGAACAGCGCGTTGCGCTGCTCGGGGCTGCGCGCCTGCAGCGTGCAGACGATCTCGGTGCCGCCCGAGTACAGCCGGACCCACCGGGTATCCGGGCGCTGGGCCAGGGTGTCCGCGATGCGCTGGGCGCTGCCCGGGGCGGCCTGCAGCCGCACGATCCAGTCCGTCCAGCCGGCCCGCGGACCGTCGATAAGGCCGAATACCCGCAGGCCGGCGAGGTCCGCCAGCCGCCGGTAGCGGCGCGCGACGGTCTGGTCGGAGACGCCCAGCGCCCCGCCGAGCACCCGGAACGAGGCCCGCGGGGCCACGAGCAGCGCGTGGAGAAGCTGGCGGTCAACCTCATCGAGCTGACTGGCTTTCACGGATCCCAGTCTAATAATGTCGAGATCCGGCAAGATAGCCGTCAAATCCGGGTCAGCCTCGCATTTGCGATCACTATGGGTGGTGAATCATAAGGAAACGGCGCCGGCTGGGCCGCGCCGACCCGGGGGAAGGGAAGGACGCACGTGGATAAGAAATGGTGGACACTCATCGCGGTCTGCGCGGGGATGTTCATGCTGCTGCTCGACGTGACCATCGTCATCGTGGCGCAGCCGGCGATCCAGGCCGGGCTGCACGCGCAGTTCAGCGACGTGCAGTGGACCCTGGACGCCTACGCCCTGACCCTCGCCTCGCTGCTGCTCACCTCGGGCGTGCTCGCTGACCGCTACGGCCGCAGGCTGCTGTTCTCGATCGGGCTGGCGATCTTCACGGCGGGCTCGCTGCTGTGCGGCCTCGCCGTCAGCCCGCTCATGCTGATCCTGTCGCGCAGCGGCCAGGGAGTCGGCGGCGCGATGATGTTCGCGACGTCGCTGGCGCTGCTCGGGCACAGCTTCCGCGGCAAGGAGCGGGGCATGGCCTTCGGGGTCTGGGGTGCGGTCGTAGGCCTGTCCACCGCGCTCGGGCCGGTGCTCGGCGGGATCATCGTCACCGGGTGGGACTGGCGGGGCATCTTCCTGGTCAACGTGCCGATCGGCGTGTTCGCGTTCGCCGTGGCCATCTGGCGGGTCGAGGAGTCCCGCTCGCCGAACCCCACCCCGCCCGACTGGGCCGGCTTCCTGCTGCTCACCGCCGGGCTGATCAGCCTGATCTACGGGCTGATCCGGGCCGGGGAGAACTCGTGGTCCGATACCGGGGTGATCATCTGCCTGGCTGCCGCCGTCGCGCTGATCGTCGCGTTCGGCGTGACCGAGAGCCGGGTCGCGCACCCGATGTTCGACCTGGCGCTGCTGCGCGTCCCCACGTTCAGCGGCGGCGCCATCGCGGCCTTCGCGATGAACGGCTCGCTGTACGCGATGCTGCTGTACTTCGTGATCTACCTGCAGGACGTGCTCGGTTACTCGGCGCTCGACGCCGGGCTGCGGATCGCGGTCCTCAGCGTCGCGCAGCTCGTCACCTCGGTGATCGCCGGACGGCTGACCGAGCGCGTGCCGTCCCGGTGGATGATCGGGCTCGGCCTGTTCCTGGTCGGCATCGGCCTCATCGTGATGGCGGGGCTGACGGGCGCCTCCAACTGGACACACCTGATTCCCGGGTTCATCGTCGCCGGGTTCGGCGGCGGCATGGTCAACCCGGCGCTGGCGTCCACCGCGATCGGCGTCGTGCCGCCGGCCAAGGCCGGGATGGCCTCGGGCGCCAGCAACACCTTCCGGCAGATCGGCATCGCGACCGGCATCGCCGCCCTCGGCTCGATCTTTACCTCGGCCATCCAGAGCCACCTGACCAGTGCGCTGCCGCCGTCGCTGGCCGGGCAGGCGGGGAAGATGGTGAACGCGGTGCGCCAGGGCTCGGTCGGGCAGCTGATCGCCTCGGTGCCGGCGGCCGACCGCGCGGCCGTCGGCGTGGCGCTGCACTCGAGCTTCGCCGCCGCGCTGAACGAGCTGCTCTACGTCACCGCGGGCCTCGCGCTGGTCGGCGCGGTCTGCGCCCTGCTGCTGATCCGCGGCAAGGACTTCCACCGCCCCGGCGACACCGGGCCCGCCGCCGCTCAGCAGGCGGTCGCGGGGCAGCGGGCCCCGGGGGCCGCGGCCTGAGGCACATGTCCGGGTATCATGGCTGCTCAGATCATGATAGCGGATATTCGTTCCCACTATGACGGGTAGAAGTCTCCATCAGCGAACAAGTATCCGTGAACATGGAGTTACCTGGAATGGATTTCCTTTAACGGGAGGCTCACGGCTCTCGTCGGCCCCGCCACCACCTTGTGCCAAGCGCTTGCCCGGGCCGTTAGCGCTCGCCCAGGCCGTTAGCGCTCGCCCAGGAAGGCCAGGACGGCCAGGACGCGGCGGTGGTCGGAGTCGGACGGGGGGAGGCCGAGCTTGCTGAAGATGTTGCTGATGTGCTTCTCCACCGCACGCTCGGAGACGGTGAAGCGGTCGGCGATGGCGCCGTTGGAGCGGCCCTCGGCCATCAGGGCGAGCACGTCGTGCTCGCGCGGGGTGAGCGCGTCGAGGACGACCGCGTGGCGGGTGGCGCTGAGCAGGCCGGCGACGACCTCGGGGTCGAGGGCGGTGCCGCCCGCCGCGACCCGGGTGATCGCGTCGGTGAACTCGGCCACGTCGGCGACCCGGTCCTTGAGCAGGTAGCCGACGCCGCCGGAGCCCATGCGCAGCAGGTCAGCCGCGTACCGGGTCTCGACGTACTGGGAGAACACCAGGATGCCGACACCGGGGTGGGCCCGGCGGATCGCGATCGCGGCCCGCAGGCCCTCGTCGGTGTGGTCGGGCGGCATCCGGACGTCGACGATGGCGACCTCCGGTTCGCGGTCGGCGAGGATCTCGGTCAGGCCCGCCCGGATCACGGCGGAGTCCTCGGCGATGACGATGCGCATGGTGACCGCGTTCTCAGGCGTGGGACGGAAGTTCGACGGTGACGGTGGTGGGGCCGCCGGGCGGGCTGTCCAGCTCGATACGGCCGTCCACGGTGCGGACCCGCTCGGCCAGCCCGCGCAGGCCCCCGCGGGCGACCGGGCGCGCGCCGCCCGCGCCGTCGTCGGTGACGCGGATCCGCAGCAGGCCGGCGACGTGCACCGCCTCGAGCGTAGCGTGCGCCGCGCCGCTGTGCTTGGCCACGTTGGTGAGCAGTTCGGCGGCCGAGAAGTAGGCGATGGTCTCGATGGCGGCCGACGGCCGCTCGGGGATGTCGGTGACCAGCTCCACCGGAACCGCGCTGCGGTTCGCGAGGGTGGCGAGCGCGTCGGCCAGGCCGTTGTCGAGCACCGGCGGG
>DATAVV010000136.1:0-5738 GCA_036267555.1 Streptosporangiaceae bacterium | reverse complement strand
TTGAGGCCTGTCTCCCGCGCGAGGGACCGCGCGACATGGTCGTGGGTGTTCAGGCTGCCGAGGAAGAACGCGCCGCCGTGGAAGTACACCAGCAGCCCGTAGGCGCCGGCGGCGGCCGGCGTGTAGATCCGCACCGGCACGTCGACGGGCGCGGTCACCGCGACGGTGTCCTCGACCGCGTGCAGCGGCAGGCGCTCGCCGGCGGGGAGAACCTGGTCCTCTTCGGCCGCGCGCAGGACGGCCGGGTCGGGCGGACCCGCGGGCAGGGGCGGCAGGTGACGCAGTACCTCGGCGATCTTCGGGTGCAGCGTCACGGCATCACCCCGGCCGGGCTGGTCGCGGCGGGCTTCTGCCCGGGGAAGGCGGTGTCGACCGCGCCTGAGTCCCACGACTGCCTGGACACGCGCTGCAGGTTGTCGGTGACCGGCTTCCTGGTCGCCTGGTACAGCGCGAGCGCGCTCTTGACCGAGTCCGCCGCGAGCAGCGCGTCCGCCAGGCCGCCGGCGTCCTGGATGGCCTGGTTCGCGCCCTGCCCCTGATGATGCAGCATCGCGTGGGCGGCATCGCCGAGCAGCGCCACCGCGTCGGTGTGCCACGTCTCGAGCGGGTCGATGTCGTAGACCGCGCGGCCGCTGAGCGTGCTCAGGTCGAGGTCGCGGGTGATCTTGACCAGCCGCTCGTCGAAACCGCCGACCATCGCGACCAGGTCGTCCCTGGTAACGGCCGGAGCCCAGGTGTCGTCGCTGGACAGGGCGGTGATGTCGTAGGAGACCTGGTTGCGGTGCAGCAGCGGCAGCACGTAGATCTTGGTGCCGTTCTCGCCGATGTACATCCGCAGGTTCGCGTCGAGCGGCAGCCCGTAGACGTCACCGGCCGGGATCACCGCCCGGAACGCGTGCTCGCCGGAGAACACCGGGCCCTTGTCGCTGAACAGCTGCTGGCGGACGACCGAGCGGATGCCGTCGGCGCCGATCACCAGGTCGGCCGTCACCGTGGCGCCGTTGGCGAAGGCGATGACCGCCCGGCCGCCCTCGTCGGTGACGCTCTGCGTCCGGTAGCCGAGGTGTACCGCGTCCGGGGGGAGGACCTTGAAGAACGTCTCGATGAAGTCGCCCCGGTGGATGAAGCGGGTCTTGGTCTCCTGGGCGTAGTCGTGGATACCGGGCCACTCTTCCCGCATGATGGGCTCGCCGGCGGCGGTGAGGATCTCGAAGTAGTCGCTTGGTGAGCTGACCGCGGCCATCGCCTCGAAGATGCCCCACGTCCTGAACAGGTCGAGCGTCGGCGGGCGCAGGCCGATGCCGGCCCCGACTTCGCGGACCCGGACCGCCTGCTCGTAGATGTGCACGTTAGCGCCGAGCAGGCTGAGCGCCTTGGCCGCGGCCGCGCCGCCGTACCCGGCGCCGACCACCGCGACGTTCAGGTCCCTGAGGTCTGAGGACTGCATGGTCTTACATCCTTCTGAGAGGGCCCGTCCCCGCGCCGGAGCCGGCGTGGGGGTTGCTGAGCTGCGTGCGGTTCAGTCCGCGATGGTGAGGAAGCCGGCGGGGTTGTCGACGAAGAGCGTCCTGATCGCGGCCTCGTCCACGCCGGCCGCCCGCAGATCGGGGATGAGGTCGTCGAAGAGGTAGTTCACCGTGTGACCTTTCACCCCCGGCCAGCCCAGCGGGCTGCAGTTGGCGTCGGCCGATGCCAGCGCCTGGCCCAGGTAGCCCTGGCCGATGAAGCGGAGGAAGTGATCAAGCCGCTCCTTACGCGGCCGGGCCCAGAACGGCGGGTCCTCGAGCTCGGTCTCGTAGCCGAACGTGTCGAAGCCGACCCGGCCGCCGCGCGCGGCGATCCAGGTGTCCCGCGTCTTGTCCGCGTTCACGCCGTCGTCGGCGTGCCCGAACAGCACCCGGTCGAGCGGCAGGCCCTCCTCGCCGAAGATCGCGATCGCGTTCTCGGCGTCGATCGCCAGGTGGGTCAGGACCGGCACGCCGGTGGCCAGGGCGGCCCGGGCCGCGGCGCGGTAGATGCGCTTGTCCAGGCTGGTCATCCGGCCGCCGCGGCTCACCCCGACCTTGATGACGCCGGCCCGGCTGCCGGTGTCCCCGATGCCGGCGGTGATCTCATGAGTGAACTGCGCGGTCAGGTACTCCACGCTGGCCCGGGCGAAGAACGGCAGCGCGGTGTCTCCTCCGACGAACCCGGTGCAGGCGACGATGTGCACGCCGGTCTTGGCCGACAGCGACTTGTAGTAGTCGACGTCCCGGCCGTTGCATATCCCGGTGACGTCCACGAAGGTCCCGCCCCCGTTCAGATGAAAATCGCGCAGTTTGGGGACGGTCTCCGCGTACCGCTGCTCCGGGGTTTTCCACCACCCGGAGTCAAGCTCCGAGCCGGGCATGCCGTACCCGATGTGCTCGTGGATCGCCACGATCCCGAGCGCTTCGGCCGGGACCGGCCCGAGCACGGTGTTCACTCTCGACACAACACTCTCCTCAGCTATTTCAGCTCTCGGTGGGGCACGCGACCGCCTCGTCAGCGCGGCGTCAGCAGGTCACACGGGTTGCCGGCCAGGATGCGCTGGACATCCGCGTCGCCAACGCCCGCCGCGTGCAGCAGCGGGACGAACGTCGACAAGACGTGGCTGTAGGGCACGTCGCATCCGGGCTGTCCCTTGGAAACGCCGGCCGCGCTGGCCGAGAGCAGGATCCGGTCGGCGTGGCCTTCTCCGGCCAGCTTCGCCACCAGGCCGGCGCGCTCGCGGTCGGTGATGTAGCCGCCCTCTTCTGTGCCTACGTGGTCGAGCGCGACGTAGGCGCCCCGGCGGGCGATCTCCGCCGGCGCGCCGCTTTCCACCGCGTCCCGGCGGTCGAGGCCGCCGACGACGACGCGGCCGGCGGGCAGCCGTTCGTCGAGGATGACCTGCAGGTCGCCGGCGGCGTCGTTGCCGTAACGGACCGAGACCGGCACGCCGGTGCTCCGCCCGGCCCGCGCCGCCCCGCGCAGCAGGCTCTCCTCGGTCGCAGTCCGGCCGGCGCGGTTCACGGCGGTGGCCACCAGGCCCGCGGCGGCGCGCCGTTCCAGCCGGGGGACAACCATCCCTTCGCTGACCTCCCTGGTGAACAGGTCGGCGAACTTCTCGGCGGGCCACGGCACCGGGGGGTTGGTCTGCGGAGTCAGGAAGTAGCCGCCGAGCAGCTCTTCCGGGCCAAGGCCAGTCGACGCGACGATGTGCACGCCGGTCGACCGGGCCAGGGCCTCGTACAGCGGCAGGTCGCGGCCGTGGAACATGCCGGTGCGGTCGACGATCGTCCCGCCGCCCGCCGCGCGAAAGTCCGTCAGCTTAGCCGCGAGGATCTGGAAGATCCCGGCCCGGTCGATGACGATGTCGAACGCGTACTGGGCGCCGGGCAGCACCGACAGCAGCGCCTCGTGCACCGAGACAACCCCGAGATCGGCCGCGGGGACAGGGCCGAGGACAGTACTGACGGTGCTGCTCTTGGCGGTCATGCACGACACGGTAGCCATTGGGTTTACGTCATGTCAATTAAATGGACATAATGACAAGACATCATGTGATGAGTAAACGGGTATCGTGAGCGCCATGACCAGTGGCGTGACGCGCCGCAAGCCGAGCTTGCGGGTCGCGCAAAAAGAGATGACCCGGCGGCTGCTGCTCACCACGGCGCTTGAGCTGTTCGAGGCCAAGGGCTACCCGGCGACGACGATCGACGACATCGCCAACGCGGCGGGCACCACCCGGGTGACCTTCTACGCCCACTTCCCGGCCAGGATCGACCTGATCAAGGCGCTGTTCGCGGACCTGAACGCGTTCCTGCAGCGCGACGAGGACGCGGGGGTGCCGTCGGACACTACGCTGGTCGCCGCCGTCCGCTCCGGCTCGCGCGCGGCGATCGAGGCGTGGATCGGCCAGTCCGCCAGCCGCTGGCCGAAAGTCCAGCCCTACCTGCGGGTCGCTGACGAGGCGGCCATCACCGACCAGGACATCCGCGCGCTGGTCGATCAGTGGTGGGACGAGGCCTACCGGGATCTCGAGACGGGCCTGGACCAGGCGGGCCGCTTCGACCCGGCCAGCCGGCGCACCCGGGCCGAGCTCGCCTTCGCGCAGCTGCACCATATGGCGACCAGCTGGCTGCGCCGGGGGTGGCAGGTCGAGTCCGCGGACGTAGAGCTGGCGGTGCTGACCGGCAGCTGGTGCGCCCTGCTCGGCGTAGATTTACATTACGAACTTTCTATTGACATCTTGTAAAGCTAAGGCGCATAGTCCCGGGTAAGCACAGCCCACTCCGGGAGTATCGCAATGTCGCTTGATAACCCGGCGGCGCTCAGCGCCGCCAGCCCCGTCACGGGGCGCGCCAGCAAGGGCAACGCGGGCACGCTGCTCGCCGCCTGTCTCGCGGTCTTCGTCGCGCAGGTCGCCAACGCCCTGCCGGCGTCGCTCAACGGGCTGTTCCAGCAGGAGTTCAACACCCAGGGCTCCGCGCTCACCTGGATCACCGCCGCCTTCATGGTCACCGTGGTGGTCTTCGAGTTCACCTTCGGCGTGCTCGGCGACCTCTTCGGCCGCAAGAAGCTGGTCGCCGCCGGCGCCGTCCTCACCGTGATCGGCGCGATCGTCATGGCGGTGGCGCCGGACCTGCACTTCCTGTGGATCGGCGCGGGCATCGACGGACTCGGCGCGGGGGCGATGTTCCCCGGTTCGCTGGCGATGGTCGCCACGATGACGCACACCGCGCGGACCCGGGCCAACGCGGTCGCGGTCTGGGCCGGCTCGCTGTCGGCCGGCGCCGCGGTCTCCCCGCTGATCGGCGGCATCCTCGCCAGCCACGGCGGCTGGCGCGCCTCGTTCTGGCTGCTGGCCGCCGTCGCCCTGGTGAGCCTCGCGCTGACCCTGGTGCTGGCGGCCGAGTCGTCCGCCCCCGCGGGCCGCGGCCTGGACGTCCCCGGCCAGGTCACGTTCGCGATCGGCCTGATCGCCGTCATGTACGCGACCATCCAGGGGCCGGAAGACGGCTGGACGCACGGCAACGTCCTGACGGGCTACATCGTCGGGGTGATCTTCCTGACGGCCTTCGTGGCGGTCGAGCGGAAGGCCAGGTCGCCGATCCTCAAGCTGGACCTGTTCAGGAACCGGGCCTTCTCGGTCACCAACCTGGTCGCGGTCGTCTCGATGTTCACCTTCCTCGGCACCTGCTTCTCGACCAGCATGTGGATCGGCCCGGTGCAGCACCAGTCCGCCACCCGGACGGGCCTGCTGTTCCTGCTGCTGCAGGGCCCGGCGTTCGTCTTGTTCGCGGTAATCGGCAAGCTGCTGACCAAGGTCGCGCCGCAGTGGCTGCTCGCGGCCGGCTGCCTGCTGATGGCGGCCGGCGCGTTCCTGTGCACGCGGCTGGACATCACCGACACCGCGCTGACCCCGTTCGTCCTGCCTGACCTGCTCACCGGCATCGGCTTCGGGCTCGCGGTGAACTCCTTCACCGCCGTCGCGCTGAACACCGTGCCGCTGCCGCTGGCCGGCATGGCCAGCGCGACCACCAACATGTTCCGTGACCTGGGCTTCGCGCTCGGCCCCGTCATCGCGGGCGCGGTCGCCTTGTCCCACGCGGGCTCGTCGTTCCTCGCGGCCCTGCCCAAGGCGGGCCTGCCCGCCAGCCAGCTCGGTCCGGCCCTCGGCATCGGCCGGGCGGCCGGCCCGATCGCCGTCAACAGCCTGTCCCCTGGCACCCCCG
>DATAVV010000135.1:0-4732 GCA_036267555.1 Streptosporangiaceae bacterium | reverse complement strand
ATATCTACGGCCGGGTCAAGATGTACAACATCGGCTTCGCCATATTCACGCTCTTCTCGATCCTGCTGTCGGTGACCTGGCTCACCGGGCCGGCCGGCGCCCTCTGGATCATCATCATGCGGGTGTTCCAGGGCGTTGGCGGCGCGTTCCTGTTCGCCAACTCGACCGCCATCCTGACCGACGCGTTCCCCGAGAACGAGCGGGGCAAGGCCATGGGGATCAACGGCATCGCCGCGGTGAGCGGCTCGTTCCTCGGGCTGATCCTGGGCGGCGTGCTGGCCCCGGTGGAGTGGCGCCTGGTCTTCCTGGTCTCGGTCCCGTTCGGCCTGTTCGGCACGGCCTGGGCCTACCTGAAGCTCCAGGACAACGGGATCCGCCTCCCCGCCAAGATCGACTGGCTGGGCAACACGCTGTTCGCCCTCGGGCTGATTTCGCTGCTCACCGGGATCGTGTACTCCCTGCTCCCCTACGGCGGCCACCCCACCGGGTGGACGAACCCCTGGGTGCTGGCCGCCATCATCGGCGGGATCGCGCTGCTGGTGCTGTTCGCCTGGGTGGAGACCAAGGTCGCGGCGCCGATGTTCCGGCTGGGCTTGTTCCGGATCAAGGCCTTCACCGCCGGGAACATCGCCGGGCTGCTGGGCGCCCTGGGCCGGGGCGGCCTGCAGCTCATGCTGATCATCTGGCTGCAGGGAATCTGGCTGCCGCAGCACGGCCACAGCTTCGCCGAGACGCCGCTGTGGGCCGGCATCGCCATGATCCCGCTGACGATCGGGTTCCTGCTCACCGGCCCGCTGGCCGGGACCCTGTCCGACCGCTACGGGGCGCGGGTGCTGGCCACCGGCGGCCTGGTGATCTCCGGGGCCACCTTCCTGCTGCTCGAACTGCTGCCCATCAACTTCAGCTACATCTGGTTCGCCGTGCTGGTGTTCCTGTTCGCGGTCGGCATGGGGCTGTTCTTCGCGCCCAACCAGGCCGCGGTCATGAACAGCCTGCCGCCGGACCAGCGCGGCGCGGGCGCCGGAATGCTCAACACCTTCCAGAACTCGGCCACCGTGCTGTCGATGGGCCTGTTCTTCACGATCGTCACCCTGGGGCTGGCCGCGCGCCTTCCTTCCCATCTGTACAAGGGCCTGATCGCCGCGGGCGTCGCCCCCGCCGCGGCCAAGACGGTCTCCAGCGAACCGCCGATCGGCAGCCTGTTCTCGGCGTTCCTGGGCTACAACCCCATCAAGGAACTGCTCGGCCCCACGGGGGCGCTGCAGCACATGCCCGCCAAGCAGGTGGCCTACATCACCGGCCGCTCGTTCTTCCCGAACCTGATCTCGGAGCCGTTCGCTGGCGGCCTGCACCTGGCCTTCACCTTCGCTGCCATCGCGACCGCCGTCGCGATCTTGGCCTCCGCCGTCCGCCCCAAGCGCTACATGCACCAGGCGGAGCCGCTGCTGGAGAGCCTGGCCGAGAGCACGGCCGAGTCGGCCGGGGTGCTGGGCCTCGACGAGGCCCGCGAGGTGGCCGAGGTGGCGGAGGCGAGCGACCTCGACGGGGCCGCCCTCGACTCGGGCGGCAGTGCGTCGCTGGGGCATGGCTCAGCCGGCCGTGGGCCGGGCCGCAACGGCTCGGGCCGCAGCGGCCGGCGGGCCGGGTCGGGCAGCGAGGAGCTGGACGCACCGCACGGAGCCGGATGAGCCGATGAACGCCACGCCCGCCACGCCCGCCGCGGACGCCGCCAAGCGGCCCGCGAAGGGCCAGGCCGCCGCGGACCAGCCGGCCGAGCCCGAGGAACTGCTCGGCATCGGGGCCGCGGCGGCCAAGGCGGGCTGCTCCGAGCGGGCCCTGCGCTACTACCAGCAACTGGGCCTGATCGAGCCGTCGTGCACCACGCCGGGCGGGCTGCGCCGCTATTCGGCCGAGAACCTGGCCCGGGTGGCCCGCATCAGGGAACTGCAGGACCTGCTGGGCCTCAACCTGGACGAGATCGCGATCGTGCTGCGCAACGAGGACCGCATGGCGCAGATCCGCCGCGCCTACCGGGACGAGCGCACCAGCGACGACGACCGCGTCCGGCTGACTCGCGAGTGCCTGGCCCTGCTGGAGGGCCTGCGCGAGACCGTCGAGGCCAAGCGCGACGCGCTCGAGACCTTCCTGGCCGACCTGGACGCGCGCATCGGCCGCTCCCGCGACCTGCTCGCCGCCGAGCCCCAGCAGGTCCGCTAGCCGGGCCGGGCCGGGTGAGCCGGGCCGGGTTAGCTGAGCAGGACGACCGGTGACCGGCCGCGCAGGTCGAGGGGCAGGTGCCCGATGTCGTTGAACGTGATCAGCATCGGCGGCAGGTCGGTGCGAATCTGGATGATGGTCAGCGCGCAGTTGAACTGGTTCAGCCCCATCCAGCGCCAGGCCGGGGCGTCCAGCACGTGCCGGACGAACCAGCCGATGACGAAGTTGTGCGTGACCAGCAGCTCGCAACGGTCGTCGGGGCCGGTCACCGCCAGTTGGCTCACCGCGGTATCCAGGTACTTCCCGCCCCGGTCGCGCTCGTGCGGCGCGACGGCGTCCAGGAACGGCCAGAACCGCTCGGGGACGCCACTGGCCTGGTCATCGGACGGCACGGGGGTGCGGTCGCGCAGCAGCTCGGACGGGCTGACCGGCACGCCAGGCAGGTAACCGGCCAGGATCCGCGCGGTGTCTGCGGCCCGGCGCAGCGGGCTGTGGCGTACCTCGTCGAAGGGGACGCTGGCCAGGCGCTTGCCTAACTCGTGGGCCTGCTGCTCGCCAAGCCCGGACAGCCCGGTGTCGGTGTCGTCGCCCATGGCCGGATGGTGCTGCTCGGCGTGCCGGACCAGGTACAGCAGCGTGGTGGCCAATGATCACCCCGTTCGGGTTGGCGACGGCCTGCCCCAAGTGTCACAGTTACGCTGGCGCGATGGACTACGTCCACGGGTATTCCGTGCGGGAGGGCAGCCGGCTCGCCGACCAGGCCGCCACGCTGACCGACCTGCTGCACACCGGCACCGTCTACCCCGCGGGCAGCCACGTGCTCGAGGTGGGCTGCGGGGTGGGAGCACAGACGGTCATCCTGGCGGCGGCCAGCCCCGGTGCCGCGTTCATCTCAATGGACGTCTCGCGGTTCTCGGTGGCCGCGGCCCGCGGGCTGGTCCGGGCACGGGGCCTGGCCAACGTCGACTTCCTGAGCGGGGATGTGTTCCCGCTGCCGTTCCCGGCCGGATGCTTCGACCACGTCTTCGTCTGCTTCGTCCTGGAGCACCTGACCGACCCCGCCGGAGCGCTGGCGGGCCTGCGGCGCGTCCTGCGGCCCGGCGGCTCGATCACCGTCATCGAGGGCGACCACGGCTCGGCCTACTTCCACCCGGACAGCGCCCACGCGCGGCGGGCCGTCGAGTGCCTGGTCGGCCTGCAGCGGCAGGCCGGGGGCGATTCGCTGATCGGCCGCAGGCTGTACCCGCTGCTCGTGGCGGCCGGGTACCGGGACGTGACCGTGGCCCCGCGCATGGTGTACGTCGACGCGACGCGGCCCGACCTCGCCGACGGATTCACCCTGCTACACCTTCTTCAAGGCATCGGCCCTGGCGTCCAGGTCGATGAGCTGATAGCACAGGGTCACCAGCACCAGCCCGATCGCGGCCTCGACCACGGCGTCGGCGACCCCGCGGATGGCGAGCGCCTCCAGGATGGCCGCGGGGTGCTCGTCGTCCGGCACCCCGGTCTCGACCGCGGCCAGCAGGAACAGCGGGACGGCCGCGAGCAGCAGCACCCACCAGAAGTGCGGCCGGACCAGGTGCGCGGACCGGCGCAGGGCGGCGAAGACGCGGCGGTCCTCGATCTCGATGACCGGGGCCACGACCGCGAACAGCGAGAGCGCGATCAGCCCCGGGATGATCAGCGCGAGCACCCCGATCAGGACCAGCACCCCCACCAGCAGGTCGGCCAGGAAAAGGCGGCCCCAGGGCAGCCCCCGCGCCACCTGCCAGATCGACGGGCGCTCGGCGCCCTGTTTCGCGTGGCCAACCAGCCGGCACAGGAAGCCCGAGAGGAAGACGGTGCCCAGGGTGCTCAGACCCGTTGCGGACAGGTCGCTGACGACCGACAACGGCACGTTCGTCCGGTCGATCAGGTCGGCCGCCACGATCTCCAGCAGCGCGGCCACCGTGGAGATCGCCACAGCGACGATCAGCACCCGCCACCGGTCGCGCCAGCCGGCCCGGGCGGCGGCCACGATGATCTCGCGCACGGGCAGCGCCGGGCGGGAGCGCTGGCCGGCCGCGTCCTGGCGCTGTTTCTGACCGCGAACAGTCATAGCACGTCACGCTACGTGATCGACGTGCGTCCGGCGGGCTGCCGGGCCGGGAACGGGCCGGTGGCTACCGGGCCACGGCCGACTCGGCCGCGGCCGCGGCGGCCAGCAGGTACTCCTCGCGGCCGGGCGCGGCCACGAGTTGCAGGCTGGCGGGCAGCGCCCCGCGCGCCGGGACCGGCAGCGACACCGCGGGCACGCCGGCGAAGTTGACCGGAACCGTGCAGCGGCCCTCCAGCAGGTCGTCGGCGCGCTCCAGCGTGGGCGGCAAGATCAGCAGCGTCGGCGTGGCCAGCAGGTCGAAGCGGTCGAACAGCGCGGCCATCTGGGTCTGCCACAGCGCCCTGGCCTCGGTGGCCGTGGCGACCGAGGCCGGCGTGACCTGACGGCCGGCATCCAGGCGGCGGGCCACGCCGGGCG
>DATAVV010000134.1:0-10528 GCA_036267555.1 Streptosporangiaceae bacterium | reverse complement strand
CGCGGACGACCGACTCGGGCACCAGGCCCTGGTCCCGCGTGAAGCGGGCCACGGCCGTGGGATCACCGCTGCTGACCGGCAGCAGTTTGCCGGACGCGCCCAGCAGGTCGCGCAGGGCCGCCTCGACACAGCCGTACCCCTTGGTGATGGCCGCGGCCGGGTCCTCATCGGCGGTCTTGGCGAACCGCAACAGGACCGGGATCGCGGCCGGGCTCTGCGCGCCGGCCGACACAGTGGCGGTCAGTTCCGCCTTGGCCTGCCCGATGATGCGGTCGAACTCGGCATCGGACTGGCCCGAGCGCAGCCGGCGCAGGCCGGAGGCCAGTTGCATCAGGATGTCCACGATCGGGCGGCGCAGGAATACCACGACCACGACCAGCGCGGCCGGCCAGGCGAGCGCGCTGACGAAGTCGATGACGAATTGGAACCCGGACATACTCGTACGGTAGCGGAAATGGCCGCTCAGTCCGACGGTGTCTTTTCCTCCGTAACGCGGCCCTCCGCCGCCGTGGTCTCCCCGGCCGGGGCGGCCGGCCCGCTGCCGCCGCCGGCTTCCCCGCTCAGGGAGACCAGCAGGTCGTTGAGCCGGCCGACGAACGCGGCCGGGTCGTCGATGCGCGCGCCGAGCGTGAGCACCGCCTGGTTGTAGAGGACGTGCGCCCACTCCGGGAGGTGCGGGTCGTCGATGTTCGCTTGCATCCGGGCCACCAGCGGATGCCGCGGGTTGATCTCCAGCACCGGCTGGCCGGGCAGGCCCGAGCCGCGCAGTCGCTGGGCCAGGCTGAAGTCGGTGTCCGGCTCGTTGGCCACGATGCAGGCCGGCGAGGTGGTCAGGCGGCTGGTCACCCGCACGTCCCAGGCCTGGCCCTCGAGGATGGCCTTGAGCTTGGCCAGCAGGTCGGCGTGGGAGGTCGCGGCCTCCTGCGCGGCCTGCTGCTCGGCCTCGTCCTCCAGCGTGCCGAAGTCGGGCGTGCCCTGGGCGACCGACTGCAGCTTGTGGTCATCGAAGTCATGCAGGCTGGTCACCACCCAGCTGTCGACCGGGTCGCCCAGGAGCAGGACCTCGATGCCCTTGCGCCGGTACGCCTCCAGGTGCGGGCTGCTGCTCGCGGCGGCCAGCGTCGGCGCCAGCAGGTAGCAGATCTTCTCCTGCCCGTCTTTCATGCGCGCCACGTAGTCGCTGAGCGAGACATCCTCGGCCTGCGCCGAACCGGACTTGGTCGAGTGGAAGCGCAGCAGCCGGGCGATGTCGTCGCGGTTGCTGAAGTCCTCGGCCATTCCCTCCTTGAGGGTGGCGCCAAATTCCTTCCAGAACGTGGCGTACTTCTCCGGTTCCTTCTCGGCCATATCCTTCAGCAGCTTCAGCAGCCGCTTGACCGCGCTGGAGCGGATGTGGTCGACGGCCCGGCTGCCCTGCAGCATCTCCCGGGACACGTTCAGCGGCAGGTCGCCGGAGTCGATGACGCCGCGGATGAACCGCAGGTACCTCGGCAGCAACTGGCCGTTGTCCTCCATGATGAAGACCCGCCGGACGTGCAGCTTGACGCCGCGCCCCGAGTCCTGCGCCCACAGGTCCCAGGGCGCGCGGGCCGGGATGAACAGCAGCAGCGTGTACTCGTAGGTGCCCTCGACCTTGCTGTGCAGATAGGCCAGCGGGTCGGCGAAGTCGCCCCCGGCGTGCTTGTAGAACTCGCAATAATCCTGCTCGGTGATCTCGTTCTTGGGCCGGGCCCATAGCGCCGAGGCCTTGTTGACCGGGGCGGGCGGGCTGGCGTCGTCACCCTCGCCGTCGCCCGCCTCGCCGTCCGGGCGCTGCGCGGGCATCATGATCGGCAGGCTGATGTGGTCGGAGTACTTCTGGATGATCGTGCGCAGCCGGAATCCGTTGAGCAGGTCGTCCTCGGTGTCGCGCAGGTGCAGCACGATCTCGGTGCCGCGGGCGGGCCGGTCCACGGTCTCCAGCGTGTACTCGCCGGTGCCGTCGGACTCCCAGCGCACCCCCTCGGCGGGCGGCAGGCCGGCCCGGCGGGTCGTCAGCGTCACCCGGTCGGCCACCACGAACGCGGAGTAAAAGCCCACCCCGAACTGGCCGATGAGCGTGGCGTCCTTGCGCTGGTCGCCGGTCAGGGCCTGAAGGAACTCGCGGGTGCCGGACTTGGCGATCGTGCCGATGTTCTCCATGACCTCGGCGCGGCTCATGCCGATGCCGTTGTCGGTCACGGTGACCGTGCGGGCGGCCGTGTCGAACGACACCTGGATCTGCAGCGGGCCCTCGTCCTCGTCGAGTTCGGGCCGGGTGAAGATCTCGAAGCGCAGCCGGTCGATGGCGTCGGAGGCGTTCGAGATCAGCTCGCGGAGAAAGATCTCCTTGTTGCTGTAGAGCGAGTGGATCATCAGGTCGAGGATCTGGACGACCTCAGCCTGGAAGCTGTGCCTCTCCTGGTCCGCCTGCACGCTCATGAGATGCCTGCCCGTCGGTTGGGTTCACGTTCCTGTGGCTTCCCCGAGTGGCCTCCCCCCGGCAGAGCCGCCCGCGGGGGCCGGCGTCAGGCCGACATTAGATTACCGCTACCGCGCGGCGGCCTGCGTAGGATGCGGCTCATGGCGGTGCAGGCGGTGATCTTCGACTGGGGCGGCACGCTGACCCCGTGGCACACGGTGGATCACGACACGCTCTGGCGGGAGGTGTGCGGGCGGCACTACGCCGAGGACCTGGCGCAGCGCCACGCATTGGCCATCCGCGCCGCCGAACGGGACCTGTGGCTCGCGGCGGAGCAAGAGCACCGCAGCGCCACGATCGAGCACGTCTTCGAACGCGCCGGGGTGGCGCCCACCGAGGAGTTCCTGGCCAGCTACTTCGAAGCCTGGGAACCGCACACGCTGACCGACCCGGACGCGCCCGCGCTGCTGCGGCGGCTGCGCGCGGACGGGATCAAGGTCGGGCTGCTGTCGAACACGATGTGGCCGCGCACCAGGCACGAGCAGTTCTTCGGCCGGGACGGGGTCCTCGGGCTGATCGACGGCGCCGTCTACACCAGCGAGATCAGCTGGACCAAGCCGCACCCGGAGGCGTTCCGCGCGGCGATGGCGGCCGTCGGGATCAGCGACCCGGCCGGGTGCGTGTTCGTCGGTGACCGGCCCTACGACGACGTGTACGGGGCCAAGCAGGCCGGAATGCGCGCGGTCCTGATCGCGAACAGCGACGTCCCGGCCTTCGCCGACGCCGAGCCCGACGCGGTCATCACCAGCCTGGCCGAACTGCCGCCGCTGATCGACACGTGGCGCGCCGGGGACTGACGGCCGCGGATCGGTCACCCGTAGAACCGGATCAGCAGGGCCACGGCGACCAGCGCGATGGCCAGTAGCGCCTTGAGGACCAGCCCCTTCTCGTAGCGGGTAGCCGTCTCGATCTCCGCCTCGAACGACGGCGCCTCGGGCGGAGCATCGGGATACGGAGGGCTCACGCGTGCGCCGCCACCTTTCCGGACTTCTCGGTCTTGTCCCAGTGCCGGTCGGCGCCCCGGAACTCCTGGATGTAGGCAGCCGTGGTGATCGCGCACAGCAGCGGGCCGTAACCGCCGACGTAGACCAGGGCCGGGCTGAGGACCCTGGTGAACCGGTGGGACTCGGCCACCTTGCCGAGGTAGGCGACGCCCATGCAGGCCGCCAGCCAGATGTAGGTGAACAACTCGAGGCCGTGTACCCAGCCGGTCGTCAACTGCACGCCCGCCGCCGTGAGCATCCGGTGCCCCAGCCAGGACAGCACGCCGGGCAGGATCGCGGTCGCCAGGATAACGACGTTGACCACGCCCGGGAACAGGGCCGCCTGGAACCAGGTGCGCCGCCCCGTCTCCGGGTCGATGAGCAAGGCGAACGACGTGATGAAGATATAGGTGATTACGGCGGTCAGCCACAGGATGTGGAAGGCGACAAAGGCTAGCCGATTGTCGACGAAGAACAGGGTGACCAGTGACGCCGACGCCAAGATCATGAACACGGGAAGCAGCAGCACACAGAACCACAGCAGCCCGAAGCTGATGCTGCCGAGCCGGTTGTTGCCCTGATGCCGGAACCAGACCCCCCGGAACATCCTGGTCACGTGCACGTTGCCGCGCGCCCAGCGCAGCCGCTGCTTCCACAGTCCGACGACGCTGCCCGGCTCCTCGGCCCAGACCGTGGCGTGCGGCTCGAATACGACCTTGCGCCCGGCGCGCTGGGTGCGGAACGTGGTGACGGTGTCCTCGGCCAGCGTGCTCGTGTCGATCCGGCCGCCGACCGCCTCGATGTTCTCCCGCGAGTGCAACTGCGCGCCGCCGGCCAGGCAGGCGATCACGCCGAGCACGTCCTGGCCGCGGCGGGCCGCGGCCTGCGCGGTGATGTACTCGTACCCGATGAACCGGGTCAGGTAGTTGCCCGGGGTACTGCCCTCCTTGATGTAGGCCATGACCGCGCCCACCACGGGATCGGCCAGGTGCCTGCTCATCATGCGCAGCGAGGAGGGCTCGTAGATGACGTCCGCGTCCATGATCAGGACCGCCTGCATCCAGTCGTCGGCCAGGATGATGCCGAGCCCGTGGTTGAGCGTCGCGGCCTTCCCCTCGCCGCCCTTCTCCCGCCGCAGGTGGAAGACGTTCCCCGGGTACTGCGCGGCCTTGGCCTGGATGACGTCGGGCGTGGCGTCGGTGCTGGCGTCGTCCACCACGAAGATCCGCAGCGAGTCCCGCGGGTACTCCAGCCGCATCAGCCGGTCGATCGACGCGCCGATGACCGCGTGCTCGTTCCACGCCGGGATCAGGACCGCCATCCGGGGGAACCAGGGCCGGCACTTGCCGTAGTGCAGCCGCCGGAAGTGCGCCGCGACCAGCAGGAACTGGTAGTTGGCCACGAGCAACGGCACGGCCCCGAGCACCACCAGCGCCACCAGCAGCCACTTGAATCCCAGAAAAACATGTGCCATAAGGAGCCCGCCCCCGGAACCGCACCGCCCGAGTCCGCCGCGCCGCCGCGTGCGCTGTCCACGATCTGCCGGACCGAGGCGTACCCCCCGATGTCACGGCAGTCGTGGCTGTCGGTGCTGGCGACCAGGGGCACCCCGGCCTCCGCGAAGGCCCGGACCGTGCGGGCCGACGGGCACGCCCACTTCTCGTTAACCTCCAGGCGCGCGCCGGCCGCGCGCGCCTGCCGGGCGAGCTGGCTGACCGCCTGGTCGGGGACGTCGGACTCGGCCAGGCCGATCTTGGGCAGGATGCTGAACAGGTGGGCGAGCTGGGGCCGGGCGGTCAGCGGCGGGGAGGCCAACAGCAGCAGCGCGCCGGCGATCGCGTCGATCAGGCAGTCGATGACCTCGCCCGGGGTGACCAGCCCGTCGGCCAGGTCCTGGCGCATCCGGGCCGGGTGGACCGGACCGAGATCGGCCGGGAACTGGTGATCGGCGATCAGGATGCGATCCAGCCCGGTGGCGTCCTCGGGCAGGTCAAGCTGCCCGGTCCGGTCGAGAATCTTGGCTTCCACGCCGGTCAGCAGGACCAGTCCCGCCGCCGGGCGCAGCGCTTCCACGACAGAAAGGAAGTCCGGCACCCAGGCCGAGTCCCGGCGGACGTGATCGGTCAGGCAGAGCGTGCGCAGCCCGCGCCGCCGCGCGGCGTCGACGTTCTCGGCCACCGTGCTGACCGCGTCGTCGGAGAACGTCGAGTGGACGTGATAGTCCTCGTCGAGCGCGACGGCGATGGTCACGCCGCCACCCGCTCCACGTCGCCCAGGGGGACGAACCGTTCCTCGAGGAAGCGAACCATGGCCATGTCACGGAAGCCCGCCCGGTCGGGCATCGGCCGGCCGCGCAGCGAGTCCAGGGCCATGCGGGGCATGTCGACGCCGCTCGCCACGGTCAGCGGCAGGGTGCCGGGGACGCGCGGGTTGACCTCCAGCAGTGCGGGCCTGCCCGCGGCGTCCCGGCGGAACTGGACGTTGGCGATATACGTGACGCCGGTGGCCTCGGCCACGGCCGCGCCGAGCCGCTCCAGTTCGGCGTCGTGCATCGTGCGGCCGGCCACCGAGACCCCCGAGTCGATCCGCTCCCTGACCCTCGGGACCGACGCGACCACCCGGCCGGAGGCGTCGGCCAGCACGTCGACCGAGTACTCCGCGCCGGGCAGGTACTGCTGGACCAGGAAGTCACCCGAGGTGTCCATGCGCGCCAGATCCTGAGCCGAGCGAACGACCGAGATGTCGCGCGAGCCGCTGCCGGTCCGGGGCTTGACTACGACCGGGTAGGTCCACGAGCCGGGGTCGGTGGCCCGGTCCAGGCGCTCGGTCCTTGGCACCGGCGCGCGCCCGGCGCAGCGCTGGGCCAGAGCGAGCTTGTCCAGGGTGACGTCCAGCGCCTCGTCGGGCGCGAGCAGCAGAGCGATCCCGGCCCGGGCGAACTGGGCGCGAGCCCGGGCCAGGGGACGCAACTCGGCGTCGACGGTGGGCACGAGCACGTCCGCGTCCATCGCGATGCACCGAGCCAGCGTGGCATCCACGAACCCGGGATCGAGGCCGGCCGGGATCAGGGTCCTGGCCTCGGGCGGCACCAGGTACAGGCCCGCCGCCCACGGGTCCATGTCCCCGGCGAGCAGGGTCACGGTCGGGTCGGCGCCCAGGGACTTCATGACCGAGACCGCCGCCGGGCCGCCCGCCCCGGTGACCAGCACCCGGACCGCGTTCAGCGGGAGATTGAGTACGTCATCGCGTGCCATGCGGTACCTCCGGATGGTCGTGGGCCGCGCCGGCCGGCACCGCCGCCAGGTTCCCGGCGCCGCCGGGCGCGTCCGGCGGCCCGAGGGCCATGCCCTCGGCCTCGGCGCCCGGCTCGGCCGCGGCCACGCCGATGGCCGGGCCCTCGGGCTGACCGTCGCTGGCAGCCTCCCGCACCACCTCGAACGCCTCGGCGAAGCGCCCGTCGCCAAAGCGTGACCAGTAGCGGGCGGTGGACTCGATCAGGCTCGGCTCGAGGTAGGTCCGGACCTGGGTCTGCGAGGCGAAGGCCTGGATGGCCAGGAGCTTGCGTTCGAGTTGCTCGTCGATGGTCACGAAGCGGCGGGGCCGGAAGTCGACCGTGGCCGACGGCGACTGGAAGCAGTAGACGCGCCGCACCTGGCGCGCGGCCACCATGGCCGCGCGGTGCGTGTTGCGGTGGTCCTGGTGCACGTCGTGCAGGGAATGGGTGTACACCACGGTGGGCCGCACGGACTCGACCACGCGGCTGATCGCGCCGATCGTGGGGTCGCCCTCCCCGATCCGGGTGTCCTGCAGGTCCTCCAGGTACAGCGTGGCGCCCAGGGCCAGCGCCGCCATCTCGGATTCGCCGGCTCGGGTGGACCCGGCGCCGCCGCGGGCGCCGCGGCTGAGCGTCAGGATCGAGACGTCGTGGCCCATGGCCCGGTGGGCGAGCAGCGCGCCGGCCGCGCCGATCTCGACGTCGTCGGGATGCGCGCCGATCGCGAGCACCGACTGCCGGGTGGCCAGCCGCTCGGCGCGCCCCTTGGCGACCAGCGCGCTGATGCTGGCCACAAGCTCGTCGGGCGGGGCCGACTTCTCCAGGAACTCGCTGGCCTCCTCGCGCAGCGCCTGCACGGCGTTGTCCAGGGACGCGTGCGAGGTGATCACGGCGACGGGCAGGCCGGGCCTGAGCTGCCTGAGTTCCTGCACGATCTCGTGGCCGGTCATGCCGGGCATCTCCACGTCGGTCAGCACCAGGTCCCAGGCCTCCGCGCCGGCCAGCTTCAGCGCCTGGGCCGGGTCGGACAGGTGCCTGACCTCGAATCCGCCGTGGACGGAGAGAAGTTCGGTGAGGAGCCGGCCAGCGACCAGATCGTCTTCGACCAGGAGAATGCGGCCGGCCGTTTCGCCATGGCCGTTATTAGTCATGCGTCCACTCCCGCTGCCCCCTGAGCCTGCACGCACTGACCGTATGATTGCACTCAGCTATATAGTGACTACATTACGTGATCTCATCTGACCGGGCCACCCCGGGCCGGGCTGGGCGCGGTCATGGCGGAGTTCCCAACCGGGCCCGGCACGCGGCCCTCATGTCGCCGATGCCGACCTGCTGGAGAAGCCGGCTATGCCGGTCGTCCGCCAGGTCGAGCGTGCGCAGCGCCACGCCGTAGGAACGCAGCGCGGCGGGCTTGTCGCCCAGCGCGTCGTAGGCCCGGCCCAGCGTGAACGCGGCGAGCCCGAAGCTCGCGTCGGCACACAGCGCCCGGCGCAGCGCGGCGGCGGCCTCGGCGGGCCGGTCCACCTTCAGGGCGACCAGGCCTTCGACGAAGTGCGCGTCGGAATCGAGAGGATTGTCGGCGATCATGGAGGCCAGGCGGCTCAGGGCGGTGTCGGTGTCCCCCCGGCCCGCCGCGTCCAGCGCGGCCGTCAGCCGCTCCTGGTGCGACGGCGGCGGCTCGCTGGTCAGCGGCGGCCGCGGCGCCTTGGTCAGCGGCGGCCGTGGCGGCCGCCCGAGCGCGGGCCCGCCCGGCGCCCGCGACCCCTGGGGCAGCGCGTCGGCGTGGCCCAGCAGCAGCGTGCCGCCCGGCCGCAGCGCTCGCCGCAGCGCTGCGACCGCCGGCGCCACCAGCGCCGCGTCGAAGTAGATGAGCACGTTCCGGCAGATCACCAGGTCGAAGCCGGCTTCCCCGGACGGCGGGGTCGGGCCGCGCGCCAAGTTGTGCCGGCGGAACCTGACTAGGCGGCGCAGGCGCCCGCCGACCAGGTAACTGCCGTCGCCCTGCCGGTCGAAATAGCGCTCGCGCAGCGCTGGGTCCACGGCTCGCATCGCCCGCTCGCCGTACCGGCCGACCGCGGCCGTCGCGAGCGCGGCGTCGGAGATGTCCGTGCCCAGCACCTCGACCCGGAGCGGCCCGGGGGCGAACGCCTCGACCGCCAGCAGCGCCAGCGTGTAGGCCTCCTCCCCGCTCGCGCAGCCGACGCTCCAGACCCGCAGGGCCCGCGACCGGGTCGCGCCCAGGCTGCCCCAGGCGATCGCGTCGAGCTGAGGGCGGTCCCTCATGAACGCCGTCTCCTGGACCGTCACCTCGTCGATCAGCCGGTCCATCAGGCCCGGGTCGCCGGCCGGGACGGAGGTCGCGCGCACGAACGCCGTCGGGCCGAGCCCGGGCGCGGCGCGGTCCAGCGCGGCCAGGATCGCCGTCTCCCGCGCGGGCGGCAGGACGATCCCCGCCTCCTGGCGCACCATCTCGACGACGGCGGTGAAGGCGGTCACGACCGGCCCACCAGCCGCTCGACGGTGGCCAGCAGGTCCTGCTGGTCGAAGTTCCGCTTCACCATGTACGCGTCGGCGCCCGCGTCGAGCCCGCGCCGCTTGTCCTCGTCGGATCCGTACTTGGTGACGATCACGATCGGCAGCGACGAGCGCGCGCTCCTGGCCCGGATCGCACGCGTGAGCTCGACCCCGTCCAGGCCGGGCATTTCCAGGTCGGCGAGCACGAGCGCGATCTCGGCGTCGCGCTCGACCGACCGCAGGGCCTGATGCCCTTCGGGCGCGGTCACAACCTGGTACCCAGCGGTCTCCAGGATGCTGCGTTGCAGCTCGCGCACGGTGAACGAGTCCTCGACCACGAGGATCTTGGGCATCCCCCCACGCTCGGCCGGCGCGGCCGGCGGCACCGGGCCGGCGGACACCGGGAGGCCGGGCGCCGGCTCGGGATGGCGGGTCAGCCGGGCGGGCTCGAGCAGCAGCGCGATCCGGCCGTCGGCGAGGATCGCGGCACCAAGGTAGCCCTCCACGCCGGCCAGCAGGGGGCCGAGCGGCTTGATCACGACCTCCTCGGCCCCCAGCAGGGCGTCGCAGGCCACGATGGCCCGCTGGCCGCCGGCCGAGACGACGATCCCGGGCGGCCGCTCGCCCAGCGGCGGCGCCGGCCCGCCGACCAGTGCGGCCAGGTCGCAGACGGGCAGCGAACGGCCGTGGACCGCCACCGCCTGCTGGCCCAGCAGCGTGACGGCGTCTTTGACCGGCACCACCTCTTCCACCGCGGCCAGGGGCACCCCGAAGGCTGCTCCTGCGCGCTCGAAGAGCAGCACCTCGGCCAGGACCAGGGCCAGGGGCAGCAGCAGGACGACCTCCAGCCCCTGGCCCGGCTCGCTGCGGACCTCCAGCGTGCCGCCCAGGGAGCTCACGTAGGCCTTCACCGCGTCCATGCCCACGCCGCGCCCGGCGAGTTCGGTCACCTCGGCGGCGGTCGAGTAGCCCGGCTCGGCCAGCAGGTCCGCGAGCGACTTCCCGTGCCGGGCCTGTTCGATCACCTCCGGCGAGACGCCCCGGCCGTCGTCGGCGACCACGATCTCGACCAGGCTCCCACGCGGCACCGCGTGCAGGTCGAGACGCCCGCGCCGTGGTTTGCCCGCCCGCTCGCGCTCGGCCGGCGGCTCGATGCCGTGCACCACCGCGTTGCCCAGCAGGTGGGTGAGCGGCTCCGACAGGCTCTCCAGGATGACCCGGTCCAGTTCGGTGTCCGCCCCGGTGACCACGAACTCG
>DATAVV010000133.1:0-8924 GCA_036267555.1 Streptosporangiaceae bacterium | reverse complement strand
CCGCACCGTGGGCCGCGACGGCACCCCGCACGACCTGGGCGCGTACCGCAAGGTCATCGACGTCAACCTGATCGGCACGTTCAACCTGATGCGGATCGGCGCCGCGGCGGCGGCCAAGACCGAGCCCGCGGACGCCGACGGGCAGCGCGGCGTGGTCGTCAACACCGCCTCGGTGGCCGGCATCGAGGGGCAGACCGGCCAGGTGGCCTACTCGGCGTCCAAGGGCGGCATCATCGGCATGACCGTGCCGGCCGCCCGCGACCTGGCCGCGATCGGGGTCCGGGTCAACACCATCTGCCCCGGGATCATCGACACGCCGATCTACGGAGCCGGCGAGGCCAGCGAGGAGTTCAAGAAGCGCCTGGTCGCGCCGGTCGTCTTCCCCAAGCGCATGGGCACGGCGGCCGAGTTCGCGCTCCTGGTCCGGGCGCTGATCGAGAACGACTACATGAACGCCGACGTCATCCGCTTCGACGGCGGCATCAGGTTCCAGCCCAAGTAGGTTCCAGCCCCAAGTAGGTTCCGGCCCGAGCGGGCCGCGGCCGGGACGGGCCGCGGCCCAGGCAGTGAGGCAGCCATGGCGGACGAGGACGCGGTTCTTACCGAGGTGGACGGCGGGGTCGCCGTCATCACCATCAATCGCCCGGCGGCGCGCAACGCGGTCAACGGAGAAGTCGCCCGCGGCATCGCCACCGCCGTCGAGGCGTTCGACAGCGCCAGCGACGTGCGGGTGCTGATCATCACCGGCGCGGGCGGCTACTTCAGCGCGGGCATGGACCTGAAGGGCTTCCTGTCCGGCGACGCGCCGTTCGCCGAGGGCCGGGGTTTCGCCGGGATCGTGGAGAAGCCCCCGGCCAAGCCGGTGATCGCGGCCGTTGAGGGCTACGCGCTCGCGGGCGGCTTCGAGATCGCCCTGAGCTGCGACCTGATCGTGTCCAGCGAGACCGCCAGGTTCGGCCTGCCCGAGGTCAGGCGGGGCCTGGTCGCGGGCGCGGGCGGCCTGCTGCGGCTGCCCCGCCGGGTGCCCTACCACCTCGCCATGGAGATCGCCCTGACCGGCGAGCACTTCAGCGCTGAACGGCTGCACCAGGCGGGCCTGATCAGTAGGCTGGTCGGCGTCGGCCAGGCTCTGGCCGGCGCGCGGGAGCTGGCGGCCACGGTCGCACAGGGGGCCCCGCTCGCGCTAGCGGCGACCAAGCGGGTCATCGTCGAGTCGCCGGACTGGCCCAGCGACGAGGCGTTCGCCCGGCAGGGCGAGGTGATCAACCCCGTGTTCACCTCTGCGGACGCCATGGAGGGCGCGGCCGCGTTCGCCGAGAAGCGGCCGCCCGTCTGGCGGGGCCAGTAGCGCCGGGCAGGGTCACGGTCGCCGTCCGCCGCGTGAGCGCGCGGGCGCGGGTGAACCGCGGGTGAATAGTGCGCGGGTGGTGAGTGCACTGCGCCCGATCTCCTAGGCTTCCCGGCAAGCAGGCACGCGCGGGCGCAGGCCCAGGGAAGAGAGAACAGAGATGACGGCTCCGCTGATCAGCGTTGTCGTGCCGTTCCACAACAACGAGGATTTGCTCGGAGACTGCCTGCGGTCCATCGCCAGGCAGACCTACGCCAACCTCCAAGTGATCATGGTGGACGACGGCTCCGTCGACGGCAGCGCGGAGGTCGCCCGGCGCCGGGCCGCCGCCGACCCGAGGTTCATCCTGGTCCAGGTGAAGAACGGCGGCCCGGGCTGGGCCCGTAACCAGGGCATCGCGCGGGCCACCGGCGAGTTCCTGGCCTTTGTCGACGCCGATGACATGCTGCCCAGCCACGCCCTCGAGATCATGCTGCACACGCTGCAGGAATCCGGCTCGGACTTCGTGTCGGGCGGGGTCGACCGGATCGGCCCGGCGGGCGTGACGCCGTCGGGGATGCACGCCAAGGGCATCAAGACCAGGCGCATCGGCACGCACATCAGCCGGTCGCCCGAGCTGTTCTGGGACGTCTCGGTGTGGAACAAGCTGTTCCGCAAGTCGTTCTGGGACTCCAGCGATATGTCGTTTCCCGAGGTCATGGCGTGGGAGGACCTGCAGGCCATGACCCGGGCCCACGTGCTGGCCAAGGCCGTGGACGTGATCCCCGACCCGATCTACTACTGGCGCGAGCGGGGCAGCGGCGCGCTGTCGATCACCCAGTCGCGCACCGACATCGGCAACTTCCGGGACCGGATCAACGCGCTAATGAACATCGACGCGTTCCTGCGCGAGCGCGGCTCGGCCGAGTTGCTCCGCGAGCACCAGCGCAAGGCGCTCGTGAACGACCTGTGGCTCTACGTTTGCGACCTGTCGCGGACCAACGCCGAATACCAGGCCGAGTTCATGGTCTTGGGGGCCAGGTACCTGAACCAGGCCGACGAGCGCGCGCTGACCAAGCTGCCCGCCACCCACAAGCTCGCCTACCACCTGCTCAAGGCCGGCCAGCGTGAGCAGGTGCTGGAGTTCAACACGTGGCAGGCCGAGCAGGAGATCAAGACCATCCCGATGGTGCGCAGGTTCGGCCGGATCCGCGCGGACCTGCCGTTCTGGAACGACCGGCACCGCTTGAAGATCCCCAGCCGGGTATACCGCCCCTACTGGCGCGACCTCGATCCGTTCGTCAGGGTGGAGAGTATCGGCTGGCGAGGAAAGCGCCTGGTCATCACCGGTGCCGCGTTCGTCCCCTCGATTGATATCGTCAAGCGCCGGCAGACGTCCAAGATTATTTTCCTGCGCCCGGTCGGCAAGCGGCGGCTGCCGATCGTGATCCCGGCCCGGTCGGTCCGGCATGGCGAGGCCACCGCCTGGTCGGCGCAGCACCGCTATCACTACGACTGGGCCGGCTTCCGCGCCGAGATCAGCTCCCGCCTGTTCGGTCTTGGCGGCCGCTGGCACATCGGCGAATGGGACGCTTACGTGCTGGTCAGGGGGCATGGGGTCTGGCGCCCGGCCCGCCTGCACACGCCGGTGCGCGGCCCGGCCGAGCGCCCCGAGTTCCTGCAGGTGGCGCCCGGCGTCCGGTTCGGCGCCTGGTGGGTCGGGCGGCGGATGCGGATCGGAGTGACCCGGACGCCCGCGGTGCTGCACGACAGCCAGCACGCCGACAGCGAACTCGTGCTCGAGGTGGACGTCGACCAGATGGAGCCGCAGGCGGGCGCCGAGCTCATGGTCGCCCGGCCGAAGGGCGCGACCACGTACAGCTACCCGGCCACCGTCGAGCGGTCGCCCGGCGGCCCCGCCCGGGTGCGGGGCGCGATCCCGCTGCGGATCATGGTCACCGACGTGGGCCGGGCCGACCGCGGCAGCACCGAGGTCACCCTGACCGGCGTCAGCGCCTCGGTCAGCGACACCGATATCGAGTGGGATCTCTACGTCAAGCCCGAGGGCCGGGACCGGATGCGGGTAGCGTTCCCGGCCGACCAGCCCGAGTACCGCTACCCGGCGGGCCACCAGGAAATCGCGGTGGAGCGGACCAAGTACGGTAACGCCATGCTGGCGCGTCGCGGGCTGCGGCCCGTCATCGAGGAACACTCCTGGACCGACACCGGGCGGCTCACGCTGCGCGGCAGTTACCCGGCCACGATGGTCGGGTCGTTCGATGCCGTGCTGCGCCGGCGGTCCTCGACCGAGCAGTACGTGGTTCCCGTCGAGCGAGACGGCGACCGGTTCACGATCAGCTTCGAGGCGGCCCGGATGCCGCTGTTCGGGCGGACGGTGCCGCTGCGCGACGGGACCTGGGACCTGTTCCTGCGCCGCGAGCACGCGTCCGACGGCGAGATGATCACGCCCAGCTACGACCACAACCGGCTGGCCCAGATCGACGACCGCAAGCTCAACATCGGGCAGAAGAGCTACCGGTTCACCACTTCCGGCTATGACACGCCGCTGCTCACGATCGGCCCCGCGCTGAAGTTCACCGAGCACGGCCGGGTGCAGCGGCGGGTGCTGCGCGGCGTCTACTACCCGCTGCAGCAGAAACTCCCGCTGCGGGACTCGGTGGTGTTCGTGAGCTGGAAGGGCAAGCAGTGCGGGGACAACCCGCTGGGGATCGCGCAGGAACTGCGCCGCCGCGGCGACGACCGCGAGCACATCTGGGCGGTCGCGGACTACTCGGTGCCCGCCCCGGACGGCGCGCGGACCGTGCTCACCGGGACCGAGGACTACTTCGAGGCGCTGGCCAGGTCCCGCTACCTGATCTCCAACGACGACATGAGCGGCCGCTACCACAAGCGCGACGGCCAGTTCTACGTGCAGACCTGGCACGGCACACCGCTGAAGAAGATCGGCTTCGACATCACGTCGCCGCAGTTCATCAGCGGCGTGGGCTACTTCGATGTGCTGGCCGGCGACGTCGCCATGTGGGACCTGCTGCTGTCGCCCAACCCGTTCAGCACCCCGATCATGCGCCATGCGTTCCGTTACGAGGGGGAGGTTCTCGATTCCGGCTACCCGCGCAACGATGTGCTGCGCAGCGGCGACGCCGACCGCATCGCGGCCGACGTCCGGCGGCGACTGAGCCTGCCCCCGGGCAAGAAGGTCGTGCTCTACGCGCCGACCTGGCGGGACAACCAGTACTACGCCTCGGGCCGGTACCGCTTCGACTTCCGGCTCG
The DNA here is from genome assembly GCA_036267555.1 of Streptosporangiaceae bacterium. Taxonomy (GTDB): domain Bacteria; phylum Actinomycetota; class Actinomycetes; order Streptosporangiales; family Streptosporangiaceae; genus JASHPR01. Next base: position 4,304 of record DATAVV010000133.1, on the reverse strand, counting down.
ACCTCGAGAAGGCCTGGCGGGCGCTCGGTGACGACTACGTCTTCCTGATCCGCGGCCACCACCACATGGCCGAGGACGTGCCGGCCGGCACCCGCCCCGAATTCGCGATCAACGTGACCGCCTACCCCGACATCACCGAGCTGTTCCTGGTCAGCGACATCCTGGTCACGGACTACTCGTCGGTGATGTTCGACTTCGCCCCGACCGGCAAGCCGATGCTGTTCTTCACCTACGACCTAGAGCAGTATCGTGACAACCTGCGTGGTTTCTACTTCGACTTCGAGGCCGAGGCGCCCGGGCCCCTGCTCGCGACGTCGGAGGACGTGGTGTCGGCGGTCGCCGACATAGATTCGGTGGCGTCGGCGCACCGCGCCGCGTATACGGCGTTCGCCGGGAAGTTCTGCCCGCTCGACGACGGCAAGGCGGCGGCTCGCGCCTGTGACCGCATCTTCGGCGGCTAGCCGGCCGGCCTCCGTATACAATCCAATTCCCATAGAGATTATAGGGATTAGTTCTTTTAACGGATGCCCCGTGGTGCCCTGGCATCCCCCAGCCCCGACGGAGACCCACGACCGTGCCCAGCCGCGCAGAGCCCGCCCGCCCGCAGACCCCGGACACAACGGCGGGCGGAACTCATGGTGGCGCGCCGGACGGCACGGGAATCGCCGCACCTGGCGGCGCCGGGACCACCCGCCGGGCGGGGCGCCAGTTGCCCTCCTGGCTGGTCGCGGGCATCCCGGCCGTGGCCGCCCTGGTGGTGGGCGGCTACCGGCTCGGCGGGGCCTCGCTGTGGCGGGACGAGGCCTACACGCTCGACGTGGCCCGGCGCTCGACCGGCCAGATCTTCAACCTGCTGCTGCACGTCGACGCGGTGCACGGCCCCTACTACCTGGGCATGCACGTCGTCGTCCGGCTCTTCGGCACCTCCGAGACGGCGCTGCGGCTGCCGTCGCTGGTGGCCACGAGCCTGGCCGCCGGGATCCTCGCCCTGCTGGGCCGGCGCCTGGCCCGCGCGAGCGGCCTGCCCGCGCCGGCGGCGACCGGCCTGCTCGCCGGGCTGCTGCAGGTGGCCGCGCCGCAGACCACCTACTACGCCCAGGATGCGCGCCCGTACGGGCTCGTCACGCTGTTCGCGGTCGCGGCCACGTACCTGCTGATCGTGGCCGTCGAGCGCGGCGGCGCCCGGTGGTGGGCGGCCTACGCCGCGGCGGTCGCGCTGACCGGGGTGGCGAGCCTGTTCGCGCTGCTGATCCTGGCCGCGCACGGGGTGACGCTGCTGCTGACCCGGGCCCGGGGCCAGGCCTCGCCGGCCCCCCGCGCCCCGCGCCTGCTGCCCTGGCTGGCCGCCGCCGTGGCCGCGCTCGTGGTGGCGAGCCCGCTGATCGTGCTCGGCTACGGCCAGGACAAGACGCTCTCCTGGGTCGGCCATCCCGGCCTCGGCAAGCTGGACTTGCTGGTCACGCTGTTCGCGGGCTCACACGTGCTGATCCCGGTGGTGCTGGCCCTGGCCCTCTGCGGCGCCGCGGCCGGGATGGGCGCCGCCCGCCTGCGGCAGGTCACCGTGGTCACGGTCGCGCTGCCCTGGCTGCTGCTGCCGCCGTTCATCCTGCTCGCCGTCTCGGTGGTCAAGCCCGTGTACGTCGAGCGGTATGTGGTCTTCTGCCAGCCGGCCCTGGCCCTGCTGTGCGCCGCGGGCGTGGCCTGGCTGGGCGGCCTGGTCGCGGCGTCCGCGGCCGGCCGCCGGACCCCGGCGCTGGCCTGGGCCGCGCCCGCGGTGATCCTGGTCGCGCTGGCGGCCCTGGTGATCGGGCCGCAGCGGTCCGTGCGGCTCACCTCCGCCCGGCCCGACAACCTCAGGGGTGTCTCCGCGGTCATCGCCGCCAACCAGCACCCGGGGGACGCGGTCTTCTACCTCCCGTCCGAGGCGCGGGTGGTGAGCATGGGCTACCCGGCCCCGTTCCGCAAGCTCCGCGACCTCGCGCTGAAGGCGTCGCCGGTCGCGTCCAACAGCCTGACCGGAACCCAGGTGTGGGCGCCGGTGCTGGCCAGCCGCTTCACCGGGGTGCACCGCGTGTGGCTGGTCCAGTGGGCCGGCCAGCTATCGGCCCGGCCGGGCACCAAGGTCGGCCGTGCGGAACTGGCCCTTGTCCACGGCATGCACCCGGTCCGCCGCTGGACCGTGCAGTCGGTGGTCCTGACCCTCTACGCAACCTGATGTCAGTTGACATGTACATGCAAACTTGCATGTACATGTCGCAGGACATGCACGTGACCGCTCAGGTGTAGAGGGCGGGGAGGCCGGCGGCCGGGGCGTACTTGGCGAGGCGCTCGCGCAGGCGGCGGCGGCCGCGGTGCAGCCGCGACATGACCGTGCCGATCGGGGTGCCCATCATCTCCGCGATCTCCCGGTACGGGTAGCCCTCGATGTCAGCGAGGTAGATCGCGACCCGGAACTCCTCGGGCAGGTCGCGCAGGGCACGCAGGATGTCGGAATCGGTCAGCCGGTCCATCGCCTCGGCCTCGGCCGAGGGCGCCGGCGGGCACAGCCGGTCGGCGCTGCCCGGCCAGTCCTCACCGAACTCGGTCGAGGACGTGGCGGCGGGCTCGCGGCGCCGCTTCCGGTAGCCGTTGATGAACGTATTGGCCAGGATCCGGTGCAGCCACGCGCGCAGGTTCGTGCCCGGCCGGAACTGGTGGAAGGCCGCGTACGCCTTGACGATGGTCTCCTGGACCAGGTCCCCGGCGTCGGTGGCGTTCCTGGTCATGCGGAGCGCAGCCGGGTAGAGCTGGCCCATGAAAGGCACCACGTCCTGTTCGAACCGTGCCTTGTCGTCCGGCGTTGAGCCCTTTGGCCGCATCGTCGCTCCGCTCCTTCGTTGCCGTACACCTTATAGACGCACGCGGGAGCCATCACGATGCGTTATCTGCGCAACATTGTGGTTACGCAGCGACTTCCCTCAGCTCGCGTTCAGGCTCGCGGCCAGATCGGGGGCCGGTCGCGGTCCGGATCGGGGGCCGGTCGCGGGCCCTGGCGTCAGATCCAGCCGTGCCACCACATCCGGGCAAACCACGACGAGTACGGGATGACCTGGGCGGTCAGCAGAGGGTACATGTAGTAGAAGTCCGCGATGACCGCGATCAGGTAGGCGCCGGACAGCACGGAGCCCGTGGCCCGCCGCACCGGGGCCGCGGTGGCCGGGCCGATGAGCAACCCGATGCACAGCGCGATCCCTATGACCAGGAACGGGTCGAAGGCCACCGAGTAGAAGTAGAACTCGGTCCGGTTGTCGTGCCAGGCGAACCAGAACCAGGGCAGCCATCCGGCGGCCACCCCAAGGAGCACCGCGCCCGCCCGCCAGTCCCGGCGCGCCAGCCACCACACCACGCAGACCAGCAGCACCGGGATGGACACGTACCAGATCAGCGGGGTGCCGATGGCCAGCACCTCCTGCGAGCAGGCCTTCACCCCGCAGGTCTTCGGCGTCGCGTAGTAGAACGAGACCGGCCTGCTGATCAGCAGCCAGGTCCACGGCTGAGACTTGTACGGATGCCCCTTGGTCAGGCCGAGGCCGAACTGGAGCATGTACCTGTTGTACTGAATCAGCGAGTCCAGGGCCGACCACACCGGCGTGTGGTTGCCGTGCTGGGCCGCCCAGTTCCGGTCGAAGCCGTACGGGGAGGCGAGCCACCCGCTCCAGGCGGCCAGGTAGGTCGCCACCGGCGCCACCGCGAACGTGACCGGCATCCACTTCGCGGTGCCCGCCAGCGCTCCCTTCCAGGGCGCGGTGAACCCGGCGGCGCGCCGCGCGCCCGCATCCCAGAAGAACGTGAGCAGCGCGAACGCGGGCAGGAACCAGATCCCGTTCCACTTCGAGGCCACGGCGGCACCCAGGCACACCCCGGCGGCCAGGCGCCACCAGCGCATGCCGAGCCGGGGACCCCCGGCGCCCGCGGCGCCGGCCATCGCCGCCCCCGCGATCCTGGCCCGGGACTGGTCCCGGTCCAGCACCAGGCAGCCGAACGCGGCCAGCACCCAGAACATCACGAAGATGTCCAGGATCGCCGTGCGGCTCATCACCAGTTCCAGCCCGTCCACGGCCAGCAGCAGCCCGGCCACGCAGCCCAGCAGCGTGGACCTGGTCATCCGGCGCGCGATCCGGGCCGTCATCAGGATCGAGACCGAGCCGATCACCGCGACCGCGAACCGCCATCCGAACGGGGTCAGGCCGAACAGCCACTCCCCGCCGGCGATGAAGATCTTCCCGAGCGGCGGGTGCACGACCAGTTCGCCGCCGGAGGCCAGG
>DATAVV010000132.1:0-16075 GCA_036267555.1 Streptosporangiaceae bacterium | reverse complement strand
TGGCCGAACTGCTCGGCGAGCTGCTGCATCTGCAGCAGGGCGGCGGTGACGCCGCTGTCCGGGGCCGGGGTGCTCATCGTGCCCCCGGTGTCCACGAGTAGCCGGTCTCGATCCCGGCGACCGGCTCGGGCGCCTCGTCCGGGTCCGGCCCGGGCAGCCCGGCTGGCATGCCCAGGTCTGCTCGCGCGTAGGCGGGGTAGACGGCCCAGCCGCCGCGGCGGGCCCGCTTGTAGAGCCGGTCTTTCCAGGCCATCGGCAGCCGGGTGATCACGGGTGCCAGGCCGCCGCGCACCACCAGGGCGTGCCGCTCCGGCAGCTGGCGGATCATGTCCGGGGCCATCACGTCGTGCATCGACTCGTGCTCTTGGCCCTTGAGCCGGTAGCCCGCCTGCCCGCACAGCTCGGACGCCATCTTCAGCGTCTTGGGGTCGGTGATGCCGGGCAGCCACACCTTGGTCCCGCAGGTGTCCATGACGACCTGGGCGCCGTCGTCGCCCCAGCGCGAGCGCAGCTGCGCCTCGCCGTGCACCACCGGGATGATCTGGACGCCCTTGCCGCCGGAGTCGGCCAGCCAGAACGGCAGCGGCACCGGGCAGATCTGGGTGACCTCATCCAGGGCCATCAGCAGCGGCGGATCCAGGCGGCCACCGGGCGAGGCCTGCCCGATCTGGGTGGCCACGTAGTGCAGTTCGCTGGTCATCGCGGCGAACAGCGGCGCGAGCGGGGCCTCCTCACGGCCCGCGTTGTCGGCGATCATGTAAAGCGTCCCGGACCGTCGCAGGAACCCGGCCACATCGAGCACGTCTCCTGGCTCGGGCAGGACCGCGTCGGCCAGCGCCGGGGTCATCATGAAGCCGAGCATCTGGCTCATCACGATCTCGTTGGTGGCCGCGGTCTTGTCGGCCTTGCTGCGCAGCTGCGACAGCTCAGCGGCCCAGTCCGGCGCCCCGTGGTCGATCAGGATCTGCTCGGCCGGCTTGGCGCCGCCGCTGCTGGATGTCAGCGCCCACATGGACACCAGGCGCATATCACCGTCGACTAGGGCGGCGGCGTGGAACAGCGCCCGCAGGTAGGAGCGGGCCGCGTTCTTGAACAGCGCGGAGTCCTCGCCGAGCTCGACCGCGTCAGCGAATCCGTCCGCGCGGCGGATCGCGACCGCCCTGTCCTCACAGCCCGCGATAGGCGACCACCGGAACGTGCTCGGCAGGCCGCCGATCCCCGCCGGGTTGAACACCTCCACCGGGCGGAAGCCGCGGGCCCGGATACCCGAGGTCAGCGAGTACACGTCCGGCTTGGTCGTGGTGCTCAGCACCGGCCCCGGGTAACGCATGATGATCCGCGCCAGCCAGCCCGACTTGCCCGTCCGGGGCGGGGCCATCACCAGCACGTGCTCCTCAAGCGGAACCCGCATCCCATGCCGCCAGTGCGCCCGCCCGAGCATGACCGAATACGCGGCCACACCGATCATCACCCGGGCCCAGAACGGCAGCGACGGGCGGATCGTGGCGCTGCGGCGGAACGCCGCCAGCCGCCCCCACCGCAGCCACACCGCGAACAGCGTGGCGTGGCCACGGCCCGGATGCAGCCGCAGCCGGACCCGGATCCGGATGTGCCGCACCCGGTTACCCGGCAGGCGCCGGTGCGGCACCAGCGCCCACCACGCGGCCATGACGGCCACCACGCCGAGCACCGGCGGGATGAGCGGCCACACGCCATGCTTGAGGAACAGGAACGCTCCAGCGCCCGCAGTCACCAGGAACGCCACACCGGCCAGCCAGCCGGACTGGATCTTTCCGGCCAGCAGCACCAGGACACCGCCGGCGAACATGGCGGCCATGCAGATCAGCGTCATCATCAGATGTCCTCCTGCCGGGCCTTGATCACGCGCGGCCGCAGCGCCGAACGGGCGGCACCGGGGTCAAGGCCGACCTCGGGCGCAAGCTCGGTACTGATCCGCGAGACCTTGTCCGGGTCGATTCCGGCCAGATCGCCATAGCGCTCCTGGACCAGGGCCAGGAACCGGGCCGTCTTGGACTCACCCCGCCTGGTGGCCGCGCGCCGCGGGGCGGGAGTGGAGGTGGCCACGCTGCCCGGCTTCTTGGGAGCGGCAGGCAGCGCGGCCACGTTGGGGGCGGTCACCGCGGTGGCCGGAGCGGTCCGACCGGGTGCGACCGGCGCGGCCTCGATGACCCAGCTGCGGAAGCCGGTGAGCGTCGACGCCGGCGCGAGGATGAGCCGCAGGGCCCACAAGATCAGGCCGCCCACCGCAGCCAGCGCAGTCTTCTCGTCGTCGGCACGCTCCAGGCGGGCCAGCTGGTGGGCCCGGACGACGCCAATCAAGGTGTCGCTGGCGAAGGCGTACACCGCGGACGGCATCACCCAGATGGCCACACCCCGCCATCCGGCGGCCGCGGCGATCAGGTTCATGGCCAGGGACAGGCCGACACAAGCCAGGTTGCCGCCCCTGGCCCGCAGCGCTCGCTTGCCCCTGAGCGCCAGAGCGATACCCAGGCAGGCGAACACCATCGAGCCGGCGTCCGGTATCCCGGCCTCCAGCGCAGAGACCCACGGGATGCCCTTGGCGGCGAAGACGAGGTGGTATTGAGCCGCGAACGAGACCGCGGCCGCGGCGGCGGCGAGCACGCCCAGGCCGATGAGCGCCGAGCGCAGCCACGTGCTGGACGGGTCGCCGCGGCGCCCGGCACGTGCGGCCTTGCGCTCCGACCGCAGCTTGCGCCAGCTGATATTCAGGATCCTCTGCCCGCGGCCGTCCGCAGACTCGGCGTAAGCCTCGTCGGGGATACCGAAGGCCTGCCAGGCATCAGTGCTCATCGGTGGTGCCTCCACGGATCTGGTCGGCGAGCTGGTCGACCGGCGGCAGCGCCCCATCGAGAACGAGGTCAAGAAACTGGCCAAGGGGCATGCGGCGGACGAGGGCAGCGAGCCGGAGGCGCTTGTCCACCGGCTCGCTGATGCGGGTGGCCAGCCGGATGTCCAGCGCCGCAGCGGTTTGCGAAGCGGGGGTCACGACTGCGCCCCCGTGGACCGCTTGGGGCACTGGTGAAGACGGACCGCGGCGAGGACCTCCGCGAGGTCAGCGAGCCGGAACGGCCGGGTCACGCGCCCGTCGCACGCCTTGCAGTACGGCAACGCGTACGCGCGGCCATCGATAGTGGTCGTATCGACACCGAAAAGCCCGGCCTCGAGCTGAAGATCGGGACCCGGTAGTGCAGGCCGGGCATCTTCGTTGGTCTCTGGCATGGATCCCTCTCAAGATCTGCGAAGTCAGGAAGGCTGCTTGCTGCATTGCTGCCTGTCTGAGGTCCATGATTGTCCAACTGTTCAAGACTGTCAATACAGTTGAACGAAGAGAGATAGATACCCACGGGTGACCAGGTGTATTAAGACACCCAGCACGGTTACGCTGGAGGCATGGCAACAAGAGCCGGCCGCGTGCCGTACCTGGAGATCGCCGCCGACGTCCGGGAACAGATCAAGACGGGAAGCCTGCCGATCGGCGCCAAGCTCCCGGCGCTCCGGGCGATGGCCGCGACTTACGCGGTGGCGCCCGGCACGGTGGCCGCCGCGCTAGACGTCTTGCGCAGCGAAGGGCTGATCGACACGGTGCAGGGCAAAGGGTCGGAGGTCATCGCCAACCCTGCCGAGGGCGGCACCGGTCCGGAATCCGAATCACCGGCGGTGCGAGAACTCGACACCCGGCTCAGCGCCGAGATCGCCTCGCTGCGCGAGGACGTCGAGCACCTCCAGGCGCAGATGATGGCGGCCTATTCCGCGCGAGGCCAGAGCTACTCGCACGATGAGGAAAGAGCAGACATACAGACGCGGGACGTGGGCTTATGGCCGGCCGCGTGATCGACCTCCGTGCTCACCACGGGTATGCACCGGACCTGGTCGGCCTCGTGTGCGCTCAGGTTCGAGACACGCGGGCTCGTACCGGGATGTCTGCCCGGGAATTTGCCGCGGCCCTTGAGCCCTTGCTTGGCTGGCTGCCCCGGCCCGGATTCGTCCAGGCGTGGGAATCGGACGTGGAGCCGCCATCCACGGTCGTCCAGGCGTGCGCGATGCTCGCAGCCCGGGCCGACCCTGCGGAGTCAAACCGCGCGACGCCCACAGACGCCTATCTCGAAGACGCCTCATCGGCGATATGCGAAGGGGATGCGATCGTCGTCCCCTGCCGCGCCCTTGATGGAAGGACTATCTGGGTGTCTATCCCGCGGCGCACGTTCCTGACCGGCGGCCTGGGTGCCGCCGCGCTCACCGCCATCGCCACAGCATCTACACCTGGCCCGGGCGGGGCCGTCATGGCGAAGATCCGGGCCGCGGCGAGCGAGCCAACGGAGATGACGCCCATCGAGCACCTGCGGCAGCTAAGAGGCACCCTCGTCGAGTCCGACAATCTGCTGGGATCGGACTGCGTTATGCCAGCCGTGCATAGTCAGATTCAGATGATCCACCAGTTGCGCAGCGGCCGCCGCGGCGCCGACCGCCGCGAGCTTCTAGTCATTCAGGCTGAATACGCTGAGTTCGCCGGCTGGCTTCACCAGGACGCCCGGGATTTCGACGGCGCGCGGTTCTGGCTGGACAGGGCCCTTGAGTGGTCTCAAATGGCCGCCGACCAGAACCTTGCTACCTACGTAATGGCTCGCAAGAGCCAGCTCGCCGGAGACATGCACGAATCAGCCGACGCCGTCGACCTGGCCGACGCGGCCGGAAACATGGCCCGGGAAGGCAGCAGGCTGCAGGCAACAGCGGCCACCTACGGCGCGCACGGCCACGCTCTCGCCGGTCAGGCGGCCGCGTGCATGCGAACCATCGACAGCGCCCGCGAGACCGCTGAGCGCCTTGACGATGATCCGAAATCCCCCTGGGCATCGTGGCTGGACAGTTCCTACATCGAGGTTCAGCGCGGCCGGTGCCTGTCTGCCCTTGGCGAGCACGCTCAAGCTGCTGAGGTCTTTCAGCAGGCGATCCGGGAACTCCCCGAGTCGTTTCGTCGCGACCGTGGCGTATACCTCGCCCGGGAATCCCTGGCCCATGCCCAGGCACGCGAGCCCGAGCAGGCGGCCAGCGTCGGCATGAAGGCCATTGCCATTGCTTACGACACGCAGTCGGGCCGGGTGATAAACGAACTCGCCCAGGTCGGCGCCGGGCTGGCGTCGTGGGCGGCCGTGCCCGCGGTTGCCAGCTTCCGCGACGCGCTCACCACCGTCATCCCCGCCGAGAGGACAGGCTGAAAATGGGAAACCGCCCGTATGTGCTGCTCAGCTGCGCAATGTCCGTCGACGGGTTCATTGACGACACGACAGATGAGCGCTTGCTGCTGTCCAACGCCGCTGACTTTGACCGCGTCGACCAGGTGCGCGCGGAATCCGATGCGATCCTGATTGGCGCTACGACGCTGCGCCGGGACAATCCCCGCCTGCTGGTCAACTCTCCGGAGCGCCGCGCCGAGCGCGAGGCTCGCGGGCTGCCGCCGTATCCGCTGAAGGTAACTCTGACCGCCAGCGGCGACCTGGATCCCGAATTGAAGTTCTGGCACCACGGCGGCGCAAAGCTCGTGTACTGCCCCGATTCTGTCGTGGCGAAAGTGCGGGCCCGGCTCGGCGACCTTGCTGAAGTCGCCAGCGTGGGAGAGGACTTGGATTTCGCCGCGATGCTTGACGATCTCGGGGCTCGCAGAATTCACCGGCTCATGGTTGAGGGTGGCGCCACCATTCACACGCAATTCCTGTCGGCTGGGCTGGCCGACGAGATACAGCTGGCCGTCGCGCCTTTCTTTGTCGGAGATCCCGCGGCACCCAGGTTCGTCAATCCAGCACTGTTCCCCGATGGGCCCGGATCCCGTATGACGCTGGCCGACGTCCAGGCGGTCGGTGATGTAGCCGTTCTCCGCTACTTGCCCGCGCATTCGCACGGAGCCGCCGCCAAAGAAAGCACCGCAGCCTAACCTCGGGAGCCCCGGCGCCGAGCGGACCGCCCGCTCTAGCGCCCGGGCCACTGCGGCGGCCCGTAGCCGCTGGTCATGGTCACGCTGACCGAGCCGGCCGAGTCGGCCAAAGGCAGCAGGTGATCAGGCAACCGCTGTGCCCGCCAGCCCGGATCGTCCTCGCCCCACTGGTAACCGCAGGAGATCCGGCAGGCGTACTGGCCAGCGCCGACACGGTCGAAGCCGATGTCGCCGCAGCGCGGGCAGGCTTGCCAGAGCTCCCAGCCGGTCCCCTCGCAGCCAGAGCACTCGCTTCCGCTGTTGTAGTGCCCGCGGCCGCTGCATTCGCCGCAGCGCGTAACCCGGGCCCGCCCGGGCGGAGCGATCTGCTCGGCCATGATCAGAGCCTTTCCGTTCACTGGTTTCTCGTTCCGAGTGTGCGCGTGGCCACCGTCAATCGCCAGCTTCGCGCGCCTTTGCCTGGGCCGCGGCCGCCTGGGCGACGGGCTCGGCAGGCTTGATCTCAGGCTTGGGCGGCTGGATCACCGCATCGCGTTCCCGCCGTACCTCGTCCGGCCACGCCAGGCCCTCGTCTTCCCATTCGTGGTCTTCGCTGGGCACGCGCAGGCCGCGGCGTTCGTCGATCTTCGCCATCGTGGCCTGGTTCCGTTCGGCGAGCTCGGCGACCCACTGCGGCGTCTCGTGCTCAGTCCGCTCAGGCTCCGGCTGCAGGGCCTCCCGCTCGGTCTCGTCCGGCTGCGGCGGCTCAGCGGATCGCAACGGCTCCAGCTCGGCGTCCGGGTGCCGGCGCATGTATTCGCTGTGCGCCGCCACGGCAAGATGCCGCCCCTGCTCGGTGGTCTTCTCCCATTCGGCCCGGGCTTCCATCGTCTCGGTGAGCTTGCCGATCAGTCCACCGAAGATGCCCTCGGTGACCTGGGCTGAGCGGGCGTGTGCCTCGTGCCGGCCGGCGGCCTCGGCTTCGCCGCGGGCCCGCGCGGCCCGGGCCTGGGCGGTGGCGAGGCTGGCGGTCTGCCGGGCCTCGTGCTCGCCGAGGCGGACCTGCCGGAGCTCGTCGCCGACATACCGTGGCGCCCAGGCGGTCTCGGCCTCGTAGGTGGCCCGCATGTTGAGCAGGCGGCCGTCCGGCACGCCGCGCAGGTCGACGCCGTCGACCGGGCCGAGGGCAGCAAAGGCCTCGTGCCAGGCGGCCCGGGCTTCCGGGGAGTTGACCGGCTCGGGCCCGATCGGCTCGAACAGGTGGCTGTAACCGAAGGTCTCCCGGTAGGCGGCGACCTTGGACGCGCGGCCTTCCCAGTCCAGCCGGTCGACCGGATCCTCGGGCACGGGACCGAGAGCCCGCACAGCCCAGACCGGCTGCTGGCCGGCGGTGTGCTCGCCGAGCCGGTCCGCGCGGGCGTCCATCGCCTCGGCGAGCTGGGCGACGTACTCGCGGCGCTCGGGGTCTTCGATGTCCGGCACGCGGGAGGCCCACGATCCTGGCGCCTCTGGCACCAGCGAGCCGGTCTGTTCGCGGATCCGGGCGTCGATCACCGCGGCGACGTCCCTGGATCCCGTCAGGGGCCCTGAGCCGATCGCCCGGGCGAGAACATCGCTCGCGTCCTGCCCGGCCGCCTCGGCGCTGCGGAGCGTCCGCCACAGCCACGTGGCGTGACCGCTCAGCTGGGCGTCCTGGTATTCAGCTGGCAGGTGCTCGCGCAGCAGGCGCTCGTACCGGCCGGTGATCGCCTCGGCGGTCTGGTCCTGCCAGATGGCGTGGAGTTTGCCGAGGTGGTCGGCATTGGCCAGGTTGCGGCGCTGGACCTCGAGCGCGGACAGTTCGGCGCCCTCGTTGGCCAGGACGTCGGACAGCACGGCGATCGGCTCGCGGGCCTCGTGGTCGCGTTCTCGCACCCGGAAGAGCTCGGGGTCGGGCCAGGCTTCCCGCTCCCGGCCGAGCTTCTCGTACCAGTCAAGCTCGGGGGCCGAGCGAGTGCCCGGCTCCGGCTCGGCGGCCCGGGCCGGGTCGGTGACCGCGTAGACGGTGTTCCGGTTGACGGCCCGGGTCATCGCCACGTAGGCCCACTCGCGGGTCTCGGTGCCGGTGATGAGGGCGGCGGCCTCGGCTACCGTGCGGCCCTGAGCCGAGTGCCCGGTGATCGCGTAGGCGAGGTCGGCATTCCTCTTGCCGTCCCGGTAGGTCACGGTGCTGGCCGCGTACTGGCGCTGCCCGGTATCCCGGTCGGCGTCGAGCAGTTTGCGGAGCACGAGCTCGTCGCCGTTGATGGCCTCAACCCGCCAGGTGTCGCCGTTGGCGACGCCGAGGTCATGGTTGTTCTTCCGGGTGATGACCAGGTCGCCGACGCTGGCGGCCGCTCCGTCCTTGAGCGGCGCTTCCGGACCGCGGCTGACGACGCCGAGGTGCTGCAGGTCATCGCGAATCCGGCGGCTGAGCTCAAGGGTGGTTTCGTGGCTGTGAGCCATGAGCAGGACGTCCCGGCCGTCCAGGTAGGCGGCCAGGTACGACTTTCGGGCGCCGTCAAGCGCCTCGTCCGCGGTGCCGCCGCTGATCCGGCCGTGCTGGTCGTACTCGGTGAGCACTTCGGCGTCACCGGCGCGGAGCCGGAGTGAGGCCTCCCGCTCCCAGTCGGCGGCGAACCGGACCGGCTCGGCCAGTTGGGCGTGCTCGTACTCGCGGGCCAGCAGAGCCATGCCGCCGCCGCCCTCCACCGCGGTCAGCTGGCCGTGGTCACCGGCGATCAGCAGCTTGGCCCCGTAGCGGGCGGCGAGCTCGGCCAGGTCCCGGATGTCCTCGGTGCTGGTCATCGAGCCTTCGTCCAGCATCAGCAGAGTGCCCGGCTGGATCTCCCTAGGCCCGTAGAAGCCGCGGCCCTTGGTCTCGTGGTGGCCGAGGAACTTGGCAGTGTTGTAGGCCTCGATCTGCGCGGCGCCGGCGAGGACGTTGCGCGCGGCCTGGCTCGGCGCGAGGCCGACGACGGGCCCGGGCCACATTCGCGCGGCCTGCGCGAGGACGTGCGTCTTGCCGCTGCCAGCCGGGCCGACGATCGTGTAGACGGTGCGCGGCGAGGTCAGCCCGGCATGCACCGCTGCGGCCTGGTCCATCCGCAGGCCATTAGCCAGCCGGCCGCTCGCGTCCTGGGCGCGGGCGCGGCCCGCTGCGGCCAGGTCCTCGGCCGTGCTGCCTAGCAGGGCGGCGGACTCGTCCTCGTCCAGCCGCGGGGCGGTGGTGGCCCCGGCCGTGGTGACGAGGCGTTCCTCGCGGCTTAGCTGTACCTCGGTGGCGTACCGGCTCGTTCCGGGCCGGGTGTAGATGCTGCGCCCGTCCAGATCCCGCCGCAGGTGGTCAGGCAGCGGCGGCCACTCCGGGGCGTCCAGGCAGAGCACCTGCTCGACCTCGCCGGCGATGGCCCGGTCGGTGAGGTCGTGGACCAGGGCGACGAGGTCTTCCGGGGTCATCGCGTAGGCCTCGGCCGGCAGCACGGTGGCCATCGCGCGCATCAGGTCCGCGCGGGTCCAGGTCGATTGCGCGGTCTGAACCCGCGCGAGCGCGCGGCGCATCGCGCGGTGCTGCGCGTCCATAATCGGCGCGGGCCCCCCCAGCTTCGGCTCGCGCGACGCATCGCCGCCCGGGCCGCGCAGGTTGGATACGGCTGGCGCGACCTGCGCGAGCGTGCTGCCCTCCGAGGCATCCCACTTAGCGCCCCAGCTGGCAGCCAAGGCATCCCAGTCGATCGCCCCCTCCTCCTTGCCCTCCCGGGTGGCCACCGTGACCTCTTTGCGGATGTACAGCAGTTCCCGCCGGTTAGGGGCCCGGCCATGCTTCCGCGTCCAGGCCTCCACCGCCGCCGGGGTCGCCCGGTCGATGGTCTGCGTGCGCGTGGAGTAGGCCTCGATCTGCGCGCGCGAAATGCCCTCGATCTCGTTGCCGATCCCGTCCGGCCGCGCGGACAGCGTCACCCCGAACCGGCGCACCAGGTCGGCCTCCAGGTGCGCGGACACGATCGCCTGCACCGCCGGCAGCTGCGCGCGCAGCGCCATGGTGTCGACCGCGCGCCACACCCCATCGCGCGCGGTCAGCGACATCCGCGCAATCTGGTTGTGGATGTGGTCCTGCATGTCGCCGTCCCGGCTGGTGCCCTGCAGCCAGGACGTGACCACCAGGCCGGTGGCCTCATACCGGCCCGGTTCCTCATCGCCGACCCGCTTGCCGTGGTAGCCGGTCCGAGTCACCGCCCACCGCTGCAGGTGCTCCAGGCCGGCCCGGTTGGCCGCCTGCTCCATCTCCGAGAACTCGGCCTCCCGGGCGTCCCACCACTCGGCGGCCTCGGCGTCCCCCAGCTGGCGGGCCTGCCGGGCGTTCTCCCGGATGCTGGCGTGAAGGATGCTCACGCTCTTGGCGATCGAGGCCGTGACATCGGTGTAGGCCGGCGACTTCCGGGTCGCCTGAGCGGCCTGCCGCTCGAGCTCGGCCAGCCGCTCCCGCGTCGCGTGCGGCTCAGCGGCCAGCAGTTTGCCCAGGTGATCGGCATATTTGGCGTACCCGCCGGGCTTCCGCCCCAGCTGCTCACCCGTCCGCGGATCCACCTGCCGGTAGACCTTCTCATACGGTTCCCGCTCGACCCACTGGCCGGGCTCGAAGCCCAGGGCTTCGGCGCCGCGGCCGGACCACCGGCCCGGCGCCTCCCCCGCCTGAGCAGCGTCGATGTAGTAGCCGCCGCTCGGCTCCTGCTGACGCTCCGCAGCGGCCCCGCCCTGGCCTTTCCAGACATAGCCCAGGTCAAAACCGCTCTTGGCGGTGACCACGGTCATGTCTCTGCCCCTCGTTTTTGAACCCTGGTTAAATCGCCGTAAATGATCTTGATCTCATCCAAGATCATTTAAATGCAACGGTCTGTTGGGTTGGTCGGCATGATCCAGTGAAGCGGTGGACAGTGACATCCGGCAGGAAACGAGGAGCCTGGAGGAGCAGGACAGAGACCAGGGCAAGTTCGAACAGCACCAGATCAGAGCACTAAGCAGCCCAGGCAAAAGCGCCTGGGCTGCTACAGAGGGTCAGTCCGGTAAGGAGCACCCGAGACCGGAGGTTGAATGCCGTACCTGGGCCGGATGGCCGCCCGGTCGTAGACGTACCGCCCCGCCCACGGCCGCCCGTCGTCCGGGTCGGGCCCCACCTGGCACTGCCGCTCCCCTGGCGCCGCCCCGGCTCCGAAGATCCACGCGGAGATCCGCCCGGCGCGCCACTCCCCCGCAATCCGGATCCAGACGGCCGCGTGGCGCGGCGGTACTCGCCGCTCGGCGGCCCCCGGCTGGCCCGGGACAGCGTCGGCGTCACCTACGGACCGTGGCGTGGTCACCAGGCGTCCGGGCAATGGTCGGGCGGCTCGCGGTCCAGCTCGACCTTGTCGCCGGTGACCCAGACCATCACGCCCCGGACGCCGCGCCACTCCTCGGTCCAGTAGCCCGCGCCCTGGAGCTCGGTCCGCAGTATCCGGGTCTGGCCCCAGCCCCACTCGTCCGGTATCTCGATCCATGCCCCCGCCATGGGTTCGATCGTACGTTCGGGTGTATTCGGCCAGCCTGCGGCCCGGCCTGGCCGCCGTTGGCGCGCTTAATGGTGAGGCCCCCTGGCGTACCAGGGGGCCTCTCAGGCTGAGGGAACGGGGTCAGTCCGAGCCAGCCCCGGTCCGCCGGGGCCGCCCCGGCCGGGCAGCTTCTTGTCGGCGGCCCAGCTCGGCGCGGGCTTGGTCGAGGTCGTGCTCGGCGCGCTCGGTACGGGCCCGCAGGTCGGCGCGGGCCTCTTCCAGCGCCGTGGCCCGGGCGTCGGCGGCGGCCTGGATGCGGCTGAGCTCGGCGGTGTGGTCATGGTCCCGGCGGTCCAGCTCGGCCTCTGCGGTTCGGATGCGGGCTTCCAGGGCCTGGCGGAGGTCGTCGCGTTCCCGGGTGGCGTCGGCCCGTGCCTGGTCCAGTGCTCGGGCGCCTTCCTCGCGCGCCCGGGTGGCGTCGGCCCGGGCGGCTTCCTCGCGGGCGTCGGCCGCGGCCGCGCGCTGCTCCGCGTTGCTGGCAGCTTCCTGGGCTTGCCCGGCCTGCCGGCGTGCCTGGTCCAGTGCGGCCTCGGCCTCCCGGACCTGGGCGTGTGCTTCGGCCTGGGCCCGGGTGGCTTCCTCGCGGGCCTGCTGCTCGGCCCGCCCGGCCCGCTCGTCGGCGGCCGCCGACGCTGCGGCCGCATCGGCCTCGGCCTGCCGGATGGCGGTGTCCCTGGCCGCTTCGGCGGCGGCGACGCGCCCGGTGGTCTCTTCCCGGATCCGCTCCAGTTCGGCCCGGTGCTCGGCGATCGCCTCGGCCAGCTGGTCCTGCGCCTCACCGGTGCGGGCCTGAGCCGCGGCCAGGTGCTCGCTGGCCTCTTCCGCTGCGGCGTCGGCCAGGGCCCGCATCTGGTCGGCGGCAGCCGCCCGGCGCTCCGCTTCGGCCCGGGCCGCCTCGGCCGCGGTGGCCCGCTCGTCAGCGGCGGTCCGCGCAGCTTCCATCTCCGCCTCGGCCGCGGTCGGATCCCCCACCGTCTCGGCCGCCTGGCGGACCCGCCCGGCGATGCCGTCCATCCGCTCGGCCAGCGCCCGCATCTCTCGCAGCATTTCGGTGGCCCCGGCCCGGGCCATCGTCACCGGCTGCTCGGTCTCGGCCTCGGTGACCACGGCGCCGCCCTGCTCGGCTGCGAGCCGCTGCCGCTCCCGCCACGCCTTCAACGCCGTGTGCTCCGGGTTCTCGCAGTACTCGGGCGGCCGGCCCGGGCCGGACGGCCGGGCGGGCAGTTGTTCGCAGCCGGGGAACTTGCACGTCACGACCTGGGTGTCGTCCATCAGGCTTCTCCTCATCACCGGGTGCCCTCAGTCTATATCATTTCGTTTCGCCGCGCAATTATGAAATGAAACGAATGAAATTAATGAAACGTAACTTAACCAGCTGCGGCGCTCTCACGCCTGGGAGTGGCATCAAGCCAGCTTCGGCCCGTGCCTGCCCCCCGCTCCCGGGCTGAGTGGCCGGGGGGATGCTCAATCTGGCCCGGCCGCCCCCCCCGGTGCACTGAACACGAAAGAGCCGCGTACCCGGACGTGAATCCGGAACGCGGCTCTCGCCTGGTGCTGGTGGCTTACTCCCCCGCCCCCGCACCGGCAACTCGCTCGATTGCGGCCTCGTAGTCGGCGTCACTCATGTCGGCGTATTTGTGCTGGCCCTCGGCCCATTCCCGGTACTCGACCCGGGCCTGGCCTTCGGTCTGCCCGCGCGCCTCGGCGATCTGCTGCCAGGTCGCCCCGGCCTTGACCGCGGCGTCGACCTGGGACGGCCGACGGTAGTTGCGCGCCAGCAGCTCGCCGTTGGCCAGCACCTCCAGGTGCTCGCTGACGGTCAGCGGCCCGGCGTCCAGAACCGCATGCCTGGCCGGGCCGCACTCGCCATGGGCCTGCAGAGTCGCCCGTGACCACGCCGTCAGGTCCCGCTCAGTGAGCTCGTCGTACCGCCTGCGGGCGTCCACCATGGTGTGCTCACAACTGACGTCGTTGTACCTGACCGGCCGCTGAGCTTCCTCGTCGTCCCGGTGGTCCCGGTAGCCCCGGGTGAGTCCGTTCACCAAGTCGGCGGTCTCGTCCGGATCGGTCATGATGACGTCCCCTACCCTTCTGTCCTCACGGCCAGGTGATGATCGCCCAAGTGTCCTTCGTGGCTGGTGCAGGCGAGCCAGCCGTACATGCCGTCGTCCCCGTAAGGGTCGTCCAGCTGCTCGGTGTACCGGCATCCGAGCGGGCGCGCGTCAGGCCCGCGGACGCCTCCGGCAATCTGCGCCGAGCAGGCCGTGGCGGGGTCCGACAGGGTGGCGGTGAACTCCCCGGGCTTGGCCGGGGTACCGAGCACAGCGGGATAGTCCACGGTTGCGGCCTGGTCCAGGCGCGGGGCGTAGGACTCGGTGTTGCAGATTCTCTTGGGCCACGGCCCGCGCGAGTAGTCGACAGGGTTCTCGCCGCGCTCGGCGCGGTCAATCGCGGCGGCCAGCTGCTCGTGGAACTGCGCGACCGCGGCGGCGTACTTGGTGTGCGCGGACTGGCGGGTGATGCCGTCGTCGCCCTGGCCGGTCGTGAAGGCCCGGCCGATCTGCTGCCAGGTGAGGCCGGACTCGTAGGCCGCGACCACGGCGGCGTCCATGATGCCCCGCGCCGCGCTCATTATGTCCTGGGCAACCTTGATGCCGGCATTGGGCCAGCCATCCCCGGCAGCGTTCTCGGGGATAAGCGCCTCGTGGCACTCTCCGGCAAGGGCGAACAGCCGGGCACTGAGTTCCACGCGGGCATGGTCGGTTGAGGTGTAGGTGGTGAACAGGCGCGCCTCCGCGCCGCCCCCGGCCGCAGGTTCATCTGCCATGCTGTCAGTCTAAGGCTGACGGGTGACAGTCCGCCAGTACTTCCGTACTTCCGAAGTTCGGACGTGGTAAGTTCCGGCCTTCGCTAGTACCGTGCGCGCCATGGCAGACGAGATCGACACGAACAGCCGCGCCTGGATCGTTGCGGTTTGCAACCAGAAAGGCGGGGTCGGGAAGACCACCACCGCCATCAACCTCGCCAGCGTCTTCGCGGACTCGTCCGGCCGCGTCCTGGTGGTCGACGCCGACCCGCAGCGCAGCGCCGCCGAGTTCGCGAGCGCCGCCGGTGAGTCGCTGTCCTTTGAAGTGCTGGACGCGGCCAACCGGGCCGACACCATCGCCGGGCTGCGGGACCTGCGCGGGCTTGACACCATCATCGTGGACTGCGCAGGAAATTTGCAGGATACCCCCCTGCTCGGCGAGGTCCTGGCCGTCGCCGACTTCGCCGTGATCCCGTTCGTGCCCGAGCGGGCCGCCGTCCAGCCGACACTGAACACGGCCCGGGTCATCGCGGCCGCCGGGCTGCCGCACAAAGTGCTCATCAACGCAGCCGACCCGCTGCGGGGCGCCGGGCCCGTGGAGGACGCCCGGGCGCTCCTGGAAAGTTCCGGAGTTCCGTACTTCCAGAGTTTCGTGCGCCGCTACGTCTCGGTGCCCGCGGCCCAGCTGGACGGCCTGCCGCTGACCGCCTACCGGGGCGACCGGTCCTGGCGATCCGCGCTCGACGACGCCCGGCGGGTACAGACCGAACTGCTCATCGAGCTCGGCCGGCTGTCGAGCAAGGCCGGTGTCTCGTGAGCCCGCGCCGGGGCAGCCTGGCCGGGCTGCAGCCCACGGCTCAGGACGCACCGCCAGCCACGCGCCCGGCGCCGCCTCCCGTATCTCCCGAACGTCCGGACTCCCGGAGTTCCGGAGAATCGGCGGCCGCCGCGGTGCGTGCCGCCGAGTCCGCAACTTCGCGACCACGGAATCCCGGACCTCGCAAGTCCCGCAGTACGGAAGTACCAACTCCGGAGGTCCGAACTTCGGAAGTCCCGAACCTGGCAGGTCCGAAGTACCTGCAGCTTGAGCGCAAGGACACGCTGCTGTGGCCCCGGCAGATCAATGAGCTCACGCTGCTGCGGCGGCGGCTGAACCGCCAGAAGCCGAAGGGCGAGGGGGAGCGGATCACCGAGAACACACTGATCCGCGTGGCGATCGACCTGCTGCTCGCCAACGGCGGCAAACTGTCCGGCAGCGACGAGGGCGGCCTACGGCGATCCCTGGGCCTGCGGGACTGACGGCGGCCGCGGCCGCCGGGTCAGCATCGCCCGCGCCTCGGCGGTCCGGGCCTGATAGTCGCCAGCACCGGCGCGGCCGCGCTCGTCCCGCTCGCGCCGGGCGGCCTGGTCGGCCAGGACCTGGGCGCGGGTGATGGCCACGCGCTGACTTCGGGACGGCAACGGGATGGCGCCCGAGCCGAGCCATCCGCCAGCCGGGGCCGGATCCACCCGGCAGGGGAGCGGACCTCGGCCGATCGTCTCGCCGCCCTGGTCGACGACGTCCACTTCACCACGCGCCTGGCCAAGAACCTGATTATGGGGGGCGCTGATGAACGTGCTGGATCGCCACCGGGGTCGAGATCGAGGCTGAGGCCCGATCAGCCAGTGGCCGCCAATAAGCCGGACCGCCAGTATCACCCGGGTGTGCTTTGTCTAACG
>DATAVV010000131.1:0-2530 GCA_036267555.1 Streptosporangiaceae bacterium | reverse complement strand
GTGCGGGCCGGGCTGGTCGGGCCGGTTCCGGCGCACCTGCGGGACGCCCACTACGCCGGGGCGCAGACCCTGGGGCACGGCGAGGAGTACAAGTATCCGCACGACTTCGACGAAGGAGTCGTGACGCAGCGTTATGCTCCTGATTCAGTAGCCGACCGGGTTTACTACGAACCCACGGGGCACGGTAACGAGGCCCGGGTGGCTGAACGCGCCGGGAAGATCCGCGCCATCCTTCGCAGGTCAGGCGGAACTTCCCCGCGATAGGGTCGGCCTGACGCGCACCCGCCCGCCGTCCAAACCCAAGCTGTTGAGGAAATACGCATGGTCAACTGGGGAGATGTGGCCGCGCTGGTCGCCGCCTTCTTCTTCGCCGTGCTGGTCTGCGCGGCCGTCTACGTCCTGATCCGGCTGGCCCGGGTGCTGACCGAGGCTCGCCGGCTGCTGGCCGATCTGAGCACGCGCAGCGACAGCGTGCTCGACCGGGCCCAGGCCGCGGTGGACCGCGCGCACGAGCAACTGGACGCCACCAGCACCGTGGCCGACGGCATGGACGAGCTGAACGCCGGCATGTCCCAGCTCGGGGCCCAGGTCTCGGCGCTGGCCGGGCTGGGGCGGGCGGTGGCCACCGGGCCGGCCGGGCGGGCCGCCGCGCTCGTGTACGGGGTCCGGCACGCGGTCTCGCTGCGCCGGGACGGGCAGGCGGTGCCCGCCAACGCCATCGCCTCCGGCCCCAAGGTGCCCAACTCCAAGCTGGCCAGCCCCCAGCAGCCCGGCGCAGACGTGGACCGGCCCCGGGTCGCCCAGACCGGAGGCCGGCGATGATCCGGCGGGCGTTCTGGCTGTCGATGGGGGCCGCGGCCGGGATCGCCGGGTACCGGCGTGCCACCGCCGTGGGCCGGGCCGTCCAGGTTCGCGTGAGCGGCGAACGCCCGGTGGTCGCGGCAGGCCCGTTCTGGCCGCCGCGGGCGATCGAGCCCGGGTCCGCTCCCATTTCCGCCCATCCAGTTCAACAGACTCCCGCCTCCGCTGTGTCTCACGCGCCCCGCCGTACCGCGAGGCCGGCGCCAACGTGGTCGGCCACCCGGACCGCCTGGCGCACCTCGCGGGCCGCGTGGCGCGCGCAGAAGGCCACCGTGTCCGGCGTGCGGTCGGCGGGCCGGTTCGCCCACGACGTGCGCGAGGGCATGGACCTGTATACGAGTCGGCAGGACGACTAGCCAGGCTCTACCCTGGCGATGAACAACTGGTAACCGCTGGCCGTCCCGCGACGGCCGCGGTCAAACCTCGATTACGTGAAGGATGGCCGCTGATGGAGTCGGCAGAGATTGCGCGCCGCTTCCTGAGTTATTTCGAACAGCACGGGCACACGATCGTGCCGTCGGCCTCACTGGTCGCC
Organism: Streptosporangiaceae bacterium; assembly: GCA_036267555.1. Classification (GTDB taxonomy): domain Bacteria; phylum Actinomycetota; class Actinomycetes; order Streptosporangiales; family Streptosporangiaceae; genus JASHPR01. Next base: position 1,134 of record DATAVV010000131.1, on the reverse strand, counting down.
GACGACCCGACGGTGCTGTTCGTCATCGCCGGGATGCAGCCGTTCAAGCCGTACCTGCTCGGCCAGCAGACGCCGCCCTACAAGCGTGCCGCCGACGTCCAGAAGTGCGTGCGCACCGGTGACATCGAAGAGGTCGGCAGGACGTCCCGGCACGCCACCTTCTTCCAGATGCTGGGCAACTGGTCGTTCGGCGACTACTTCAAGGACATGGCCATCCCGTACGCCTGGGAGCTGCTGACCCGCTCCGAGCGCGACGGCGGGTTCGGCTTCCCCGAGGACCGGCTGTGGGCCACGGTGCTGCACGACGACGACGAGGCCTACGCGATCTGGCGTGACGTGGTCAAGCTGCCCGAGGACCGCATCCAGCGCCGCGGCCTGGCCGACAACTACTGGCACATGGGCGTGCCCGGCCCCGGCGGCCCGTGCTCGGAGATCTACTACGACCGCGGCATCGAGTACGGCAAGGAGGGCGGGCCGGAGGCGGACGAGGACCGCTACCTGGAGGTCTGGAACCTGGTCTTCATGCAGGACCAGCTGAGCACGGTCCGCAGCAAGACCGACTTCGACATCGGGGGCTCGCTGCCGTTCCGCAACGTGGACACCGGGATGGGCCTGGAGCGGATGGCGGCCATCCTGCAGGGCGTCGACAACATCTACGAGATTGACACCACCTACAAGATCCTCGACCGTGCGGCCGAGCTCACCGAGCAGCGGTACGGCGTCGACGAACGCGCCGACGTCGCGCTGAAGGTCGTGGCCGACCATGTGCGCGCCTCGATCATGCTGGTCGAGGACGGGGTGCTGCCCAGCAACGAGGGCCGCGGCTACGTGCTGCGGCGGATCCTGCGCCGCAGCATCCGTAACCTGCGCATGCTGTCCGGTGGCCAGCGGGGCGGGGGCGGCCGCGGTTCCGCCAGCGACGAGCACTTCCTACACGAGCTCGGTGAGACCGCCATCGAGGCGATGGCGCCGCTGTACCCGGAGCTGATCCGCGACGCGGCCAACATCCACACCGTGCTGGACGCGGAGGAGGCGGCGTTCCTGGGCACGCTGCGCACCGGCACCGCGATCTTCGACGCGGCGATGGAGGAGACCCGGCGCAAGAAGTCCATCCGGCTGTCCGGTGAGCAGGCG
>DATAVV010000130.1:0-6176 GCA_036267555.1 Streptosporangiaceae bacterium | reverse complement strand
GACGGCACCACCGTGCACGTGCTGGACGCCTCCCGGGTCGTGGGCGTGGTCTCGGACCTGCTCGACCCCATCCGGGCCGAGGAACTGAACACGGCCAACCGGGCCGAGCAGCAGCGCCTGCGCGAGCAGCACGAGAACCGGATATCCCAGCCCCTGCTCAGCGTGGAGCGGGCCCGCGCCAACCGCGAGCGGGTGGTGTTCGGCGACCTGCCCGAGCCCGCCTTCACCGGCGTCCGCACGGTGACGCCGGCTCTGACCGAGCTGCGCGCGATGATCGACTGGCAGTTCTTCTTCCTGGCCTGGGAGCTGAAGGGCAAGTGGCCGGCCATCCTGGACCGGCCCGAGGCCCGCGAACTCTACGACGAGGGCAACGCCCTGCTCGACGAGATCGTCGCCGGAGACCTGCTCCAGGCCCGGGGCGGCTACGGGTTCTGGCCGGCCCGCTCCGACGGCGACGACATCTGGGTCGAGGACGGATCGCCGTCCGGCCTGCGGCTGCCGATGCTGCGCCAGCAGACCGTCAAGCCCGAGGGCCGTCCCAACCGCTGCCTGGCTGACTACCTGGACCCCGAGGGCGACTACCTCGGCGGCTTCGCGGTGTCCATCCACGGCGCCGAGGCCCTGTCCGCCCGGTTCGAGGCCGAGCGCGACGACTATAAGGCGATCATGGTCAAGGCGCTGGCCGACCGCCTGGCCGAGTCCTTCGCGGAGCACGCCCACCTGCAGGCCCGCCGGGAATGGTTCGAGCCCGGTGCCGAGCCGTCCCTGGAAGACCTGCACGCCGAGCGGTTCCGGGGCATCCGCCCGGCCTTCGGCTACCCGGCCAGCCCCGACCACACGCTGAAGAGGGAACTGTTCGACCTGCTCGGGGCGGAGAGCTTCGGCATGGCCCTGACCGAGTCGTTCGCGATGACCCCGGCGGCCAGCGTCAGCGGGGCGATCTTCGCCAGCCCGTCGGCGCGTTACTTCACGGTCGGGCGCATCGGCAAGGACCAGGTCGAGGACTACGCCCGGCGCCGCGGCAGCGACGTGACCGAGGTCGAGCGCTGGCTCCGCCCCAACCTCGCCTACGACCCCAAGTAACCATCTTTAACGCGGCGCGGTAGCCGCTCCCGGTCCGCCCGGCGTGTGCACTCCAGTAACACGGCCGAAATCAGGCACCAGATAGCACAGAAGTCTATTTTTGGAATCATTATAAAGAAGCCTTGACGGGCGACTGGCGCGGAGTCAGGCTGTTTTTAATGGCTTCGCAAAGTCGCGAAACGAGTTATTCCGTGCTACCCAATTTCTCCGGGCTTGCTTTACGCTGGCGCCGGCCAGGTGCCCGCAGCCCGCCCGCCTCCACCCCCCAGACCCCCCGCAGGCAGGAGCAGGCAGGAGCAGGCAGGAGCAGGCAGGAGCAGGAATATGTGGTCGAATTCTCAGCGACCCCCCGATTCGCGCGAAGAAGACTCATGGCTGAGCGACGAGCAGCAGCGGCGCGTCGCCCCGGCTGAGACCGAGCCCTTCCATTCCCCGGTCCCGACCCGGATGGTTTCCAACGGCGAGTACATGCCGCATCCGCAGACCCGCCAGCAGGAACACGTCGAGGACCGGATCACCGAACTCGCGGACACCGCGGCCAAGCGGCTGGGCACGACCCGGCGGAAGTTCCTGGCGGGCACCGGTGGCATGGCCGCCGCGTTCCTGGCCATGAACGATGTGTACGGCAAGAAACTCTTCAACGTCCGCCCGGTCGAGATGTACGAGACCGCGGCCTACGAAGAGAACGCCCTGCCGAGGGACGTGTTCGTCTTCGACGACCAGACGCACATCGTCCGGTCGAGCATGAACGGCCCCAACGGGTTGCGGGCGCTCGCGCAGGGCCCGGGGCCGGTCTCGGCCGGCGCGGGCTACGCCACCAACCCGTTCAACGGCACCGGCGGCAACCCGGCCGGGGCCGACGAACTCGGCAACCCGTGGACGGACTGGAACCCGGCCCAGCTTGGCCCGAACTTCCCGCCCAACCCCGGGGCGGCCACGACCGCGCTCGGCGAGTTCCACCTGGGGCAGTACATCAACCGCATGTACCTCCAGGCCCAGACCAGCATCTCGATCGTCAGCAACGCCAACATCGCGCTGTTCACCCCGCCCGGCGGCGGGGTGCCCGGCCCGGCCAGCAACATCACCGAGAGCCTGGTCAGCGAGATCCTGACCGGCTACCAGACCTCGCAGTGCCGCGACTTCATCAACGCGCTCGCGGGCTCGCGGCGCGCGTTCGCGCACGCGCAGATCTACCCCGGTCTCGGGAACCTGAAGGACCCGGCGTTCGGTGACTACACGCAATGGCAGATCGAGTACTGCCAGCCCGACTCCTGGAAGGGATACTGCGTCGCGGAGGCGGCCAGCGCGTTCCCCGGCGCCGAGTTCACCACCTGGCGGCTGGACGACGAGGCCATCGCCTACCCGACCTACGCGATCATCAACGCCAACCGGCGGCAGCTAGAGAAGCATCCGGGGTTCTTCAACATCTGCATTCACAAGGGCCTGTCGGCCTCGGGCACGCAGCCGGGCGGCGCGAACAACACGCCCGACTACGGCAACCCCGACGACCTGGTGAAGGCGGCGACCGACTGGCCGCAGTTCAACTTCATCATCTACCACTCCTGCATCAGGCCGAGCTTCTGGGTGCTGCAGTCCCTGCAGGACATCGAGAACGAGACCGGGGCGATGCCGCCCACCACGCTGACCGACAGCCGGGGCCACACGGTCCCGAACATCCGGTGGACCACGCAGTTCGCCCAGATCGCCGGCGGCCGGTACGTGGCCGGGGCCGAGCCCACGTCCACCTCCCCGTCCTCGCCCCATCCGCTGCGCAACGTCTACGCCGAACTCGGCACCACGATGGCCTCGATGATCGTCACGTTCCCGACGGTGTGGGCGCACCTGATCGGCCAGCTCATGTACTACATGGGCTCCGACCACATCGTGTTCGGCTCGGACTCGCTGTGGTACGGCGGCCCGCAGTGGCAGGTGGAGGCGCTGTGGCGGTACCAGATCCCGGACGAGATCGCCGACAAGTGGCACTACCCGCAGCTCACCGAGCACGACAAGCGCATGATCCTCGGCCTGAACAGCGCCCGCCACTACGGCCTGTTCGGCCGGGAGACCACGGGCGTGGGCGTGCCGGGCAGCGCCTACCGCCAGGGCCGCCTGGCCGACTACGCCCGTTACATGCCGTCGGGCAGCAGCATCGACACCGTGCTGCAGGGCGTCGGGTACCCGACGCCGGTGACGCCCGCCGACCTGATCCCCAACGACAACTTCAGCAAGCTCAAGGAGATGCGCGCCGCGTCCGGGGCCGGCCGCGACAACGCCCGCCTCGGCTGGATGCGCAGCACCTAGGATCGCTAGAACGCGACCATGGGTATGAGCGGGGGGCTGGAGGTTCCGGGGATGGGCGTGAACGTGGTGCCGGTGAGGACCCCGAAGACCCACTGCCTGCTCGGGCTGTGCGCGGTCTTGCCTTCCACGACAAGCACGCTGCCCGACGGGTTGCTCCAGTACACGTCCGAGTCGGCCAGCGCGCCATGCGCTTGGCTCGTGTAGATCACGCCGACCGCCTGGCCGGTCGTCGCGGAGAACTCCTCGAGTTCCACCGTGGCCGGCGGTGTCACCCCGGGCGTCGGCTGCGCGACGCTCGGCGCTGGCGCCTGGTCGCATGCGGGCGGGATCTGGCCGACCGGGATCGGACGGAGCACCGGAGTGATGATCTTCGTGCCGTCGGGCGTGAGGTAACCCTCGTAACCGGCGCCGACGTACGCCGCCGACGGCGCCGAGTGCTGGAGGCAGAGCGCATCGCGGCTGCTGGCCAGCAGGCTGCTGCCCGCTTTGCCGGTGTTGAGCAGGTACTCGCCCCATGGCAGCGAGCCTTGCCAGCCGAAGGCCAGGGTCCCGTTGCCCGACCAGGACAGCATGTTGGTGGGGTCGGAGCCCATCGCCTGCGGCTGGGTGCCGTAAGCCGTCCACGTTTTGGCCGCCCCGCTGGGCAGCGAGTAGACCGTGATCTGGGTCGGGCCGTTCTGGTTTTCCACCGCGAGCCGGGTCCCGTCGGGCGAGAGCGCGGCCGCGGCGAAAGTGTTGCTGACCGGGAGCCCCGGCAGAGCCAGCGGCGTCAGCGTGACTGCGTGGCCGGCCGGGTTGAACCGGGCGTAGAAGAACTTTTCCCGCGCGGTCTGGCTGCCTGCCACGGTGGTCTGCGCGGCGAGCACGAAGCTGCGGTCATCGGCGGCGCCGTAGACACCAGCGAACATGACGTAGGGCTTCGGCGGCCGGATGGTCGCGAGGGTCTGGCCCGTGATCGTGTCCCGGATGGCCGCGCGGTCCTCGCCAACCGCCGGGTTCTGTTCGTACGACTTCAGGTTGTCCGGCACGAGCGCCATGTAGTAGCGCGGCACGATTCGCAGCGCGTCCTGCGCCGTCACCCGGCCGTGGCCGTGGGGCGGGGTCGCCAGCAGTGCCGCGGCAACCGCCACCGCCACGACGGCCGCGGCCGCCGCCGACCCGGCCAGGATCCGCCGGCCAGGCCGCCGTCCCGGCCTGGCCACCCCGGCGCCGGTCCGGAAGGCGACGCGCCTGAGCACTTCCTCGGCGTCCGGCGTTTCCCGTTCCAGCGAGCGCAGCGCCGACCGCAGGTCATCTTCGGTCCTCATCAGACTTCGCTCCTCCCGTGCGCGGCCAGGTTTCCTGGCCGCGAGCCCATCTCGATGCGCAGCGCGGCGAGGGCCCGCGAGGCATAGGCGCGGACCGTGGCCGGCCGGCAGCCGAGCAGTTCGGCGATCTGGGCATCGCTGCGGTCCTCGTAGTAGCGCAGCACGAGCACGGCTCGCTGCCGCCTCGGCAGCTTGCTGATCTCGGCGAGCAAGGCGCTGCGGTCGGCGTACTGGTCGGCGATATCGGCGGTGCTCGGCGCGGCGGCGGCCGCGTCACCCGCGAGAATCAGCCGCCCGGAACGCCTGCGCCAGGACAGGAACTCGTTCAGCACCATTTTCCGCACGTAGAACTCGGGCCGGTCCAGGCCGCCGATCTTGTCCCACCGGGCGCAGGCCCGGGTCAGCACCTCCTGGGCTATGTCCTCTGCCGTGGCCCGCTGGCCGGTCAGCATGGCCGCGAACGCCAGTACCGCGGGCAGCCGGGAGGCGGCAAACTCCTCGAAGGTCACGGGCAGCCTTCCGTTGATCGGATTGCTTTCCGGTAATACACGCACAGGCCCGGACAATTGCTGTGCCGAAGCCGCTATTTGATTCCAGCGGCGTCGACGCGCGACATGCGGTCGCGGCCAGGCCCAGTCGCCGCAGTTGCTCGGGCGGGCGATCGAGGGCGAGAGAGCCGTCGCCGGCGTGCACGGCCTGGATCGCGGCCACGATGTCAGCGGGGGCACCATCGGCTTCCCCACCAGCGACCATCTCCTCGGGCCAGCCGCCGCCGTCCTCGTCCTGGCCGGCTACGCCACCGCCGCCCTGCTCGCCGGGCTGAACAGCAGGTCCAGGGCCTGGCGCTGCTCGGCGGCCGGCGCGTTCATGATCGTGTCCGCCTGCCCGAACGCTTCGGACGCACCGAAGCCGCTGATCTCCTGGTAGCGCACGGCCCCGTTCACGGTGGCCGGTACGGTTCCCGCCGATGCCCCGGCCGGGCGGCCACGGCCAGGACGGCCGCCGGCGAGTGCCGCCGCTAACGCGAGCGGCCCGCGGGCTAAGGAAAGAGAAGAACGCCGGTTCATTTTTGCTCCTTAACGCGTCGCAATGGCCGGTCACGGTTCGCCCGGCCGGGTCTGGCCGGGCGGGTAAGGGGGGTAGGCGTCGAGGCGGCCGCAGTTGCCGTACCTGCGGTCATCGGGCGGGCCGAGCACGGTCAGGCGACCCTGGCTCAGGTGGTCGTGACGGCCGCCGTCGAGCTGGTCGAGGTGCTCCCCGGTGGCCAGGGCCGCGGCGAGCGGCCCGGCCTCCCAGCGCTCCCGCCAGGCGGGCAGCCCGGGGCGGACCAGCGAGGTAGCGGTCGCGTAGAACTCCTCGAGCGCGGCCGGGCCGTGCTCGGCGACCTGGTCGCGCAGCCGCAGGAACCCCTCGACGGCGAGGTCCTTGCGGCGGCGGGCGGCGGCGGCGCCCGCGCCGGTCCCGTCGGCCTCGTCGGCCTCGCCG